>JAFAEH010000026.1 GCA_023424135.1 Actinomycetes bacterium | reverse complement strand
GCATCGGCGCGGCCACCGTGCGCCGCCTGCGCGCCGACGGGTGGGAGGTCGTCGCGACCGCGCGGCGCGCCGACCGCCTGGCCGCGCTCGCGGACGAGACCGGCGCCGCCCCGTTCGCGGCCGACGTGACGAAGGACGGCGACGTCGACGCGCTCGTGGCGTTCCTGCGCGAGAGCGGCGGCCTGGACGCGGTCGTCAACAACGCGGGTGGTGCGCTCGGCCTCGACACCGTCGAGGACGCCGACCTCGACGGGTGGCGCGCGATGTACGAGCTCAACGTGCTCGGCACGCTGCGCGTCACCCAGGGCGTGCTCCCGCTGCTGCGCGCGGCCGGTGCGGGCGACGTCGTCGTCGTCACGTCCACCGCGGGCCAGGCGCCCTACCCGGGCGGCGCGGGCTACACGGGCGTCAAGCACGCCGAGCGGATGCTCGCGACGACGCTGCGCTGGGAGATCGTGGGCGAGCCGATCCGCGTCATCGAGATCGCGCCCGGGAACGTCGCGACCGACGAGTTCTCGCTCGTGCGCTTCGCCGGCGATGCCGAGCGCGCCGCGAAGGTCTACGAGGGCTACCAGCCGCTCGTGGCCGACGACGTCGCGGACACCATCGCGTGGAGCCTGTCGCGTCCGCCGCACGTGAACGTCGACCTGCTGGTCGTGCGGCCGCGCGCGCAGGCGAACAACACGACGGTCGCCCGCACCGGGGTGTGAGGCGCGGTCCCGCAGGGCGGGATGTCGGAGGTCGGACCTAGGCTGATCCGGTGCCCCCCGCCGACACCTCCACCACGCGTGCCCTCCTGCGGCTCGTGCGCTGGGCGCGTCCCGCTCTGCCGCGCGTCGTCGCGGGCGGCAGCGCGACGCTCGTCGCCAGCCTGCTCGCGCTGGCCGTCCCGCAGGTGCTGCGCGGCGTCGTCAACGGTCCGCTGCTGACCGACGGCTCACGCGCGGCCGTCGTGCACGCGGCGGTGCTCGTCCTCGTCCTCGGCGTGCTCGAAGCGTTCCTCGTGTGGTGCCGTCGTGCGCTCATCGCGACCCCCGGCACGGGGGTCGAGCGCACCATGCGCACCGACATGTTCCGTCACCTGCTCGACCTGCCCGTCGCGCTGCACGACCGGTGGGCCGGCGGGCAGCTCCTGCAGCGCTCCATGGGGGACCTGCACATGGTCCGCCGGTGGATGGTCTTCGGCCTGGTGCAGCTCGTCGTGTCCGCGACGACCGTGGTCGTCGGCGCGGTGCTCATGCTGGTCACGAGCCCGCCGCTGGGGGTCGTGTACCTGCTGGGTGCGGTGCCCGTGATCTGGCTCGGCTTCCGCTTCCGGCAGGACTACAAGGTGGTGGCGCGCCGGGCGCGCGACCAGGCGGGCGACCTCGCGACGAGCGTCGAGGAGTCGGTGCACGGCATCCGCGTGCTCAAGGCGTTCGGGCGCGGGGACGACGCGCTCGACGACTTCGTGCGCCAGGCCGACGAGCTGCGCGGCACCGAGCTGGACAAGGCGCGCGCGCAGTCGCGCATGTCGTTCGCGCTCGCGTGGATCCCCGAGACGACGCTCGCGCTCGCGCTGGGGCTGGGCGTGTGGCTCGCCGCGACCGACCGCACGACCATCGGTGCGCTCGTCGCGTTCTTCGCGACCGCGGCCGTCATGACGCGCCCCGTCGAGAGCCTCGGCCAGCTGCTCGCGATGACGCTCGACGCGCGCGCGGGCACCGACCGCTACCTCGACGTCATGGACACCGTGCCCGCGCTGGCCGACCCGCAGCGGCCGGTCGCGATGCCCCCGGCACCCGCGGGCGGGTCGCGCGTCGAGCTGCGTGACGTGCGCTTCGCGCACGGCCCGGACGCGCACGAGGTGCTGCGCGGCGTCGACCTCGTGCTCGAGCCGGGGCGGACGACGGCGCTCGTCGGGCTGACGGGCAGCGGCAAGACGACGCTCCTGCAGCTCGTGCCCCGGCTGTACGACGTCACGGGCGGGGCGGTCCTCGTCGACGGGGTCGACGTCCGCGACGTCACGCGCCACGCGCTGCGCGGCGTCGTCGCGGTCGCGTTCGAGGACCCGATCCTGTTCTCCGCGTCGGTGCGTGACAACGTCCTCATGGGGGTGCCCGCCGAGCGGCTCGAGCAGATGGGCGACGACGAGGCCGACGAGGTGGTGCGGGTCGCGCTGGACGTCGCGCGGGCCGGGTTCGTGCACCGCCTGCCCCACGGCGTCGACACCGTGATCGGCGAGGAGGGGCTCAGCCTGTCCGGCGGGCAGCGCCAGCGCGTCGCGCTCGCGCGGGCGATCGCCGGGCGGCCGCGCGTGCTCGTGCTCGACGACCCGCTCTCGGCGCTCGACGTCGCGACCGAGGCCGAGGTGACGCACGGGCTGCGTCGTGTCCTCGCCGGCACGACGACCCTCGTCGTCGCGCACCGCACGTCGACCGTCGCGCTCGCCGACCAGGTCGCGGTGCTCGAGGGCGGTCGTGTCACGGGCGTCGGGCGGCACGCGGACCTGCTCGCGACGCACGCGCACTACCGGTACGTGCTCACGGCCGAGGGGGACGGGTCGGACGTGCCCGACGACGTGCCGACCGGCTCGCGCGGCGACGGCCGCGACGCCGTGCCGCGGGACGGCGCGGGCCGCGCCGTGCGCGGGTCGGACGTGGACAGGGA
>JAFAEH010000307.1 GCA_023424135.1 Actinomycetes bacterium | reverse complement strand
GCGCCGACCAGTCCCCACAGCGGCTCGTCGCGGCGCGCGGCGCGACGCGGGTCGAGGACGCCGGGACGGTGCGGGCTGCGCGAGTCGACCGCGACGCCCGGGTGGCTGAGCAGCGCGGACGTGGACGACCCGGCGGCGCGCAGCCGGCGGTCGAGGTCGACGAACCACGCCTCGTGGACGGCCTTGGACAGCACGTACCGGCGCCCCACCGCGAGCGGACCGGCCGTGGCGAGCGGACGGGACGCGACGGCCAGGTCACCGATCTCGGGGTGGAACCGGCGCACGAGCCCGCTCGTCGTGCCGACGACCCGGCTGCCGGGCGTGCGCTCGAGCACCGGCAGCGTGTGGGCGACGAGCGCGGCGTTGGCGAGGTGGCCGGTCCCCATGATCGTGTCGAACCCGTCGGCCGTCGCCGAGCCGGGCGCACGCACGCGCATCACGGCGGCGTTGAGCACGAGGGCGTCGACGCGGTCGAGCTCGGCGAGCCGCTCGGCGGCCTGCCGGACGGACGCGAGGGAGGCGAGGTCGAGCGTGAGTGCGCTCGTCGTGGCGTGCGGGTGCTGCACGGTGATCGCCGTGCGTGCCGCTGCGGTGCGGTCGGCGTCGCGCGCTGCGAGGACGACGTGCGCTCCGGCGCCCGCGAGCTGCTCGGCGATGAAGTAGCCGATCCCGGCGCTGCCGCCGGTGACGACCACCGTGCGGCCGGACTGGTCGGGCAGGTGGTGCGGGTCCCACGCGGTCGTCGGGAGGGTGGGGGCGGGTGCGGGGCGGGCGGTGGACGAGGTCATGGCGGACTCCGGATCAGAATCGGAACCTCCTTCCGGTTCCGCTGCTGCCGGACTCTAAGCGGATTCGGATTCCACTTCAAGATAGGGTCGTGGCATGGCCGCACTCCGCTCCGACGCCGCGCGCAACCGCACCGCCCTGCTCGACGCCGCCCGCGCCGCACGTGACGAGCGCGGCTACCCCCCGGCGCTGGCCGACGTCGCCGCACGCGCAGGCGTGGGCGTCGGCACGGCGTACCGCCACTTCCCGTCCCACCGCACGCTCGTCGAGGCGCTCGCGCTCGAGACGCTGGACCCGCTGGTGACGTCCGCACGTCAGGCGGCCGACGACCCCGCGGTCGACGCGTTCGGCGACCTCGTCGTCGGGGCGATGCGACTGCTCGCCGACGACCCGGCGCTCGCCGAGGTCGTGAGCGACGCCGCAGGGGCCGGGCCCGAGCTGCACGCCGTGCTCACCGAGCTCCTCACCGCGTTCGGTGCGCTGCTCGCCCGCGCCCAGGCCGCGGGCGACGTCCGCGCCGACCTCACCCCCGTCGACATCCAGCACCTGGTGTGCGGCATGCAGGTCTCGATGCGTCTGGCACGCGCGGCCGACGACGACGCGGCCGCCCGCTACGCGTCCGTGCTGCTCAACGGGCTCCGCCCCTGAGTCCTCCCTGGGGGAGAGCGCCCGCCCCCACCCGGCGCAGGGTCCGGGCGTCCGTCACCCCCGCGCGTCGGCGTCCGTCACAGCCCTCGCTGCCACGCGACCACCCGGTCGGCAGCCTCGGCGACGACCTGCGGCGACGACGCGAACGACAACCGCACCCAGTCCCGTCCGCCGACCGGGTCGAAGTCCGTCCCCGGCGTCAGCGCCACGCCCGCCTCGTCGAGCAGCCGTGCGCAGTACGTGACGGCGTCCAGACCCGTCCGGGCGACGTTCCCGTACAGGTAGAACGCACCGTCCGCGGGCGCGACGGGATCCCAGCCGAGGTCGGGCAGACGGTCGAGCAGGAGCCGGCGGGACTCGGCGTACCGCTCGACGTTGGCGCGCGCGGCGGCCATGCCGTCGGCGCTGAACGCCGCGACCCCCGCGTGCTGCGCGAGCGCCGGCGGGCACAGCGCCACGTTGCCCGCGAGCGCGTCGACAGGCGCGACGAGGTCGTCGGGCAGGACGAGCCAGCCCAGGCGCCAGCCCGTCATCGCCCAGTACTTGGAGAACGAGTTCACGACGACGGCACCCGTGCCGAGGTACCGGGCCGCGGTGGCCGTCGTGGGCGTCGTCCCGGACGCGTCGGGGTACGTGATGCCGTGGTAGATCTCGTCGCTGACGAGCCGCACGCCGTGCTCAGCGCACCAGCCCGCGAGCGCCGCGAGCTCGTCCGGGGCGATCATCGTGCCCGTCGGGTTCGCCGGCGACGCGACGACGAGCCCGTCGACCGGACGGTCCAGGGCCTCGAGCTGCGCGACCGTCGGCTGGTAACGCTGCGCCGGCCCGCACGTGAGGTCGACGACCTCGCAGCCCAGCGCCGTCAGGATGTTCGCGTACGCCGGGTACCCCGGCCGCGCGAGGGCCACCCGGTCACCCACGTCGAACGCCGCGAGGAACGCGAGCATGAAGCCCCCGGACGACCCGGTCGTCACGGCCACACGCGACGGGTCGACGTCCACGTCGTCCGTGTCCCGGTAGTGCGCGGCGATGGCGGCCCGCAACCCGGGCGCACCCAGCGACTCCGTGTACCCGAGGTCGCCCGCGGTCAGCAGCTCGACCGCACGTCGCCGCACGACGTCCGACGCACCCGTCGACGGCTCACCCGCGCACAGGTTCAGCACGTGCTCCCCGGCGGCGCGCCGGGCGTTCGCGGCGGCGAGGATCTCCATGACGGCGAACGGCGGCACGTGCGCACGGGCGGCGACCTTCATGCCGCCAGTGTGCCGTGCCCGCCGCCCGGGCGAACCCCCGTCCCGCCGGCGCCGGGGTGGACGGGCCTGGACCGGCCCGGCCGCGCGTGGGTCAGGCCAGGGGGCGGCGCGCGATCGTCAGGGTGTGCGTGTCGGGCCAGTCCACCGGGGCACCCGTGGCCGGGTCGCGCAGGGCCGCGCCGACGCTCAGGCGGTGCTCGACGAGCCAGTCGTTGCGCCACGGGCCGCTGCCGGGCTCGAGCACGAAGCCGACACCCGTCAGGAGGTCCGCCCAGTCGTCGCCGGTGAGGTCGCAGAAGCGCTCGTGGCACTCCGAGAGCCACGAGTCGGTGTAGTCACGTGTGTACAGGTACTCCATCGCGGTGCGCAGCGACGTGCGCGCGACGCTGACGCCGGGCTCGCGCGCGACCCAGTCGACCCCCACCCGGGCCCCCGACAGCGCGGGGAAGTCGTGCGCGAACTGCACCAGGCGCGCGGCGGGCGACAGGCTCGCGACGTGCGCGGCGGCCGCGGCGCGGTCCACGCCGGACAGGTCGCGCGCGGGCACGTCGTGGTCGCCGTCGAGCACGAGGTCGACGACCCGCTCGGGGTCGGCAGGGCCGAGCACGTCGGAGTTGATCCACACACCCCCGGGACGGGTGTGCTCGAAGATGCGCCCCGCCAGGAGCTCGAGGTCCGCGCGGCCGTCGCCGTAGCTGGAGATCTCGTGCGTCAGCGCGATCGTCGTCGTCGTGTCGACCGACCGCTGCGGGAACACCGGACCGAGCAGCAGGTTGCGCTGCGCGAAGAACACGTTGGGGTTCGCGAACACGCCCTGAGCGCGGCGGTGCTCGGCCTCGGCGACCAGGTGGCGGGACACGTCGACGCCGTACAGGTCGGACTCGGCGAGGCGCGGGTCGCGGGCGGCCCGCTCGAGCAGCCCACCGGCCGCGCACCCCAGGTCGACGACCCGCCCGGGACGCACGTGCGGGGCGACCTGCGCCCACTTGCGGTCCGACGCGTCGTCGAACGCCGCCGTGTACGTCGCGTAGTCACGCGTCGCCGTCAGGTCGCCGTCGTCCTGCACCGTCGGGTCGGTGTGCACGAGCCGCACGTGCGCGTCGAGCCGGTACCGCTCGTAGAACGCCACGGCGACGGGGTGCGCGAGCGAGCGCCACGCGTCGTCGCCCGCGACCATGCGCTCGAGCACGTCCCACGGACGGTCCGGGTCACCGGGGGCGCCGGCCTCAACCGTCGCGATGCGGAACCCGAGCGCCGCGTACAGGGCCGCGACCTGCGGCGTCGAGCACGCGACGAGCGTGTCCCGTGGGTCGAGGGTCGACCCGAGCACGAGCTCGCACGTCGCCAGGACGGTGTGCGCGAACCGGGGGTCCGGCGGCACGTCCGGCACGGGGACGACGAGCGAGGGCAGCCCGGCGCTCGTCGTGACCGCCTCGACCATCGCCTCGCGCCGGTGCGCCGGGACGGGGTTGCGCCGGGTCCCCGAGTGCGTCGCGGACGTCAGCGCCCACACCACGCGCGCGTCGTCCGCGCACACCACGGGGTCACCGTCCGCGTCGACGACGCGGCCCGCGAGCACGTCGGCCAGGTAGGCGACCTGGAACGCCGTCACGAGGTGGTGCCGACCGGGGAACAGCACATGACGCACGGGTTCGCTCACGCGCGCAACGCTCCCACACCCACCCATCACCCCCGGCCCACCGCACCTGGCCACTGGTCACATATGTGACCAGTGGAGCGCGGCACCGGGCAGATATGTGACCAGTTCTCGTTGCTCGGGCGCGCGGGTCGGTCAGGGGTGCGGGGCGGTCAGGGGGTGCGGGCCTCGAGGGCGTCGCGCACGTGCGAGACGACCCCGTCGGCGGCGGCCTCGATCTCCGCGAGCGTCGTCTCGAAGCCCTCCTCGGGCCCGTACCAGGGGTCGTCGACGTCGAGCACGCTCTCGGGCTGCCCGTCCACGGCCGGCGCGTGCGGGTCGAACGTGCGCAGCAGGTGGATGCGGGACGTCACGGCCGGGTCGTCGCCCGCCATGCGCCGCAGGGCGCGGGCGTGCGCGGCGGTCATCGCCAGGACGAGGTCGCGCGAGACGAGGTGCGACGGGCGGGTCTGCCGCGCGCGGTGACCCTCGCCGGTGGGGTAGCCGTGACGGCGGAGCACGGATCGGGCGCGCCAGTCGACGGGGTTGCCGTGCTCCTCGTCGCTGATGCCGGTGGAGTCGACCTCGACGCGGTCGCCGAGGCCGGCGTCGGCGAGGCGTGCACGGAGCACGACCTCAGCCATGGGGGACCGGCAGATGTTGCCGGTGCAGACGGTCATGACACGGAACGGGGTTGTCACGCGCGACATCCTTGCAGGTCACCGACACACCGTTACCATTTCGTGACGATCATCACCAGAGGTGCGAACCGGACATCACTCATCAGAGTGGACACCCGTGGCAGAACGACGCGCCACCGTTACAGTGAGGCCCGTGCCGACGACGACGAGCCCCCGCCGCACCGCGGTCGCGCTCGCGTGCGTCGTCCTCGCACTCGTCACCGGCTGCCGCGCCGAACCGCCGGTCGCCGCTCCCACCACGCCCGCGACCAGCACACCCGCACCCGCATCCTCGTCGTCACCGACCCCCGCCCCGACGACGAGCCCGGCACCCGACGCTCCGAGCCCGGAGCCGACGACGAGCCAGACCCCCACGGCCGCACCGCAGCCGCCCGCACCCAGCGCGTCCGCGACGCCGTCGCCCACCCCGTCCCCGACCGCCGCACGCACCGTCACGCTGCCCGAGCCCGGTGCGGCCTTCGAGTACCAGCTCGGCGGCCCCGACGACCCGGCCGAGGGCACGACCGTCGTCGTCCGGGACGTGACCGCGACCCCCAGCGGGCGGTACGACGTCTGCTACGTCAACGGCTTCCAGACCCAGCCGTCGGAGACGCAACGCGTGCTGCGCGAGACCCCCGAGCTCGTCCTGCACCACGACGGCGAGCCCGTGCGCGACGAGGGCTGGCCCGACGAGCTGCTGTACGACATCACGAGCCCCTCGCTGCGCGAGCGCGTCGCCGCCCGCGTCGGCCGCGACATCGACACGTGCGCGGCCAAGGGCTTCGACGCCGTCGAGGTCGACAACCTGGACTCCTACACGCGCTCCCTCGGCCTCGTCGACACCGACGACACGCTCGCGTACGCCGCGCTGCTCGTCGCGCGCGCGCACGCCGCAGGCCTCGCGTACGCGCAGAAGAACACCGCGGAGCTCGTCGACGAGGTCCGCGCGCTCGGTGCCGACCTCGTCGTGGCCGAGGAGTGCGCGCAGTGGGACGAGTGCGACGTCTACACGTCGGTCTACCCGGTGGTCCTCGACGTCGAGTACGACCGCGCCACGTTCACCGCCGCGTGCGCCGCGCAGCGCGACCCCGCGACGCACGACCCGCGCCTCTCGGTGATCCTGCGCGACCACGACGTCCTGCCGCGCGGCCGCCCGGGCGCGGTCCACGAGACCTGCTGACACCGGGACCGCGGCCCGTCGGGAGTGTGACCGGCTGCCGTCGACCGGCGACGGCAACCCGTCACGCCGTCGCGGCCCGGACCGTCGCGGCGACGACCCGCGTCCGCGGGTGTCGGCGCGACGACGGAGGATGGGGGCGTGGACCCCGACCGCGCGCACCGGCTCGAGGCGGCCGTGCGCGTGCGCGACGCCGCGACGGTCCTGCACCTCGACGCCGACGCGTTCTTCGCCGCCGTCGAGCAGCGCGACAAGCCGTCGCTGCGCGGCAGGCCGGTGCTCGTCGGGGGCGTCGGCGGACGTGGGGTCGTCTCGACCGCGTCGTACGAGGCGCGACGCGACGGCGCCCGGTCCGCGATGCCCATGGCACGGGCGCGACGTCTCAGTCCCGCGGCGGCCGTGCTCGTCCCGCGGTTCGCGGCGTACTCCGCGTACTCGCAGGTCATCATGGGGGTGCTGCGCGAGCTGACACCCGCGGTCGAGCCGCTGTCGATCGACGAGGCGTTCGCGGACCTCGCGCTCGCCGTCGACGGTCCGCCCGACCCGCAGGAGGCCGCCGAGGCCCTCCAGGCGCGCGTCGCGGAGCTCACCGGGCTGACGGTGTCCGTCGGGGTGGCCCGCTCCAAGCTCGTCGCGAAGATCGCGTCCGACCTGCGCAAACCTGGCGGGGTCGTCGTCGTGCGACCGCAGGACGAGGACGACGTGCTGCTGCCGCTCGACGTGCGCGTCGTCCCCGGCGTCGGGCCCGCGACGCAGGGCGCGCTCGAGCGGCTGGGCGTGCGGACCGTCGCCGACCTGCGCCGTCAGCCCCTCGACACCCTGACGATGACGCTCGGCGAGGCGCACGGCACCGGCCTGTACCTCATGTCACGCGGGCTCGACGACCGGCCCGTCGTCACGTCGTCCGAACGCAAGTCCGCCGGGGCCGAGCGCACCTTCGCGACCGACCTGCGCGGTCGCGACGTCGTCCTGTCGGCCGTCGACGACGTCGTCGACGAGGCCCTGCAACGCCTCGAACGGCACGGCGGAGCCGCGCGCACGGTCGTCGCGAAGGTCCGCTACGCCGACTTCTCGACCGTCACGCGCTCGGTGACGTTCCCGCACCCGACCGCGTCCGACGCCGAGCTGCGCGACGCGGCCCGGCGCGCCGTCCTCGCCGCGGGTGTCGTCGAGCCCGTGCGCCTGCTGGGGGTCGCGTTCCACGCGCTGTCGTCGTACGCGCAGCTCGCGCTCGACCTCGACACGCACCTGTTCGCCGGGCCGCGGCGAGCGGTCGTCGGGGAGCACGACCACGTGAGCGGTGTCCTCGCGCTCGACGCCCTGCCGGACGAGGCGGCCGCCGACGCGACGCCTGACGGCGTACCGAGCGACACCAGGCGGGTCGACGTCGCACAGGCGGCTGACGGGCGGGCGGCTGACCGGCAGGCGGCTGTCGTCGGGCGACCGCTCGGCCCGTCACCCGTCGGCCGCCTGCTCGACGAGTCGAACGCGCGTCCCGGGCTCGACGTCGAGCACACGACGCTCGGGCGCGGGTGGGTCGTGCACGTGCGCGGCCGCGAGGCGACCGTGCGCTTCGAGACCGCACGCACGGCCCCCGCCCGCTCGCGCGTCGTCGACCTGGACACCGACCCGCTCGTGCTCGTCGACCCGGTGGGCGTCACACCGCCGGAGGACGTCGATGGCCCGGACGGTGTGAAGCGTTGATGCCGGATTCCGGCATCAACGCTTCACGACTCGGCCCGGACGCGCGTCACCGCGCAGCGCGGAGGCGTCGCACCACCGCCACGGCGGCCGCGGGCACCGCACCGAGCGCCGCGCCGGCGAGGATGTGCGTGACGCGCGTCGCGAGCGGCAGCTCCGACGCCCCGGTGAGGACGGGCAGCATGGCCACGACGAGGACGACGACACCCGACAGGAGCGCACGGACGACGCGCGACGTCCGCCCTCCGTCGGACCACGAGGTCGCGACCACGACGACGTAGGCAGCCATGAACCACACCAGCCCGAGGTCGGTGAGCACGGTGCCGACGACGAGGGCCACCCCGAGAGCCGCCGCCCACCAGCCGCGCGCGGACCGGTACCACGGGTCGGGTGCGTCCTCACCCGTCCACGCGGTCGCGTCGACAGGCCGTGCCACGGGCAACCCCTGGTCACCGTGCGCAGCGCTCATGAGCAGATGATGCCCCACCCCGGGCCTGTCAGTCGCGGGCCGTCAGGACGACCGGGCCGCGCTTGGTGATCGCGACCGTGTGCTCGGCGTGCGCGGCGATCGAGCCGTCGGCGCTGCGGATGGTCCACCCGTCGTCGTCGATGACGTACCCGTTGCCGCCGGCCATGAACCACGGCTCGATCGCGACGACCAGTCCCGGCTTGAGGCGGATGCCCGTGCCGGGGCGGCCGTCGTTCGCGACGTGCGGGTCCTCGTGCATGGTGCGCCCCACACCGTGTCCCCCGAAGTCGGTGTTCAGCCCGTACCCGGCCTGCCGGGCGATCCGGCCGATCGCGGCGGACACGTCGCCCATGCGGGCGCCGGGCTGCGCGGCCGCGATGCCGGCCGCGAGGGCGCGCTCGGTCGTCGTGATGAGTCGCTGCGCCTCGGGCGTCGTCGTGCCGAGCTGGAACGTCAGCGCCGAGTCCGCGACCCAGCCCTCGACCTCGCACGCGAAGTCGATGCTCAGGACGTCCCCGTCGGCGAGCACACGGTCCGACGGCAGACCGTGCAGCGCGTGGTCGTTGACCGACGTGCACAGGACGCCCGGGTAGGGCATCGCGCCGAAGCTCGGGTGGTACCCGAGGTACACCGAGTGCGCGCCCGCCTCCTCGATGAGGCCGCGCGCGTGCGCGTCCAGGTCGTCGGTCGTCATGCCCACCTGGGCGTACGCGCGCAACGACGTCAGGACGTGCGCGACGAACCGCCCGGCGGGGCGCATCTGCTCGATCTCGGCGGGGGACTTGAGGGCCACGTGCCTAGCCTCTCACCGCCGCGGCGCACCACGTGCGCGCCGACCGTGCCCGGGCAGGGAACAGCCCGTGGGCCGGAACCCCTGACGGGGCCCTGCCGCGAGGGACGAGGTCGCGGCTCCCACGGGCTGCGGTGACTGCCGGGACTCGCCGCCGCCCGTGCCGGGTGGTCCGGCGGGGCACCTGCGGACCGTGCAGTCCGTCCGATGTCTCGGGCGGCTAGCTGGCAGCCACCTCACGCGTCCGGAAAGACTTCATGTCTCGGACCACCTCCTTCCCGTGTGACCTCGACGCTACGCCTGCACCCGCCGCGCGCCAACGGCTTTTTTCGCCACCGGTGGTCGGCCGGGGCGTCAGGCCGCGAGGCGCCGGGCGACCGCGACCGTGCGGGAGGCCAGGTGGTCGAGCGCGTCGAGCACGGCGTCGCCCAGCGGCGCGTCGTTGTCGGGGCCGCTGGTGTGCGAGACGCCGTAGGGGTTGCCGTCCACGAACTTCACGGGGTCGGTGTACCCCGGCGCGACGACGATCCCCCCGAGGTGCATGACGGTCGTGAGGATCGACAGCAGCGTCGCCTCCTGACCGCCGTGCGCGGTCTGCGTCGACGTGAACGCGCCGTACACCTTGTCGGCGAGCCTGCCCTGCGCCCACAGCGGGCCGAGCGTGTCGACGTACTGCTGGAGCTGGCTCGTCACGTTGCCGAACCGGGTGGGGCTGCCCAGCAGCACGACGTCCGCCCAGACGAGGTCGTCCGGCTCCGCGACGGGCTCGTCGGCGGTCGCGTCGACGTGCGCACGCCAGGCCGGGTTGGCGTCGATCGCCGCGGTCGGCGCGATCTCCTTCACGTGCCGCCGACGCACCTGCGCACCCGCGTCGGTGGCCGCCTGCTCGAGCCGTTGCGCCATCGCGTGCACCGACCCGCTGGCGGAGTAGTAGACGATCGCGACGTTGACCACGGCACTGCCTCTCGTCGGGTTCCGGACCCGTCGATCCTCACCCGCCGCCCCTGCCCCCGCACCCCGGCCCGCCTCCCGTGCCGCGTCGGACCTGCGCCGAGCGCGGTACTCGTCTCCCCCGCGCGGGGTGGACGAGTACCGCGCTCGGCGGCGGGCGGGTGCCGGCTCAGGCCGGCGTGACCAGGTGCTGCGTGTACGCGGGGATCGTGAGGAACGTCGGGAAGTCGTCGGCCAGCGCGACCTCGCGGAACAGGTCCGCCGCGTCGTCGTACCGGTCGCCCTCCCGGCGCTCCAGCCCGGCGACGACGTCGGTCAGCACCGCCTCCACGGTCGGCCGGTCGATCGTCGTCCCCTGCGCCGTCGTCGTCCCCTGGTGGACCCACTGCCAGATCTGCGAGCGCGAGATCTCGGCCGTGGCCGCGTCCTCCATGAGGTTGTCGATCGCCACGGCACCCGAGCCGCGCAGCCACGCCTCGAGGTACCGCACGCCCACGGACACGTTCTGCCGCAGACCCGCGTCGGTCACGGCGCCGGGCTCACCGCCGCCGGCCGACGGCACGTCGAGCAGGTCCGCCGCCGTGACCTGCACGTCCTCGCGCAGACGGTGCCGCTGGTCGGTGCGCTCGCCGAACGCCGCGTCGAACACCTCGCGCGCGACCGGCACCAGGTCCGGGTGCGCGACCCACGTGCCGTCGTACCCCTGCCCGGCCTCGCGCTCCTTGTCAGCACGGACCTGCTCCAGGGCCCGGGCGGTGACCTCGGGCTCGCGGCGGTTGGGGATGAAGGCGCTCATGCCGCCGATCGCCTGGGCCCCGCGCCGGTGGCACGTGGCGACGAGCAGCTCGGTGTACGCCTTCATGAACGGGACCGTCATCGTCACCTTGCCCCGGTCGGGCATGACGAACCGCGGGCCGCGGGCGCGGAAGTTCTTGATGACGCTGAAGATGTAGTCCCAACGTCCGGCGTTCAGGCCCGCGCAGTGGTCGCGCAGCTCGTAGAGGATCTCCTCCATCTCGAACGCGGCCGTGATGGTCTCGATGAGCACGGTCGCGCGGATCGTCCCGTGCCGCAGGCCCAGGTACGTCTCGGTGAAGCGGAACACGTCGTCCCACAGCCTCGCCTCCAGGTGCCCCTCGAGCTTGGGCAGGTAGAGGTACGGCCCGCGGCCCGCGGCGATGAGCGCGTGCGCGTTGTGGAACAGGTACAGCCCTGCGTCGACGAGCGACGCCGACGACGAGCACGACTGGCCGGCCCGGTCGGTGAACCGCAGGTGCTTCTCGGTCAGGTGCCACCCGCGGGGGCGGAACACGATCGTGGGGGTCTGCTCCCCGACCGTGTACTCCTTGCCCTCGGGGGTCGTGAAGTCCACCTGCCCGCGGATCGCGTCGTACAGGTTGACCTGGCCGGAGATCGCGTTCGCCCAGGTCGGGCTCATCGCGTCCTCGTGGTCGGCGAGCCACACCTTCGCGCCCGAGTTCAGCGCGTTGACCGTCATCTTGCGGTCGGTGGGGCCGGTGATCTCCACGCGGCGGTCCTCCAGGCCCGGTCCGGGCCCGGCGACGCGCCACGAGCGGTCCGCGCGGATGTGCGCGGTGATCGGCAGGAAGTCGGGGTCGGCCCCGTTGCCGAAGCGGTCGCGCCGGCGCTGGCGGGCGAGCAGCAGCTCGTGGCGGCGGCCCGAGAAGCGCTGGTGCAGGTCGGTGAGGAAGTCCATCGCCTCCGGCGTGAGCACCTGGTCGGTGCCGTCGACCTGCGGGCCGGTCAGGACCAGACGGGGGTGCGCGAACGGGGGCGTCAGAGGGTTGGTCGCGACGGGCGACGTGTCGATGATCGTCATGGCGTGCTCCTGGGGGTGCGGTCGGCGGGGCCGGGGCCCACGCGCCGACGGGCTGGTCAGTGGAACTGAGCCGTCTCGGTGGAGCCGGCGAGGGCGAGGGTCGCGCTGTCGGGGCTGATCGCGGTGGCGACCTGGTCGAAGTAGCCCGTGCCGACCTCCCGCTGGTGACGGGTGGCCGTGTAGCCGTCGGCCTCGGCCGCGAACTCGGCGGTCTGCAGGTCGACGTAGGCGCTCATGCCGCGCTCGGCGTAGCCCTTGGCGAGCGTGAACATCGACTCGTTGAGGGCGTGGAAGCCGGCGAGGGTGATGAACTGGAACGCGTAGCCGTGCCCGGCGAGCTCGCGCTGGAACCGCGCGATCTGCGCGTCGTCCAGGTGCGCGCGCCAGTTGAACGACGGCGAGCAGTTGTAGGCGAGGAGCTTGCCGGGGAACGCCTCGTGCAGCCGCTCGGCGAACTCGACGGCCAGCGCGACGTCGGGCGTCGACGTCTCGACCCAGATGAGGTCGGAGTACGGCGCGTACGCCTTCGCGCGGGCGACGACGGCGTCGAGACCCGGCCGGACCCGGTAGTAGCCCTCGGCGGTGCGCTCACCGGTGAGGAACTCCTCGTCGCGGGGGTCGACGTCGGCCGTGAGCAGGTCGGCGGCGAGCGCGTCGGTGCGGGCGACGATGACGGTGGGGACGCCGGCGACGTCGGCCGCGAGGCGCGCCGCGGACAGCGTGCGCACGTGCTGCGACGTCGGGACGAGCACCTTGCCGCCCAGGTGGCCGCACTTCTTCTCCGCGGCGAGCTGGTCCTCCCAGTGCACGCCCGCAGCGCCGGCGGTGATCATCTGGTGCATGAGCTCGTAGGCGTTGAGCGGACCACCGAACCCGGCCTCGGCGTCGGCGACGATCGGCGCGAGCCAGTCGCGTGTCGGGGTGCCGTTCTCGGCGACGTCGATCTGGTCGGCGCGCAGCAGCGCGTTGTTGATGCGCCGCACGACGGCCGGCACGGAGTTGGCCGGGTACAGGGACTGGTCGGGGTACGTCTGACCGGAGAGGTTCGCGTCGGCGGCGACCTGCCAGCCGGACAGGTAGATGGCCTCGAGGCCGGCCTTGACCTGCTGGACCGCCTGGTTGCCGGTGAGCGCGCCGAGCGCGGGGACGTGCGTGCGGGTGTGCAGTAGCTCCCAGAGCCGCTCCGCACCGCGGCGGGCGAGCGTCGGCTCCTCGCGGACCGAGCCGCGCAGCCGCACGACGTCGGCGGCGGTGTGCCGGCGCTCGATGCCGGCCCAGCGGCGGTCGGTGCGCCACTGCTGCTCGAGCTGCTCGGCCGTGCCGTCCTGGTCGCCGGGGCGGGAGACCTCGACCGCACCCGCGACGGCGGTGGTGCGCTGCAGGTCGTCGAGCTGGGTGGGTGCGGTCATGATCGGTGCCTTCCGGTGCGGTGACGGCGGTGGCGTCACGTGGTCCTGATGTGGTCGCGGGGCCCGGGTGGGCTGCCCATGTCCCACCGTGGTGCCCGCGACGACGCTCGGCACCGGTCGTGCCGCGTGAAGATCGGCGAGTCTTCCGCGGGCCGCAACAGCCGCCGGTCATCAGCCTGTCGACGACCCGTCGGCGTGAAGTCCGCGGGGTCTTTGTCCACAGACCGTTCGGTATGCCACCTGCTGCGGAGCGTCGTCGCACGTCAGAGAGATGCAGATGGAAGAATCCGCATCCTTCTCCTGGACGGGATCGTTCCCACGGTGCGACGCTGACCGGGTGACGACGACGACACCCCGCCCCCGGACCCCCGACCCGCGTCGGCCGGCCCCCGCGAGCGCGCGCGCGGACGACCGACGCGCACCGCAGGCCGGCGCCCGTCGCGGGACGGTCGAGGCCCGTCCGGACGGCGCCGGTGCAGGCACCCCGCAGGACGACGGTGCGCTCGACACGCTCGTCCTCGGCCGGCGCGTGCGGCACCTGCGCACCGCGCGGGGCATGACGCTCGACGACCTGGGCCGCGCGATCGGACGGGCCGCGTCGCAGGTCTCGATGCTCGAGAACGGGCACCGCGAGCCCAAGCTCTCGCTGCTCGCGCAGATCGCCGAGGCGCTCGGCGTGCCGCTGGCCGAGCTGCTGCGGGCCGAGCCGCCGTCGCGCCGCGCCGCGCTGGAGGTCGAGCTCGAGCGCGCGCAGCGCGGGCCCCTGTTCGCGACGCTCGGTGTGCCGCCCGTCAAGGTCAGCCGCACGCTGCCGTCCGACGCGCTCGAGGCGCTCGTCGCGCTGCAGGGCCAGGTGCAGCGGCTGCTCACCGAGAACGCCGCGACCCCCGAGGAGGCGCGCCGCGCCAACGCCGAGCTGCGCGCCCGCATGCGCGCGCAGGACAACTACTTCCCCGAGCTCGAGGAGCGCGCACGTGACCTGCTGGAGGCGATCGGGCACCACGGCGGGCCGCTGTCGCAGCGGCAGACCGCCGAGGTCGCGGCGCACCTGGGGTTCACGCTGCACTACGTCGCCGACCTGCCGCACTCGACGCGCACGGTGACCGACCTCGCGCACGGGCGCATCTACCTGCCCCAGGGCAACGTCGGGTTCAACGACTCGCGCTCACCGCTGCTGCAGGCCGTCGCGTCGCACGTCCTCGGGCACACCGAGCCGGTCGACTACGCGGACTTCCTGCGCCAGCGCGTCGAGGCGAACTACCTGGCGGCCGCGCTGATGCTGCCGGAGACCTCCGCGGTCGACTTCCTGACGGAGGCGAAGAGCGAGCGACGGCTGTCCGTGGAGGACCTGCGCGACACGTTCGCCGTGCCGTACGAGACCGCCGCGCACCGGTTCACCAACCTCGCGACCCGGCACCTGCAGATCCCCGTGCACTTCATGAAGGTCCACGAGGGAGGCACGCTGCACAAGGCGTACGAGAACGACGGCGTCGTGTTCCCGTCCGACCCGCTCGGCGCGATCGAGGGTCAGCCGGTCTGCCGGCAGTGGACCGCACGCGTCGTCTTCACCCTCGAGGACCGGTTCAGCCCGTACTACCAGTACACCGACACGTCGTCCGGGACGTTCTGGTGCACGTCACGCGTGCAGGGGTCGTCGCAGGGGGCGTTCTCCGTGAGCGTCGGGGTGCCGTTCGCGCACGTGCGCTGGTTCCGTGGACGCGAGACGAGCGAACGGTCCGCGTCACGCTGCCCCGACCCGTCGTGCTGCCGCGAGGCACCGTCCTCGCTCGCCGGCCGGTGGGCGGACCACGCGTTCCCGAGCGCCCGCCCGCACGCGAGCCTGCTCGCCGCACTGCCCGTCGGCGTGTTCCCCGGGGTCGACCAGACCGAGGTGTTCGAGTTCCTCGAGCGCCACGCCCCCGCCCGCCCCACCCCCTAACCCGCGCGCCGAACTCGGACTTAGGCGGCTTCTGAGGCTCCAGAAGCCGCCGAAGTCCGAGTTCGGCGGCCCGGGGACGGGGTCAGAGGAGGGTGAGGTCGGCGGCGGTCGTCAGGAGCTCGTCGAGGACGGCGACGACGGTCGGCCGTGGCTCGTGACGGGACGCGCGGTGCCGCGCGACGAGCCGGCGCGAGCCCAGCCCGGGGACGGTCGCGACCGTGACACCGTCTGGCAGGTCACCCTGCAGGGCGAGCGCAGGAAGCAGCGCGACGCCCTGACCTGCGGCGACGAGCGCGAGGGCGACGTCGAAGTCGTAGTAGACGTGTCGCGTGGCCAGCGGCCCGACGACCGAGCCGACGCGGGCGAGCGCGCGGGCCGCCGCAGTGCCCGGCTCGGCCTGGAGCCACGTCGTGCCCGCGAGGTCGGACAGCTGCGTCGGGGTCCCCACCTGCGGAGGCAGGACGACGCGCCAGGGTTCCTCGAGCAGGACGACGTCCTGCTGACCGCGCGGCGTGTGCGTGTCGGCGTCCTCGTCGCGCTCCAGGAGGACGACGTCCGCGTCGCCCTCGCGCAGGCGGCGTGCGGCGTCCACGGGCTCACGCTCCTCGACGACGAGCTCGACGCCCGGGTGGCGTTCGGCGAGCGCGACGAACGCCGGTGCGACCACCGCACGCAGCGCCGTCTGGAACCCCGCGACCGTGACCCTGCCGGAGAGCTCCCCGCCGAGCGCGGCCAGCGCCTTGCGCGCCTCCACGAGCTCACCCTCGATGCGCTCGGCGGCGTCGGCCAGGACGCGTCCGGCGGCCGTCAGCGTCGCCCCGCGCGGACCGCGGTCGAGGACGGCGACACCCTCCTCCGCCTCGAGCCGGGCGATCTGCTGGGACACGGCCGACGGGGTGACGCGCAGGACGTCCGCGGCCGCGAGGACACCGCCCGCACGGTGCACGGCCAGCAGGACGGCGAGTCGGCGGGGGTCGGTCGTCACCCACTCAGACTAGTTCAGTTCTTCTACACCCCTCGTCCAGGATCATTCGATTGTGCTGAACGCATCGGGGACGCACACTGGGCCGGTCGCCACCGCCCCGGAGGCCGGTGCGACACCCCCACGCCCATCCTCTCGTCCGTCCTGGAGCACGCCCGTGTCCGCTCTCGTCACCGCGCTCGGCTGGGTCGGCGCGGTCACGTGCCTCGTCGCCTACGTCCTCGTCACGACGGGACGGTGGTCGCCCCGCTCGGGGCGCTACCAGCTCGCCAACATGGCATCGGGTGCGATGCTCGGCACGGTCGCGGCGACCAGCGGCGTGTGGCCGTCGGTCGTCACGAACGTGGTCTGGGGTGCGATCGCCGCGCACGCCGTCGTGCTGGCGCTCGTCGCGCGTCGGCGCGCCCGCCACGGCGCGCAGGCGGCGGGCGGACCGGCGGCGGGGGCCGGCCTGGCC
>JAFAEH010000283.1 GCA_023424135.1 Actinomycetes bacterium | reverse complement strand
GCCCGGGTCCGGGACCCGGGCCGCGCGCCCCAAGGTGGCCCCGAGGCGGCTCAGCGCACCAGCAGCTCGTCCACCAGCTCGGCGACCCGGTCGGGTGCGTCGCCGACGGGCACCTGCTCGGGCACGCCGCCCGCCCGCGGGCGGACCTCGACGACACCGTCGGCCAGCCCGCGCCCGACGACGACCACGAGCGGCACGCCGAGCAGCTCGGCGTCGGCGAACTTGACCCCGGGCGAGACCTTGGGCCGGTCGTCGTACAGCACCTCGACGCCCCGCGACGCGAGGGTCTGCGCGAGCCCGGCAGCCGCCTCGAACACCGCGTCGTCCTTGCCCGTCGCGACGACGTGCACGTGCGCGGGTGCGACGTGCGCGGGCCACGCCAGGCCCTTGTCGTCGTGGTTGGCCTCGGCCAGCGCGGCGAGCACGCGGGTCACACCGATGCCGTACGAGCCCATCGTCACGACCTGCGACTTGCCGTTCTGGTCGAGCACCGTCAGACCGAGCGCCTGCGCGTACTTGCGCCCGAGCTGGAAGATGTGGCCGATCTCGATCCCGCGCGCGAGCTCGAGCGGCCCGGAGCCGTCGGGGGCCTCGTCGCCGGCCCGGACCTCGGCCGCCTCGATCGTGCCGTCGGCCGTGAAGTCACGCCCCGCGACCAGGTCGAGCACATGACGTCCGGGCGCGTTCGCGCCGGTGATCCAGCGCGTGCCCGGCACGACGCGGGGGTCGAGCAGGTACCGCACGGCGGTGCGCTCGGCGCCCTGCGCGACGGGCACGTTCGGGCCCAGCGCCGCGGGGCCGATGTAGCCGCGCACGAGCTCGGGGTGCGCCGCGAAGTCCGCATCGCCCGCGGCCTCGACCTCGGCCGGCGCCACGGCGGCCTCGACACGCTTGAGGTCGACCTCACGGTCGCCGGGCAGCCCGACGACGACGAGCTCGCGCTCCCCGCCGGGGTGCACGAGGGCGAGGACGACGTTCTTCAGCGTGTCCGCAGCGGTCCAGGCACGGTCGGGCCGCGTGAACCGCTCGTTCGCGAGCGCGACGAGCGAGTCGATCGTCGGGGTGTCCGGGGTGTCCTCGACGTGCGCGGCAGGCGCGTCGGACCAGTCGAGCGCCGCGGGCACGACGGTCGTGACCGCCTCGACGTTCGCGGCGTACCCGCCGGGCGAACGCACGAACGTGTCCTCGCCGATGGCCGTCGGCGTGAGGAACTCCTCGGAGCGCGACCCGCCCATGGCGCCCGACGTCGCGGCCACGATGACGTACTCGAGGCCGAGCCGGTCGAAGATGCGCTGGTAGGCACCGCGCTGCGCCTCGTAGGCCGCCGCCAGGCCGTCGTCGTCGAGGTCGAAGGAGTAGGCGTCCTTCATGACGAACTCGCGTCCGCGGATGAGCCCCGCACGCGGCCGGGCCTCGTCGCGGTACTTGGTCTGGATCTGGTACAGCGCGAGCGGCAGGTCCTTGTACGACGAGTACAGGTCCTTGACCAGCAGCGTGAACATCTCCTCGTGCGTGGGGGCGAGGAGGTAGTCGCCACCCTTGCGGTCCTTCAGACGGAAGATGTTCGGCCCGTACTCGGTCCAGCGGCCGGTCGCCTCGTACGGCTCCTTGGGCAGCAGCGCCGGGAAGTGCACCTCCTGCGCGCCGATCGCGGCCATCTCCTCACGGACGACCTGCTCGACCTTGGCCAGGACGCGCAGCCCGAGCGGGAGCCAGGTGTAGATGCCGGGGGCGGCGCGGCGGATGTACCCCGCGCGCACGAGCAGCTTGTGGCTCGCGACCTCGGCGTCGGCGGGGTCCTCACGGAGCGTGCGGACGAAGAGCGTGGACATGCGCAGGAGCATGACCGCGAGCCTAGTGCGCCCGTCGCCCTCCCCCGCACCCCGCCCCACCCCCACCGCGACGGAGGCATCCAGACACCCGGGGAGCACGCCACGACATGCTCCCCGGCTGCGTGCGTGGCTCCGTCGCGGCGGTGGTGCGTGGGTGGCAGCATGGGGGCGTGCCGGAGCTGCCCGAGGTGGAGGCGCTCGCGCAGTTCCTGCGCGGGCGGACCGCCGGGCGCGTCGTGGCGCGCATCGAGGTCGCGGCGATCAGCGCGCTCAAGACGTTCCGACCTGCGCCGACCGCGCTGCGCGGCGGGACCGTCACCGACGCGCGGCGGCACGGCAAGTGGCTCGACCTGACGGTCGACTCCCCCGCCGACGGCCCGCTGCACCTCGTGTGGCACCTGTCGCGCGCGGGCTGGGTGCGCTGGTACGACGCCCTGCCGCAGCGGCCGGCACGGCCCGGGAAGTCACCGATCGCGCTGCGCGTCGGCTTCGACGACGGGTCCGGGTTCGACCTCACGGAGGCCGGTACGCGCAAGCGGCTCGCGGTGCACGTCGTGCCCGACCCGGCCGACGTGCCGCAGGTCGCAAGCCTCGGCGTCGAGCCGCTGTCGGACGCGTTCACACCCGAGCGGCTCGGCGAGCTGCTCGGTGCACGCAACCAGCAGGTCAAGGGTCTGCTGCGCGACCAGGGCACGATCGCGGGCATCGGCAACGCCTACTCCGACGAGATCCTGCTGGTCGCACGCACGAGCCCCTTCGCCCCGACCAGGTCGTACGACGAGCCGCGGACGCGCGCGCTGCACGCCGCGATCCGCACGGTGCTGACCGAGGCGGTCGCCACGGCGGCCGGACGGCCGGCGGCCGAGCTCAAGGACGCGAAGCGCCGGGGCATGCGCGTGCACGGGCGCACGGGCATGGCCTGCCCCGGGTGGGACGGGACCCCGTGCGGGGACACCGTCCACGAGGTCTCGTTCGCCGACTCGTCGCTGCAGTACTGCCCCACCTGCCAGACCGGCGGCAAGCCGCTGGCCGACCGCCGCATGTCCCGCCTGCTGCGGTGAGCGACCCCGGGCGGACCGTACGGGGGCGCCGCACACGCCCGGTCGACGGCGATGACCTGCGCGAACCGGGCCGGCCGGACGCGCGACGCCGCTAGCCTTCGCCCATGACACCGACGACCGCGACCCTCCGCGATCACGCGCTCCCGGCACGCTACGCCGTCGCGTCGGGGGTGACGGCCACGCTGTCGGTCGGCGCCCTCACGCTCCCGGTGCTCGGCCACGGCACCGCGGCTTGGCTCCTGCTGGTCGCCGGGATCCTGGTCAGCACGGCCTCCCACCTGCACTGGCGTCGCCACGTGGACGGGCGCCCGCTCGGGACCTCGCTCGGTGCGACGGCGGTCATGGTCGGGGTGGTCGCACTGCTCGGCGCGTCCGCCGTCCTCGCACGTGCGGTGGTCGTCACGATGCCGGCGGTCGCGGTGCTCGTCGCACTGGCGGCCGGCGCGGCGACGGCGGCGCTCCTGCACTGGTGGCAGCGCCGGCCGGTGCGCGTCGTCTGACCGGCGCGTCGCCCGCACCCATCGGTCAGGTGGGTCGGGGCCTGCGTCCGACGCGGCAGGTCCCGGGCGCCCGGTCGCAGGACGGCCGCGTCAGAACAGGACGGTCGCGTACTGGCCGACCTCGCGGAACCCGACGGCCTCGTAGGCGCGCACGGCTCGGGTGTTGTAGCCGTTGACGTACAGCGAGACGACGGGGGCGATCTGCGCGCGGGTCGCCTCGACGACGGCCGCCATACCGCTCTCGGACAGGCGCTCACCGCGCCGTTCCGGGTCGACCCACACGCCCTGCACCTGCGCCACGCCCAGGGCGACCGCGGGCACCTCGGCCTTGAACACGACCCGCGGACGACGCCACGAGCCGCGGTCGACGAGCACGAACGAGCGCCCTTCCTCGACGAGCCGACGCACCCGGACCTCGTACGGTCCGCCGGGACCGCTCGCGGGCGAGTAGCCGACCTCCTCGGTGAACATCCGCACGCACGCGGGCA
The DNA here is from genome assembly GCA_023424135.1 of Actinomycetes bacterium. GTDB lineage: Bacteria > Actinomycetota > Actinomycetes > Actinomycetales > Cellulomonadaceae > Cellulomonas. Next base: position 18,971 of record JAFAEH010000283.1, on the reverse strand, counting down.
GCACGATGTCGTACTCGTCGGGCCGCGAGCGTCGCACGCGGGGGTCGGGTGCGACGCGGGGGGCGGAGTCGAGCACCATCGAGGGCTGGTGGGCGCGGACCTCCCGCTCGACGGGCCACGTGCCGCGCAACCGCGACCACAGCCCCAGCACGGCGTCGGCCGGCCCCACGATCGACGAGCAGCGTCGGCCCCGCTCACGCCCCAGCTCGGCGAACGCGGCCAGCGCCTGGTGCCGGACGTCGGGGTCGCCGACGACGGGAACGAGGTTGGCCCCGACCCAGCAGATCGCGAGCAGCGTGCCGTCCTGCGTGTAGCCCCACAGCTCACCGCCCGCCCGCCGGACCCCCACGGCGGCGGCGTGCTCCAGCCTGCTCGCGGCCAGGAGCGAACCCACGGGGTCGGTCGCACACACGGCCAGGGCCGCGGGAACGTCGCCGTCGCCGAGCACCCGCGCGCCGGTGCGTCCGCCGAGCGTCGTCGCCTGGGGTGCCACCATGCCCTGATTGTGCCCCACGTCACACCCGGCTGTCGCTCGGACGGGCGGAGCGGACGTGCGCCCGTCCCGGGGATCTCACCCGACGGTCACGACCGGTGCGCCCTCGCCCGACTCGACGGGGTCCATGGTCTCGGCGAGGCGCATGGCCTCCTCGATCAACGTCTCGACGATGAGCGACTCCGGGACCGTCTTGATCACCTCGCCCTTGACGAAGATCTGGCCCTTGCCGTTGCCGGACGCGACGCCCAGGTCCGCCTCACGCGCCTCGCCGGGGCCGTTGACGACGCAGCCCATGACGGCCACGCGCAGCGGCACCTCCATGCCCTCGAGCCCCGCGGTGACCTTCTCGGCGAGCGTGTACACGTCGACCTGCGCACGCCCGCACGACGGGCACGAGACGATCTCGAGCTTGCGGGGCCGCAGGTTCAGCGACTGCAGGATCTGCAGGCCGACCTTGACCTCCTCGACCGGCGGTGCGGACAGCGAGACCCGGATGGTGTCGCCGATGCCCTTGCTCAGCAGCGCACCGAACGCCGTCGCGGACTTGATGGTGCCCTGGAACGCCGGGCCGGCCTCGGTGACGCCCAGGTGCAGCGGCCAGTCGCCGCGCTCGGCGAGCAGCTCGTAGGCACGGACCATCACGACGGGGTCGTTGTGCTTGACGCTGATCTTGAAGTCGCGGAAGCCGTGCTCCTCGAACAGCGACGCCTCCCACACGGCGGACTCGACGAGCGCCTCGGGCGTCGCCTTGCCGTACTTCGCGAGCAGGCGCGGGTCGAGCGACCCGGCGTTGACGCCGATGCGGATCGAGACGCCCGCGGCGGTGGCGGCCGCGGCGATCTCCTTGACCTGGTCGTCGAACTTGCGGATGTTGCCGGGGTTGACACGCACGGCCGCGCAGCCCGCGTCGATGGCGGCGAACACGTACTTGGGCTGGAAGTGGATGTCCGCGATCACCGGGATCTGCGACTTGCGCGCGATCGCCGGCAGCGCCTCGGCGTCGTCCTGGCTCGGGACCGCGACGCGCACGATGTCGCACCCGGCCGCCGTGAGCTCGGCGATCTGCTGCAGCGTGCGGTTGATGTCGGTCGTGGGGGTCGTCGTCATCGACTGCACCGACACGGGCGCGTCGCCGCCGACCTCGACCTTGCCGACGCGGATCTTGCGGGACGCCCGCCGCGGGGCCAGGACGGGGACGGGGGCCTGCGGCATGCCGAGGTTGATCGCGGTGCTCACGCAGCCATCATCCCATCCTCCGGCGCCGCCGACGCGTGACGGCCCGCACCCCTCACCGCACCGACACCGGACGTCCACGCGGGTGCGCGTGCCGGATCAGGTGAGCCGCACCGGGTTGACGATGTCGAGGTAGACGAGCAGCACGCCCACGCCCCCGAGCAGCACGAACACGGCGTACGCGAGCGGGACGAGCCGCGCCGAGTCCGTGGGCCGCGGGCGTGCGCGCCCCCGCAGCCGCGCGACCTGACGACGCGCGCCCTCCCACAGGGCGGCGGCGACGTGCCCGCCGTCCAGCGGCGGCAGCGGCAGCAGGTTGAACACGAACAGCGCGAGGTTGAGCATCGCGAGCGTCGACAGCAGCCCCGCGGCGCGCACCGCGACCGGCTCGGAGTCCATCGACGCGATCTCGCCGGCGAATCGACCGACGCCCACCGGTCCGACGATCGACGTCGTGTCGCGCTCCTCGCCCGCCGCGGTCGAGGTCACGAGCGCGACGACCCGCTGCGGCAGCGTCGCGACGACCTTCATCGTCTCCCACGTCCCGGACGCCGCGACCTGCAGCGCCTCGCCCACCGGCTGGCGCTGGACCTCGACCGCGGGCGAGAGCCCGAGGAACCCGACCGCGCGGGTCACGACCGTCCCCTCGTCGTCGGTGACGACGAACCCGTCGTCGTCGACCACCGGGCGCTCGGCGACCGCCGGCGTGACGCTCAGCTCGACGCGCGTGCCGTCGCGCTCGACGACCATCGGCACCGTCGCGTCGCCGGTCCCCCGGATGAGCCCGCTGACCTGCGCCCACGACGTCACCTCGACACCGTCGTAGGACACGATGACGTCACCGGGCTCCAGGCCGGCGGCGACCGCCGGCGCCGCAGGGTCCTCGTCGGTGCAGGTCGCGTCGGCGGGCGCGTCGACCGCGAGGATGCACTGCGACACGCTCGCGACCGTCGTGCTCGCCGTCGGGACGCCGATCCCGACGTAGGCGACGAGCAGCAGCACGACCGCGATCACGAGGTTCATCACGGGCCCGCCGAGCATGACGGCGAGCTTCTTGGGGGTCGACAGGCGGTAGAACGCCCGGTGGTCCTCGCCCGGGTGGATCTCGTCCGCGCTGGCGGCGCGGGCGTCGGCGGCGATCCGCTGCCACCAGCCGCGCGGCTCGTGCGCGCCGACCGCGTCGTCCGTGGGGTACATGCCGACGAGCCGGACGTAGCCGCCCAGCGGCAGCGCCTTGAGGCCGTACTCCGTCTCTCCGCGCGTGCGCGACCACAGCGTCGGGCCGAACCCGACCATGTACTGGCTCACCCGGACGCCGAACCGCTTGGCGGGCAGCATGTGCCCGACCTCGTGCAGCGCGATCGACCCGAGGAGCACGACGACGAAGACGAGCACCCCCACGAACGTCTCCACCACGTACCACCTTCCTGGACCTGCCGCCGGCCTCTCCGCGGGCAGGGTACGCCCGTGCATCGACATGTTCGGCTCCCGACCTGAACGACGGCTGGGAGCGACCAGCGGGCGCCGGCGGCGCGGTGCCCCGCGTCAGCGACGGCGGCGCGCCCGCGAGACGACCTGCACGAGGACGACCACGAGCAGCGCGAGCAGGAACATCGCCGAGCTGATGACGTTGGCCTGCGGCGGGATGCCGCGCGTCGCGGACACGTAGACGAACTTCGGGAAGGTGGAGAACCCGCCGGACGTGAAGTTCGTCACGATGAAGTCGTCGAAGCTCAGGCTGAACGCGAGCAGGGCGGCCGCACCGATGCCCGGCAGCAGGAGCGGGAACGTCACGCGCCAGAACGCCTGCCAGGGGGTCGCGTACAGGTCCGCCGCGGCCTGCTCGAGCGCCGGGTCGAGCGTCGCGACGCGCGCCTTGACGGCCACGACGACGAAGCTCAGGCAGAACATCACGTGCGCGACGACGACCGTGCCGAACCCCAGGGGCAGCCGCAGCGACAGGAACTGCGAGACCAGCGCGGCACCCAGCACGACCTCGGGCGTCGCCATCGGCAGGAAGACCAGCAGGTTGACCGCACCCCGGCCGCGGAAGCGCGCGCGCACGAGCCCGACCGCGAGCAGCGTGCCGAGGGCGGTCGCCAGCAGCGTCGAGAGCAGGCCGACCTGCAGCGACCCGACGAGCGCGTCGCAGACCCGTGGTGCGCCGCAGGGGTTGCGCCATGCGTCGAGCGTGAAGCCCCGCCACACGAGGTTCGTCTTGCCGGCGTCGTTGAACGAGAACAGCACGGTGTACGCGATGGGCACGAGCAGGAACACGAAGCCCAGCGACGCGAACACCGGGACGACCGCGTCGCCGAGGCGCAGACGGCTCACACCAGGTCCTCCGTCCCGGAGCGGCGCACGTACGCCGTGACGAGCGCGAGGATCGAGGCCATGAGCACCACCGAGAGCACGGCGGCCGTCGGGTAGTCCAGGACGCGGAAGAACCGCGCGTCGATGACCTGCCCGACCATCACCGTGGTCGTGTTGTTCCCCAGGAGCGAGGAGTTGACGTAGTCCCCGACCGCCGGGATGAACGTCAGCAGCGTGCCGGCGACCACGCCCGGCATCGACAGCGGCAGCGTCACGGTGCGGAACGTCGTGAAGGGGCGCGCGTACAGGTCCGCACCCGCCTCGAGCATCCGCGGGTCGAGCCGCTCGAGCGAGGCGAACAGCGGCAGGACCATGAACGGGAGGAACGAGTACGTCAGGCCGATCACGACGGCCACCGGCGTCGCCGACAGCCGCCCGTCGGGTGCCAGGACGTGCATCCAGCGCAGCGCCGCGACCACCGCGCCGTCGTCCGCGAGGATCTGCTTCCACGCGATCGTGCGCAGGATGAAGCTGGTGAAGAACGGGGCGACGACGAGCACGATCAGCAGCCCTTGCAGGCCCGGTCGGCCGCGGGCGCGCACCGCGATGAGGTACGCCATCGGGTAGCCGACCACGAGCGTCACCACGGTCGCGATCGCGGCGAACGAGAACGACCGTGCGATCTGCGGCCAGAACTGCACGACGGTCTCGGGGTAGTTCTGCCAGCGCAGGGCCGGCGCGAACTCGCCGAGCTCGCCGCCGGGGACGGGCGCGTACAACGACGTCGCGAGCAGCGTGCCCACGGGCACGACGAAGAACGCGACCAGGTAGAGCAGGCCGGGGACGAGCAGACCTCGGTAGCCGCGTCGTCGCGGCGCCGGTGCGGCGTGCGGCGCGGTGCCCCCGGCGTCCGGTCCCGCACCGTGCCCGAGCGCGGCGACGACGCTCACGGCTCGTCGTCCAGGTCGACCGTGCCGGCGGCGACCTCCTCGTGCCCGTCGAGCGCGAACGTGTGCGCGGCGGACCACACGAGCCGCACGCGGCTGCCCGGCGCGTGGGCCGGCGCCCCGTCGGTGTTCTGCGCGAAGACCCCGAACGTGCCGAGACCGTCCACCGCCACCTGGTACTGCGTGCTGACCCCGGCGAACGACACGTCGACGACGGTGCCCGGTCCGAGCACGTTGTGTCCGTCGGCGACGTCGGTCGAAGCGGCGTGTGCGCCCTCGCGGGCGTCGACGAGCCGGATCTTCTCGGGACGGACGCCGACCAGGACGCCCGGGCCGGCAGCCACGCTGCGTGCGGCGGGCACGAGGACGCGCGTGCCCGCGACGTCGACACCGAGCGTCGCACCGCCGTCGAGCGCCTCGACGACCGAACCGGCGACGAGGTTCGACTGCCCCAGGAAGTTGGCGACGAACGCGGTGCGCGGGTGCTCGTACAGGTCCGCGGGTGCGCCGAGCTGCTCGATGCGCCCGTGGTTCATGACCGCGACGGTGTCGGCCATCGTCATGGCCTCCTCCTGGTCGTGCGTGACGTGCACGAACGTGAGCCCGACCTCGGCCTGGATGCGCTTGAGCTCGAGCTGCATCTGGCGGCGCAGCTTGAGGTCGAGCGCCCCGAGCGGCTCGTCGAGCAGCAGCAGCGCCGGGCGGTTGACGACGGCGCGCGCCAGGGCCACGCGCTGCTGCTGACCGCCGGACAGCTGGGCCGGGCGACGGTCCGCGAGGTGCGCGAGCTCGACCAGCTCGAGCGCCTCGAGCGCCCTGGCGCGCACGTCGCGCGCACCGCGCCGCCGCAGCCCGAACGCGACGTTCTCGAGCACGTCGAGGTGCGGGAACAACGCGTACGACTGGAACACGGTGTTGACCGGCCGGCGGTGCGCGGGCGCCGTGGTGACGTCGCGCCCCGCCAGGCAGATCGTGCCGGAGGTGGGCTGCTCGAGCCCGGCGACCATCCGCAGCGTGGTCGTCTTGCCGCACCCGGAGGGGCCGAGCAGCGCGAAGAACGCGCCGGACGGCACGTCGAGCGTGAGGTCGTCGACGGCCACGAACGATCCGAAGCGCTTGGTGACCGCCGCGATCTCGAGGGCCGCACCGCGCGCGGCAGACCCCGCGGGCGACGTCGTGCCCCCGGCGACGACGGCGGTCACCGCGCTCACGCGCCGATCACCGAGAGGAACTGGCCGTTGTAGCGCTCCTCCTCGGCAGGCGTCAGGGTCCGGAAGACGTGGGCCTTCAACAGGATCTCCTCGGTCGGGAAGATCATCGGGTCCTCGGCGAGCTCGGGGTCGATGTCGAGCATCGCCTCCTGCGCGCCCTGCACGGGGGTGATGTAGTTGACCCAGGCGGCGACCTCGGCCGCGACGGCCGGGTCGTAGTAGTGGTCGAAGAGCTCCTCGGCCTGCGCCAGGCGCGGTGACGCCTTGGGCACCATGAGGTTGTCGCTCCACAGCGTGCCGCCCGCGTCGGGGATGGCGAAGGCGAACCGGCCGTCGTGCTCGTAGTTGAGCGACGTGATGTCGCCCGACCACGCGAAGCAGGCGATCGCGTCGCCGGACGCGAGGTCCTGCGTGTAGGAGTTGCCCCGGACCTGACGGATCTGCCCGTCGTCGAGGTTGCGCTGCACGACGTCGAGCGCGTCGAACCAGTCGTCGGTCGACCAGCCGCCCGCCGGGTCCATGCCGTTGTCGAGCATGATCAGGCCGATCGTGTCGCGCATCTCCGAGAGCACCTCGACGCGACCCTTGTACTCGGGGTTCCACAGGTCGGAGACCGTGCGCAGGCCCTGCGGGATCGCCTCGGTGTTCCACGCGATGCCGGCGAAGCCGGACTGCCACGTCAGGGAGTAGTTGCGGCCGTCGTCGAAGTCGACGCCCGCGAGGTTGGCCAGGATGTTGTCGGCGTTCGGGATGCGCGTGCGGTCCAGGCGCGCGACGTAGTCCTGACGGATCCAGCGCGCCGTCATCCAGTCGGTCAGCGTGACGACGTCGTAGCCGATGTCCTGACCGCGCTGGAGCTGGCGGGAGATCTTGCCGTAGAACGAGTCGTTGTCCTCGATGTCCTCGTAGTACTCGACGGGGATCCCGCTGGCCTGCTCGAACGCCTCGAGGGTGGGGAAGCTCGTGCCCGCCTCGTCCTGGTCGAGGTACTGCGTCCAGTTGGCCCACCGCAGCGGACCGCTGTCCGAGCCGCCCTGGCCCGAGGCGCCCGCGCCCCCGCTCGTCCCGCACGCGGCGAGCAGCGCGCCCGTGCCGGCGGCTCCCGCCGCGCCCGCGAGGAAGCGGCGCCGCGAGATCCCTTGTGCCTGCCGCACCAGGTCGCGTACCCGGGGGTCGGCCGGAACCGGACGTCGACGGCTGCTACTCATCTCGCTCCTCTCAGGGCGGACCGCACCGCGGCCCGGCTGGATCGTGGCGCACGGCACGGCGGCCGCACAAGGATTTCGTCGCGAGATCGCACGTTCGCAACGAAAAGTTTGCAGTCCTGGAACATCCGCGACGAAGACCGCGCCGGAGCCGGGACGACGCCCGACATGTTACGACTGTGTAGTTCGTCGGTGACAGGTGTCGACCACAGATCGGGACACCGCCCGCCCGCGACCTCGGGTCACACGTCGAACGCCGACATCACGTGCTTGAGCCGCGTGTACTCCTCGAGCCCGTACAACGACAGGTCCTTGCCGTGCCCCGAGCTCTTGAACCCGCCGTGCGGCATCTCCGCGACGAACGGGATGTGCGTGTTGACCCACACGACGCCGAAGTCCAGCGCACGCGAGACGCGCAGCGCCCGCGCGTGGTCCCGGGTCCACACGGAGGACGCGAGCCCGTACCGGACGTCGTTCGCGAGGCGCAGGGCCTCGTCCTCGTCCGTGAAGGTCTGCACGGTCACGACGGGACCGAAGATCTCCTCCTGCACGGCCTCGTCCTGCTGGCGCAGCCCGTCGACGACCGTCGCCTCCAGGAAGTAGCCCGGCCCCGCCACCCGCGAACCCCCGACGACGACGTCGGCGTGGTCCGGCAGCCGGTCGAGGAACCCGGTGACGCGCTCGAGCTGCGACGCGTTGTTCACCGGGCCGAACGCGACCTCGGGGTCGTCCGGCGCACCCGTGCGACGCGCCCGCGCCGCCTCGGCCAGCGCGGCGACGAAGTCGTCGTGGACGCGACCGTGCACCAGCACACGCGTCGCGGCGGTGCAGTCCTGGCCGGCGTTGTAGTACCCCGCGTCGGCGATCCCCTCGGCCGCGGCGGCCACGTCCGCGTCGTCGAAGACGACGACCGGCGCCTTGCCGCCGAGCTCGAGGTGCACGCGCTTGAGCCCGTCCGCCGCGGCCCGCGCGACCTCGGCCCCCGCCCGCACCGACCCCGTGATCGCGACCAGGTCGGGCCGGGGGTGCGCGACCAGCGCGCGTCCCGTGTCCCGGTCGCCGCACACGACGTTGAGCACCCCCGGCGGGAGCACCTGCGCCGCGAGCTCGGCCAGCCGCACGGTCGTGACGGGGGTCGTGTCCGACGGCTTGAGCACCACCGTGTTGCCCGCCGCGAGCGCGGGCGCGACCTTCCACACGGCCATCATCAACGGGTAGTTCCACGGCGTGACCTGGCCGACGACGCCGACGGGCTCGCGCCGCAGCCACGACGTGTGACCCTCGAGGTACTCCCCCGCCGACAGGCCCGTGAGCACGCGCGCCGCCCCGGCGAAGAAGCGCAGCTGGTCGGCGCACGGCGGCACCTCGTCGGTCGCCGTCAGGTGCAGCGGCTTGCCGGTGTTGCGCGACTCGGCCGCGACGAGCTCGTCGGCGTGCTGGTCGACGAGGTCGGCGAGCGCGAGCAGCGCGGTCTGCCGCTCGGCCGGCGTGGTGCGGCTCCACGACGCCGCGGCGCGGTCGGCGGCGGCGTAGGCGGCGTCCACGTCCTGCGCGCCGGACAGCGGGGCACGCGCGTACTCCTGCCCGGTGCTCGGGTCGACGACGGCGGTGGTCCGGCCGTCGAGAGAGGGCACGCTGCGCCCGTCGACGAGGTTGGTCAGCTCGGTGGTCACGGTCCTCCTTCACGTCCCGGGACGTCCGGGACCGGGGTGGTGCTGCGACGGCTGGTGCGCGGCGGTCCTCGCCGACGCTGACGCGAGGCTAGTGCGCACGACCCACCGAGCGGCACCCCTGCGCAGCGGATTCCTCGCCTGGAGGCGGGATCACGCACGGATCCGTGATGCGACACGCGCTCGAAACACGGAATCACTTGCCGAGCGCACCTGCTCCGCGACACCATCGGCCCATGACGCAGCGCGAGCGCGGCGCGGTGACGCTGGACGCCGCCGCCAAGGGCATCATCGAGCAGCTCCAGGAGGACGGCCGTCGCCCCTACGCGACGATCGGCAAGGCCGTGGGGCTCTCGGAGGCCGCCGTGCGCCAGCGCGTCCAGCGCCTGCAGGAGGCGGGAGTCATCCAGATCGTCGCCGTCACCGACCCCCTGCAGGTCGGGTTCCGACGTCAGGCGATGATCGGCATCCGCGCCGACGGCGACCTCAACGACCTCGCCGAGCGCGTCGCGGCGATCGGCGAGGTGGACTACGTCGTCGTCACGGCGGGGTCGTTCGACGTGCTCGTCGAGGTGGTCTGCGAGGACGACGAGCACCTGCTCACCGTCCTGAACGACACGATCCGCGCGCTGCCCGGTGTCCGCTCGACCGAGACGTTCGTCTACCTGCGTCTGCACAAGCAGCTCTACAACTGGGGAACCCGATGAGCACGACACCGCGCGGCACCGACCGCCAGCAGGCCGCCCGCGACCACCTGTGGGGCCACTTCACGCGGCAGAGCGCGTGGGAGCACGGCGTCCCGACGATCGTGCGCGGCGAGGGCCACCACATCTGGGACGCCGACGGTCACCGGCTGATCGACGGGCTGTCCGGGCTGTTCGTCGTGCAGCTCGGCCACGGACGCGAGGAGCTCGCCGCGGCCGCGGCCGCGCAGGCGCGCGAGCTGGCGTTCTTCCCGATCTGGTCGTACGCGCACCCCGGGGCGGTGGACCTGGCCGAGCGGCTGGCCGCGCACGCGCCGGGCGACCTGAACCGCGTGTTCTTCACGACGGGCGGCGGCGAGGCCGTCGAGACGGCGTGGAAGCTCGCCAAGCAGTACTGGAAGCTGCGGGGCCGGCCCGGCAAGCACAAGGTGATCTCGCGTGCGGTCGCCTACCACGGGACGACGCAGGGTGCGCTGTCGATCACGGGGCTGCCCGAGCTCAAGGCGCAGTTCGAGCCGCTCGTCCCCGGTGCGCACAAGGTGCCGAACACCAACGCCTACCGTGCGCCGGAGCACCTGCGCGACGACCCCAAGGCGTTCGGGCGCTGGGCCGCCGACCGCATCGCCGAGGCCATCGAGTTCGAGGGTCCCGACACGGTCGCCGCGGTGTTCCTCGAGCCCGTGCAGAACGCCGGCGGCTGCTTCCCGCCGCCGCCCGGGTACTTCGAGCGGGTCCGCGAGATCTGCGACGAGCACGACGTGCTGCTCGTCTCCGACGAGGTGATCTGCGCGTTCGGCCGCATCGGGTCGATCTTCGCGTGCGAGGACCTCGGCTACGTCCCGGACATGATCACGTGCGCCAAGGGCATGACGTCGGGCTACTCCCCCATCGGCGCGTGCCTCGTCTCGGACCGCGTGTTCGAGCCCTTCGCGACGGGGACGACGAGCTTCGCGCACGGCTACACGTTCGGCGGGCACCCCGTCTCGGCAGCGGTCGCGATGGCGAACCTCGACCTGTTCGAGGCCGAGGGCGTGGTCGACCACGTCCGTGCGAACGCACCCGTCCTGCGCGGCACGCTCGAGCGTCTGCTCGACCTGCCGATCGTCGGCGACGTGCGCGGCGAGGGCTTCTTCTACGGCATCGAGCTCGTCAAGGACAAGGCCACCCAGGAGACCTTCGACGACGACGAGTCCGAGCGGCTGCTGCGCGGCTACCTGACGCCCGCCCTGTACGAGGCCGGGCTGTACTGCCGCGCCGACGACCGCGGCGACCCGGTCGTGCAGCTCGCGCCGCCGCTGACCTGCGGGCCCGCGCAGTTCGACGAGATCGAGCAGATCCTGCGCGGTGTGCTCACGGCGGCGTGGGCGCGTCTGTGACGTCCGGCGCCGACCAGGGCGCGACGGCGGACCTCTCCTTGTGGTGGGAGCAGGTCGTCGACGACGACCCGACCGCCGCCGTCGCGCGCCCCCCGCTCGACGGGGACACGACGGCGGACGTCGTGGTCGTCGGCGCCGGGTACACGGGGCTGTGGACCGCGTACTACCTGCTCGAGGCCGACCCGTCGCTCGACGTCCTGCTCGTCGACGCGCACGTCGCCGGGTTCGGTGCGAGCGGACGCAACGGCGGGTGGTGCTCGGCGCTGTTCCCGACGGGCGCGGACGCGCTGGCGCGCCGGCACGGACCGGACGCCGCGCACGCGCTGCGCGCCGCGATGCGCGACACGGTCGTGGAGGTCGGCGGTGTGAGCGCCGCCGAGCAGATCGACTGCGGGTTCGCCTACGGCGGGACGGTGACGCTCGCGCGCACCGCGCCTCAGGTCGACCGGCTCGTCGCACAGGTCGAGGAGGCGTCCCGCTGGGGCGACGAGCTGCACCTGCTGGACCCGGACGGCGTGCGCGGGCACGTGCGCGCGAGCGGCGTGCGCGCCGGGACGTGGACGCCGGACTGCGCACGCCTGCAGCCGGCACGCCTCGCCCACGGGCTCGCCCGGGTCGTCGAGCAGCGGGGTGCACGCATCGCCGAGGGCACGCGCGCGCTGCGGATCTCACCGCGCGCGGTCGTGACCGACCACGGCACGGTCCGTGCCCGGTGGGTCGTGCGCGCCACCGAGGCGTGGACCTCGGCCCTGCCGGGATCCCACCGCGCCGTCGCCCCGGTGTGGTCGCTGATGATCGCGACCGAGCCGCTGCCCGCACCGGTCTGGCGGGAGATCGGCCTCGAGCAGGGGCAGACGTTCAGCGACGCCCGCCACCTCGTCGTGTACGGGCAGCGCACGGCGGACGACCGGCTGGCGTTCGGCGGACGCGGCGCGCCGTACCACCTGCGGTCGCGCATCCGCCCCGGGTACGACCGCGTCCCGCGCGTGCACGCGCACCTGCGCAGCACGCTCGTCGACCTGTTCCCGCAGGTCGAGGGGTACGACGTGACGCACGCCTGGGGCGGACCGCTCGGCGTGCCGCGGGACTGGCACGCGTCGGTCGGGCTGGACCCGGACACCGGCGTCGGCTGGGCGGGCGGCTACGTCGGCGACGGCGTCGCGACGGCGAACCTCGCCGGCCGGACGCTCGCCGACCTCGTCGTGGGCGCCGACACACCGCTGACGCGCCTGCCGTGGGTCGGGCACCGCTCCCCCGACTGGGAGCCCGAGCCGCTGCGGTGGACCGGGGTCACGGCGGCGCGCTGGGCGACCGCGTGGGCCGACCGGGTCGAGACGCGCACGGACCGCCCGAGCCGCCTCGCCGACGCGCTGGGACCGCTGACGGGTCACTGACGCACCCCGTGCCGGCACGGACCGGCACGGATCGCCGGGCCCGGGACGGGTCAGCCCGCTGCGAGGACCTCGTGCGCCCGCGCCCGCGCCCAGCGTTCCGCGTCGAGCACCGCGTCGAGCGTCAGCGCGTCACGCGGCGTCCCGTCGTGCTCGGCCAGCACCCGCTCGACCGTCGCGACGACCTGCCCGAACCCGATCCGACCGCCGAGGAACGCCGCCACGCCCTCCTCGTTCGCGGCGTTGTACACCGCGGGGTGCGTCGCGGACGCCGCGACCGCCGCACGTGCGAGCGACACCGCGGGGAACACGTCCTCGTCGAGCGGCTCGAACGTCCACGACGTCGCGGCCGACCAGTCGCACGGCGACGCGGCCGCCGGGACCCGGTCCGGCCAGGCCAGACCCAGCGCGATCGGCAGACGCATGTCCGGCGGTGACGCCTGCGCGATCGTCGACCCGTCGACGAACTCGACCATCGAGTGCACGACCGACTGCGGGTGCACCACGACGGTGATGTCGTCGACCGGCACGTCGAACAGCAGGTGCGCCTCGATGAGCTCCAGACCCTTGTTCATCAGGCTCGCGGAGTTCACCGTGACGACCGGACCCATGGACCAGGTCGGGTGCGCGAGCGCCTGCTCGGGCGTGGCCGCGGCGACACGCGCCGCGTCCCAGCCGCGGAACGGCCCGCCGGATGCCGTCAGCACGAGGCGCCGCACCTCGCGCGGCGCCCCCGAGCGCAGCGCCTGCGCGATCGCCGAGTGCTCGGAGTCGACCGGTACGACCTGGTCGCGGCGCGTGGCCGCCGCGTGCACGAGCGGCCCGCCCACCACCAGCGACTCCTTGTTGGCGAGCGCGAGGGTGCTGCCGGCGCGCAGCGCCGCGAGCGTCGGCAGCAGCCCGACGGACCCGGTGATGCCGTTGAGCACGACGTCGGCACCGGCGGCCGCGAGCTCGGCCGCGGCGTCGGGCCCGTCCAGGACGCGCACGTGCGGCAGCGCGTCGCGCACGCGAGCCGCAGCCGCGGGGTCGGCGACGGCGACCACGCGCACGTCGAACGCGCGCGCCTGCTCGACGAGCAGGTCGACGTTCGCACCGCCCGCGGACAGCCCCGCGACCGTGAACCGGTCGCGGTTCGCGGCGATGATGTCGAGCGCCTGCGTGCCGATCGACCCCGTCGACCCCAGCACGACGACCGTGCGGGCACCCCCGTCGTCCCGGGCACCGCGGTCGCGGACCCGGCGCTGCGGCCCGCTCACTCGACGCCGAGCAGGACCTCGACCGCACGCGCGACGAACGCGTCGACCGGACCCTCCGCGTAGCCGTTGCGCCCGTTGCGGCGCCGGAACGTCACCGAGCGCACCTCGGCGGCCGTCAGCGGCGCCCCCGTGTCGAAGTACGCGACAAGCCGGTGGCACAGCTCGTCCACGTCCGCGGGCTCGTAGCCGGGCTTGCGACCCTCGGGCGGTGCGAACCGGTCACCGTCCGGGCGGCCCAGTCGGCCGTACAGCGTGCGCGCCTGCCCGCCGAGCTGCGCCATCCAGGCGTCCTGACCGCGCTCGGCGACGAACTGCGCACGGTGCCGCGCGACGAACGCCGCCTCGAGCCGGTCGAGGGCCGCGTCGACGGCAGCCGTGACGTAGCCGCCCCGCACCAGGTCGAACGCGACACGACGCACGTCGGCACCGCTCAGCGCCTGCGGCGGCCCCTGCTCGTACACCGAGCGCGCGTGCGCGAAGAACTCGTCGACCTCGTCCGGGTCGTATCCACGACGCAGCCCGGACACGGTGCGGAACATCCCGTCGCTCACTCGTCCTCCTCCGCCGCGAGCTGGCCGCACGCGCCGTCGATGTCGCTGCCACGGGTGTCCCGGATCGTCGTGGGGATCCCGTGCGCACGCAAGCGTGCCACGAACTCGCGCTCGACCTGGGGATCGCTCGCCGTCCAGCGCGAACCCGGTACCGGGTTCAACGGGATCGGGTTGCAGTGCACCCAGCCCGTACCGCGCGCCGCGAGCTTCTCGCCGAGCAGGTCCGCACGCCACGCGTGGTCGTTCACGTCCCGGATCAGCGCGTACTCGATCGACACCCGCCGCCCCGTCACGTCGAAGTAGCGACGCGCGGAGTCCAGCGCCTCGTCGACGCTCCAGCGGGTGTTGACGGGCACGAGCTCGCTGCGCAGCTCGTCGTCCGGTGCGTGCAGCGACAGCGCGAGCGTCACGGGGATCCCCTCGCCCGCGAGCTTGTCCATCGCGGGGACCAGCCCGACGGTCGAGACGGTCACGTTGCGGGCCGACATCCCCATGCCGTCCGGGGCCGGTGCGACCAGCCGGCGCACGGTCGCCATGACGGACCTGTAGTTGGCGAGCGGCTCGCCCATCCCCATGAAGACGACGTTGCTCAGCCGCGTCGCACCGCCGGGTACCTCACCGGCGGCGAGCGCACGGCCCGCCTCGCGCACCTGCTCGACGATCTCGGCCGTCGACAGGTTGCGCAGCAGGCCCATCTTGCCCGTCGCGCAGAACGCGCACGCCAGGCCGCACCCCGCCTGCGAGGACACGCACAGGGTCGTGCGGTTCGCGTAGCGCATGAGCACCGACTCGACCTTGGCGCCGTCGAACAGGTGGTACAGGGTCTTGACCGTCGTGCCGTGGTCCGCGGTCAGCGTCCTGCTCGTCGTGAGCAGCTGCGGGAAGAGGTCGGTGACGAGGACGTCACGGCTCGCCTTCGGCAGGTCCGTCATCCGGTCGGCGTCCGCCGTCAGGTGCGCGAAGTAGTGCGTCGCGAGCTGCTTGGCGCGGAACGGCTTCTCGCCGAGGGCGGTGACGGCCGCGACGCGTTCCTCGGGCGTGAGGTCGACGAAGTGGCGCGGAGGCTTGCCGCGCGCCCCTCTCGACGGGGCGGTCAGCTGCAGACGCACGGGGGTGGCGCTCACGGGCGGCACCTCCTCTCGGGGGCGGGGCGGGCGGTTCAGGTCGGACGAGCGGGCGGGGTCAGCCGGCGGGCGGCTGCAGCACGGTCAGGAGCACCCACACGGTCGGCGCGGTGAGCAGCATCGAGTCGATCCGGTCCAGGACGCCGCCGTGCCCCGGCAGCAGCCGCCCCATGTCCTTGAGCTCGAGGTCACGCTTGAGCATGGACTCGGCCAGGTCGCCGAGCGTCGCGCTGACGACCGTGCCGAGACCGAGCAGCGCACCGACGAGCGGCTCACCGTGGAACACCGTCTGGATCCCGACGACGCCGACGACGCTCGCGAGCACGAGCGAGCCCAGCAGACCCTCCCAGGACTTCTTCGGGCTCACGCTCGGAGCCAGGGGGTGGCGTCCCAGCAGCGTGCCGACCACGTACCCGCCGGTGTCGCACGCGACCGCGAGCAGGATGAACAGCGCGACCCGGGCCGGTCCATCGGGCTCGGCGAGCAGCAGCATGACGAACCCGGCGAGGAACGGCAGGTACGCCGCCGCGAACGTCGCCGCCGACGCGTCCTTCAGCGCGGCCTCGCCGCTGCCGTCGAGCACGCGCCACACGACCGTGCCGCCCACCGTCAGCAGGAACGCGACGAACAGCGCCTCGGTCCCGGCGACGTACGCCGAGACCACGATCCCCGCGGAGCCGACGACCAGCGGCACGAGGGGCAGGTGGATCGACCGCCGCGCGAACGCCTGGGCGAGCTCCCACATCGCCGCCCCGACCGCCAGCACCACGAGCGCCGCGAACGCCTCCTTGCGGATGAACAAGGAGGCGCCCACGGCGGCGAGCAGGACGAGGGCGACCGTGACCGCGGCCGGGAGGTCCCGGCCGGCGCTGGTCTTGCGGGGGGCGGCGAGCTGCGTCATCAGACCTCGAGCAGCTCGCTCTCCTTGGACGCGAGGAGCTGGTCGACGGTGTCGACGTGACGCTTGGTGAGCGCCTCGAGCTCCTTCTCGGCCCGCGCGACCTCGTCCTCGCCGGCCTCGCCGTCCTTGGCGATGCGGTCGAGCTCCTCCTTGGCGCGACGGCGCACGGAGCGCACCGAGATGCGCGCGTCCTCGGCCTTCGACTTGGCGAGCTTGACGAAGTCCTTGCGGCGCTCGGCCGTCAGCGCGGGCAGCACGACGCGCACGACGTTGCCGTCGTTCGTCGGGTTCACGCCGAGGTCGGAGTCGCGCAGCGCCTTCTCGATCGCCGTCATCGAGGACTTGTCGAACGGCGAGACGAGGATCGTGCGCGCCTCGACCACGTTGAACGACGCGAGCTGCTGCAGGGGCGTCGGTGCGCCGTAGTAGTCGACGAACACCTTCGCGAACATCGCCGCGTTCGCCCGGCCCGTGCGGATCGCCGCGAAGTCCTCCTTCGCGACCTCTACGGCCTTGTCCATCTTCTCCTCGGCCTCGAGGAGTGTGTCGTCGATCACCGGTGCTCCTTCGTCTCGTCCTGGCGGCCGTGCCGGCCGCCGCGTCTGCGGTGCCCTCCGGGCCGCTCAGCTCGCGGTGACGAGCGTCCCGATCTTCTCACCCTCGAGCGCGCGCGTGACGTTGCCGGGCTCCTCGAGCCCGAACACGCGCATCGGCACGTCGTTGTCGCGGCACAGGCTCAGCGCCGAGGTGTCCATGACGCCCAGCTCCCCGACGATCGCCTCGGTGTAGGTGAGGTGCTCGAGCTTGCGGGCCGAGGGGTCGCGGCGCGGGTCCGCGCTGTACACGCCGTCCACGCCGTTCTTGCCCATGAGGACCTCCTGGCACCGTGTCTCGAGCGCGCGCTGCACGGCGACCGTGTCGGTCGAGAAGTACGGCATGCCGGCGCCCGCGCCGAAGATGACGACGCGCCCCTTCTCGAGGTGGCGGATCGCGCGCAGCGGGATGTACGGCTCGGCGACCTGGCCCATCGTGATGGCGGTCTGCACGCGCGTGCTCACGCCGGCCTGCTCGAGGAAGTCCTGCAGCGCGAGGCAGTTCATCACCGTGCCGAGCATGCCCATGTAGTCGGCGCGCGCGCGGTCCATGCCGCTGACCTGCAGCTCGGCGCCGCGGAAGAAGTTGCCGCCGCCGACGACGATCGCGACCTGCACGCCCTGCTCGACGGCTGCGCCGATCTCCTCGGCGATGCGCCGCACGACCGGGACGGCGAGCCCGACCGCGCCGCCGCCGAAGCTCTCGCCGGACAGCTTGAGCAGCACCCGCCGCGGCGCCGACGCGCCGTCCTGACCGTTGTCCTGCGACGTCGACTGCTGGCTCACGGGTCCTCCACCTCGATCGTGCACCGTCCGGCGCGCGGGGTCCGCTGGGTCGGCGCGGGTCGCCCGGCGGGCCGCGGGCGCCCGGTGCGGCGGTGGCCCCGGCCCTGGAGGGCCGGGGCCACCGTCGTCGTCACGCGATCAGGCTCCCACGCGGTAGCGGACGAAGCCCGTCACCGTGCCGCCGGCCTCGGTGAGCACCTGGCCGACCGACTTCTTGCTGTCCTTGGCGAACGCCTGGTCGACCAGCACGGACTCCTTGAAGAAGCCGTTCAGCCGTCCCTCGACGATCTTCGGGAGCGCGCCCTCGGGCTTGCCCTCGTTGCGGGCCGTCTCCTCGGCGATGCGACGCTCGTTCTCGACGACGTCCGCGGGGACCTCGTCGCGCGTCAGGTACAGCGGCGAGAACGCCGCGACGTGCGTCGCGATGTCACGGGCCACCGCGGCACCGGCCGCGTCGGTCGCCACGAGCACGCCGACCTGCGGGGGCAGGTCCTTGTTGACCTTGTGCAGGTAGACCTCGACGTGCTCGCCCGCGAGGCGCGCCACGCGCCGCACGACGACCTTCTCACCGAGGGTCGCGGCCGTCTCGTCGACCACGGTCTGCAGCGGCGTGCCGTCCGACTCGGCGGCGAGCAGCGCGTCGGCGTCGGCGGCACCGGACGCCACGGCGGTCGCCAGGACACGGTCCGCCAGCGAGATGAAGGTCTGGTTCTTGGCGACGAAGTCCGTCTCCGAGTTGACCTCGACGAGCACACCCGTCTGGCCCTCACCGTCGGCGGTCGGGGCGACGTTCGCGGCGACGAGACCGTCGGACGCGGCACGTCCCTCACGCTTGCCGACGCCCTTGAGGCCCTTGACGCGGATGATCTCCAGCGCCTTGTCGGTGTCGCCGTCGGCCTCCTCGAGCGCCTTCTTCACGTCGAGCATGCCTGCGCCGGTCCGCTCGCGCAGCGCCTTGAGGTCTGCGAGCGAGTAGTTCGCCATCAGTTCTGTCCGTCCTCGAGTTCGTCATGCCGACTCCTCGGCATGCCGGGTGCGGCGCGTCGTGCGCGCCGCACCCGTGGGTCGTTGCCCGGCACCCGCAGGCGCCGTGGGCGTCAGGCCTTCTCGGAGCCCTCGGTGGCCTGCGCCTCGTCCGCGGCGGCGGCAGCGGCAGCCTCGACGGCCGGGGCCGCCTCGTCACCGGGGACGACGGCCGACTCGGTCGGCGC
>JAFAEH010000272.1 GCA_023424135.1 Actinomycetes bacterium | reverse complement strand
GCGCCGACCGCGCTGGTGGCCGTGGCCCGCCGGGCGCGCGGGCCGCTGAGCCCGTCGGCCGCCGGTCGCGCCCCGGGGCCCCGTGACGGGGCCCGTCAGTGCGGCTGGTAGGGCGAGACGACGACCTCGATGCGCTGGAACTCCTTGAGGTCGGAGTAGCCCGTCGTGGCCATGGCCCGGCGCAGCGCACCGACGAGGTTGAGCGTCCCGTCGGCCGTGCGCCCGGGCCCGAACAGGATCTGCTCGAGGGTCCCGACCGTGCCGACCTCGACACGCTCGCCGCGCGGCAGCTGCGGGTGGTGCGCCTCGGGTCCCCAGTGCAGACCGCGCCCGGGGGCGTCCGTCGCACGCGCGAGCGCCGCACCCAGCATGACGGCGTCGGCACCGCACGCGATCGCCTTGACGAGGTCGCCCGAGCGCCCGACGCCGCCGTCGGCGATGACGTGCACGTACCGGCCGCCCGACTCGTCGAGGTAGTCGCGGCGGGCCGCCGCGACGTCGGCGACGGCCGTGGCCATGGGCGCGTGGATCCCGAGCGACACGCGCGTGGTGTGCGCCGCTCCCCCGCCGAACCCGACGAGGACGCCCGCCGCACCGGTCCGCATGAGGTGCAGCGCGGCCGTGTACGTCGACGCACCGCCGACGATCACGGGCACGTCGAGCTCGTAGATGAACCGCTTGAGGTTGAGCGGCTCGGCCCGGCCGGACACGTGCTCGGCGGACACCGTGGTGCCGCGGATGACGAACAGGTCGACGCCCGCGTCGACGACCGTGCGCCAGTGCTCCTGCGTGCGCTGCGGGGACAGCGCACCGGCGACGACGACGCCCGCGTCGCGGATCTCCTGCAGACGCGCGCGGATCAGCTCCGGCTGGATCGGTGCGGCGTAGATCTCCTGCATGCGGACGGTCGCGCGGGCCGCGTCCAGCGACGCGATCTCCTCGAGCAGGCCCGTCGGGTCCTCGTACCGCGTCCACAGGCCCTCGAGGTCGAGGACGCCGAGCCCGCCGAGGCGTCCCAGCGCGACGGCGGTCGCGGGGCTGATCACCGAGTCCATCGGCGCGGCGAGCACGGGCAGGTCGAAGTGGTACGCGTCGATCTGCCAGCCGACCGAGACCTCCTCGGGGTCGCGTGTGCGCCGCGAGGGCACCACCGCGATGTCGTCGAAGGAGTACGCCCGACGGCCGCGCTTGCCCCGCCCGATCTCGATGTCGCTGCTCACCCCACGAGCCTACCGGCGGGTGGGGCCCCCGCCGTCAGCGGCCCGTGTAGTTGGGCGCCTCGACGGTCATCTGGATGTCGTGCGGGTGCGACTCCTTGAGCCCCGCCGGCGTGATCCGGATGAACTGGCCGCGCTGCTGGAGCTCGCCGATGGTGTGCGCACCGACGTAGAACATCGACTGGTGCAGCCCGCCGACGAGCTGGTGCGCGACGGCCGACAGCGGACCGCGGTACGGCACCTGGCCCTCGATGCCCTCGGGCACGATCTTCTCGTCCGTCGTCACGTCGGCCTGGAAGTAGCGGTCCTTGGAGTAGGACACGCGCCCGCGCGAGGCCATCGCCCCGAGCGAGCCCATGCCGCGGTAGTGCTTGTACTGCTTGCCGTTGACGAACACCAGGTCGCCGGGCGACTCGTCGCAGCCGGCGAGCAAGGAGCCGAGCATGACGGTGTCGGCGCCCGCGACCAGCGCCTTGGCGATGTCGCCCGAGTACTGCAGACCACCGTCGCCGATGACCGGCACACCGGCCGGCTTGCACGCCTGCGCGGCGTCGAAGATCGCGGTGACCTGCGGCACCCCGACGCCCGCGACCACGCGCGTCGTGCAGATCGAGCCCGGGCCGACGCCGACCTTGACCGCGTCGACGCCCGCCTCGACGAGCGCCTGCGCACCCGGACGGGTGGCGACGTTCCCGCCGATGACCTGCACGTGCCGCGTGCCGGGGTCCGACTTCAGGCGCCGCACCATGTCGAGCATGAGACGTGCGTGCCCGTTCGCCGTGTCGACGACCAGCAGGTCGACGCCCGCCTCGACAAGCGCGCTCGCACGCTCCCACGCGTCGCCGAAGAAGCCGATCGCGGCGCCGACGACGAGGCGTCCGTCGGCGTCCTTCGTCGCGTAGGGGTACTGCTCGGACTTCACGAAGTCCTTGACGGTGATGAGGCCCGCGAGCTTGCCGTGCTCGTCGACCAGCGGCAGCTTCTCGACCTTGTGCTTGGCGAGCAGCGCCGCCGCGTCGTCGCGCGCGATGCCGACGGGCGCCGTGACCAGCGGCATCGACGTCATGGCGTCGCGCACGCGCCGCGTCGCGAACTCCCCCGCGGGCACGAAGCGCAGGTCGCGGTTGGTGATGATGCCCAGCAGCCGGTTCTCGTCGTCGACGACCGGCAGCCCCGAGACGCGGTACGTGCCGCACAGCGCGTCGAGCTCGGCGAGCGTCGCGTCGGGGCCGACGGTGACGGGGTCGGTGACCATCCCGGACTCGGAGCGCTTCACCAGGGTGACCTGGTGGGCCTGGTCCTCGATGGCGAGGTTGCGGTGCAGGACGCCGATGCCGCCCTGGCGGGCCATCGCGATGGCCATGCGGGCCTCGGTCGCCGTGTCCATCGCCGCGGAGAGCAGCGGGACGGCGACGGAGATCTCCTTCGTCAGCCGCGCGGTGGTGTCGACCTCGGAGGGGATGACGTCGCTCTCGCCGGGCAGGAGGAGGACGTCGTCGTAGGTGAGACCGAGGAAGCCGAACGGGTCGGGCTCGCCGGACGGTGAGGTGCGGGGCTCGAGGGCGC
>JAFAEH010000173.1 GCA_023424135.1 Actinomycetes bacterium | reverse complement strand
CTGCTGGCCGACGGGGCCGACGTGCACGTGGTCGCACCCGCGCTGTGCGAGGACCTCGCGGACCTCGCGCACGCCGGTGCCGTCGTGTGGGTCGCCCGCGAGTACGCGGGCGGCGACCTCGACGGCGCCTGGCTGGTGCACACCGCCACGGGCGATCGCCGCACGGACGACGCGGTCGCGGCCGACGCCGAGGCGACACGCACGTGGTGCGTGCGCGCCGACGACGCGAGCGCGTCGACCGCCTGGACGCCCACCGTCGCGCGGGCCGACGACGTGGTCGTCGCCGTGTCCGCCGGGGGCGACCCGCGCCGGGCGCTCGCGCTGCGCGCGGCGCTGCAGGTGCAGCTCGACACGGGCGCCCTGCCGCTGCGCCGTCACCGCCCCGGACGCGGGCACGTGACCCTCGTCGGCGGTGGCCCCGGCGACCCCGGTCTCATCACGACCCGAGGACGCCGGGCCCTCGCACAGGCCGACGTCGTGGTCGTCGACCGCCTCGCACCGCGCGCGCTGCTCGACGAGCTCGAGCCCGGCGTCGAGGTGGTGGAGGCCGGCAAGGCGCCGCACGCGCACACGCTCACGCAGACGGAGATCAACGCTCTGCTCGTCGAGCGCGCGCGCGCCGGTCAGCGGGTCGTGCGGCTCAAGGGCGGGGACCCGTTCGTCCTGGGCCGCGGCGGCGAGGAGCTCGCGGCGTGCCTCGGGGCCGGTGTCGACGTCGAGGTCGTGCCGGGCGTGACCAGCGCGATCGCCGTCCCCGGGGCCGCGGGGGTGCCGGTCACGCACCGGGACGTGGCACGCCAGGTGACGATCGCGTCCGCGCACGACGCCGACACCGACTGGCAGACCCTGGCCCGGCTGCGCGGCACGCTCGTGCTGCTCATGGGTGTCTCGCGCCTCGGCGAGCACATGGACCGGCTCGTCGGGCACGGGCTGGACCCGGCGACGCCCGTCGCGGTCGTCGAGGACGGCACGCTGCCCACCCAGCGCACGACCACCGGCACGGTCGCGGACATCGGCGCGCGTGCGCGCGCCGTGGGGGTGCGCAACCCCGCGGTCGTCGTCGTGGGGCACGTCGCGGCGCTCGCCGACGTGCTCGGCGCACCCCGCGCCTGACGCAAGCCCGACCCGCGGCCCGCGCCGACGGGACGTCCGCCCGTCCCGCCCACCCGGACCACGAGAGTTCGGACAGGCGGATCCCGCGATCCGGAAATGCGCACGAAGGAATTCCCCACGGCCCTGTGGTGAATGTTCCGAGACCGTCGTCACCACGACTTCCCTTGCGCTCATGACCTGCACGTTCGTACCGTTGTCCGCGGCACCGAGAATGCTCGGTGCATTCTCGGTTGACGACGACGGACGGCACATGACATTCCTCGACCTGTGGGCGCTCGCGCTCGGTGTCGCGATGGACGCCGTGGCCGTCTCGCTCGCCCAGGGCCTGCGGATGCGACGCCCCCGGGTGCGTGACGCGGTCGTGGTGGCGGCGTTCTTCGGCACGTTCCAGGGCCTCATGCCGCTGATCGGCTGGACCCTGTCGTCGCGCTTCGCGACCGTCATGAGCACGTTCGCGCCGTGGGTCGCGTCCCTGCTGCTCGTCGGCGTCGGCGTCCACATGCTCCGCGAGGCGTGGTCGCACGACGACGGGCACGACACGCCCGACCCCGAGGCCGTGCCCGACCGGGGCCCGGCGACGCCCGCCGGCGGTGGCGCCGTCGCCCTCGTCACCCGCCGTGCCGCCCGGCCGGCGGTCCGCGCGCTGGTCGTCCTGGCGGTCGCGACGTCGGTCGACGCGCTCGCCGTCGGTGCGGGCCTCGGCCTCGTGCACGCGCCCGTCGGCACGGCGATCCCCCTGATGGCGGGCGTGACGTTCGTCCTGTCGGCCGTCGCCGTCCTCCTGGGCGCCCGCCTCGGCGAGCGCCTGGGCCGCTGGGCCGAGATCGCCGGCGGGCTCGTCCTGGTCGCCATCGCCGTCCGACTCCTGATCACCCACCTCCTGACCTCCTGAGAACGTGTGTGCGAACGGGTCATCGGGTCGGTCGGTGGCCGAGCCGCCTGGTCGCGGTGTCGACCGCGATGCGGCGTTCGCGGCTCGTGGCCCTCGTCCCGGCGTCGCACCCGCTGGAGATGCCCGGGACCGCGCCCGCGGCCCGGACCGCCTGGGGGTCGATCACCGCGGCCGTGGGCAACGGGCCCCGCCCACCGGCCACCCGCCCGCCCGAAGTCCTGGTAGAAGCACCGGTCCCGACAACCCCGCCCCTGCCGGGAGCTCCTCACATCACGAGCACCCGACCAGGAACGACACCCGGTTCGCAGACACGCACTGAGGTTCGGCGGCACCTGCCGGCAGCACGACGAGTGGTCGGTTCACGGTCGAGCGCCGCGAGGGAGCGGTCGTCGAGCTCGCCCACGCCTCTAGGCACAACACTTTCCGCGACGATAGAGTTGTGCCCATGCCTGAAGTGGGGGTCCCCGAAGCCGCGCGGATGCTCGGCGTCTCCCCCGTGCGCACCCGCCAGCTCATCGCCGCCGGCCGTATCGACGCCCGGCAGGTCGCCGGCCGGTGGCTCGTCGACGTCGCCTCCCTGCCGTCCGCGCCCCGCCGCGGCCGCCCCATGAGCCCACGCGTCGCCTGGGCCCTGGCCTCGCTCGCCGACGGGCACCGCGCCTCCTGGCTCCGCGACGACGAGGCCTACCGGCTGCGCGCACGCCGCAACGAGCTCGTCCACGACGCCGAACCCGAGCTGCTGCTGCGGTCCTGGCTCGCCGCCCGCGCCCATCGCCACCAGCTGTCCGCACCGGACCCTCAGCGACTCCTGAACGACCCCCGGCTCGTGCCCTCCGGCGTCAGCGACCCCCGCTCCGGCATGTCCGCCGGGCACCAGGCCGAGGCGTATGTGGACGCCAACGACCTCGAAGACGTGCGCGCCGACCACCTGCTCGTGCCCGCCGACCGGTCCCGGGCCAACGTATGGCTGCACGCCGCACCCATGCTGCCCAGCCGGCCCGTGCCGCTGCTGCTGCTGGCCGCCGACCTCGCCGAGCACGACGGACCCCGCGAGCTCGGACGTGCCCGCGACCTCATCGCCGCAGCCGTAGCCGAGCGCCCGTGAGCGTCACCATGCCGGCCATGACCGGCCCCCCGGAGCGGTCCTGGCTCGCCCTGCTGGACCTGCACGAGCACCGCCCCACTGGCTGGACGCTCGTCGGCGGGCAGATGGTCCACCTGCACTGCGCCGAGCGCGGAGCCCTCCCCCGTTCGCCCCACCGACGACGCCGACACCGTCCTGGACGAGCGCGCCGAGCCGTACGCGCACCTGCGGGTCACCACCACCCTGCGTGAGCTCGGGTTCGCCCCCGCCGGGAGACGTGGAACGGCCACCAGCACCGGTGGGCACGCGAGGACGACGCCGTGGTCGACGTACTGATCCCCCGGCACCTGGGTGAGCGCGCGGCCAAGCGCAAGGGCGCCGGCGGCGGCACCACCCTGGAGGCCCCGGCGCCCAGCAGGCCCTGGACCGCACCGAGGACGCCGCGGTCGTCGTCGCGGGACGCGTCGGCACCGTACGCCGCCCCGACCTGCTCGGCGCGCTGGTCGCCAAGGCGGCCGCGCACACCGTCAGCCTCGACACCCGCCGCGCCCGGCACGTGACCGACTTCGCGGTGCTCGCCACCCTCGTGCGCCCCGACGACGAGCTGCACACCGCCCGGACACGCGACCGGCAGTACCTGCAGCGGATGCTCACCGTCATGGCCGAGGACCAACGCCCGTGGGCCGCCGTGACCGGCGCCGACGACGGGCTCGAGCGGATGCGCCTGGCGCTTCAGCCACGTACCGGGACGGTCCGCCCCGCGGGTGGGGCACCGGCCAGCTGGGGCCAGTCCCGCACGCCAGCCGGGGCGCCCGCCGGAGGACGGTTCGCCACCCGCCGCCGCGGGAAACCCGACGCGCGGCTCTGAGAACGAGTGGTGAACGGGTCATCGGGTCGGTCGGCAACTGAGCTGCCAGCTCGAGGCGACCCAGGGCCTCGCCCGGCGTCGCACCCGCTGGAGATGCCCGGGACTGTGTCCGTCGTTCGCGCGCACGGGGCTGTGACGTGGGTAGCGTGGGGACGTGCTGTTGCTCCTTCCCGTCGACGCCGCACGCCCGCTGCCGCCGGTCCCCGGTGAGCCGGACCTGCTCGACCTGCTGCGCCGGCCGGACGTCCCCACGCACGCCTACGTGCGCGCGAACATGGTCGCGAGCCTCGACGGCGCGGCGACGACGCGCGAAGGGACGTCGGGCGGCCTGGGGACGCCCGCCGACGCACGCGTGTTCGCGGTGCTGCGCTCGCTCGCGGACGTCGTGCTCGTCGGGGCCGGGACCGTGCGCGCCGAGGGGTACCGCGAGCTGCCGGTCGCCGACCACCTGCGGGCCGCGCGGGCCGCACGCGGTCAGGACACGCGCATCGAGCTCGCCGTGGTCACGCGCCACGGCGCCGTCCCGGCAGACCTGCACACCGCGGCCCGTCCCCCGCTCGTGGTGACCGGGGCGGCGGGCGCGGACCGGGCACGCGCGGACGTCGGCGA
>JAFAEH010000142.1 GCA_023424135.1 Actinomycetes bacterium | reverse complement strand
GACGGATGCCGCCGTGGTGCCGTCGGAGGTCGGCCGCACGGCCGTGCCGCCGGGCGTCGTTCCCTCGGACGTCGTGCCGGTGGCCGGCGGCGCGACGGGGACGGGCGACGGGGTCGTCATGCCGCGGGCACCTCCCGGTAGGTCTCCTGCGCGGCGGTGACCCCGCCGCCGACGGGGACGGACGCACCCTGCGCGCGCAGCACGTGCTCGAGCGCGGCCAACGTCGTGAGCACCGCGTCCTTGCGCGCGTTCGCGCCCATCGTGCCGATGCGCCACACGCGCCCGTGCAGCGGGCCGAAGGACGTGCCGATCTCGATCGCGAAGTCGTCGAGCATCGCCTGGCGCACCGCATCGGCGACGACGCCGGCGGGGACCTCGACGGCGACGACGTTGTTCATCTTGTGCGTGACGTCGCCGAACACGCCCAGGCCGAGGCCCTGCACACCCGCGAGCATCGCGGCCCCGGCGACGCGGTGCCGCTCGACCGTCGCGTCGAGGCCGTCCTCGAGCACGATCCGGGCGCACTCGTGCGCGGCGTAGAGCATGGTCGTGGCCTCGGTGTGGTGGTTCAGGCGGGCCGGGCCCCAGTACGCGAGGATCTGCGCGAGGTCGAGGTAGTTCGAGCCGATGACGGTGCCGCGCGGCTCGTCGTCGTCGGTGCGCAGCCCCTGCTCGACGTGCGTGCGGGCCTCGATGACGGCGCGGGCGCGCTCCGAGATCGTCGTCGGCGCGCTGCCCGACGGGCCGCCGAGGCACTTCTGCAGGCCCGCGGTGACGACGTCGAGGCCCCAGTCGTCGGTGCGCACGTCGTTGCCGCCGAGCGAGGCGGTCGCGTCGACGTACAGCAGCGCGTCGTGCTCGGCGCACACGGCACCGAGGTCCGCGAGGGGCTGCGCCATCGTCGTCGAGGTGTCGCCGTGCACGACCGCGACGAGCCGCGGGCGGTGCGTGCGCACGGCGTCGGCGATCGCCTGCGGGTCGACGACCGAGCCCCAGGGGGCGTCGACGGTCACGACCTCGGCGCCCGCGCGGCGCGCGATCTCGACCAGCAGGTGGCCGAAGCGCCCGAAGACGGGGACGAGCACGCGGTCGCCCGGCTCGACGAGCGACACGATCGCGGCCTCGATCGCGGCGCGCGCCGTGCCGTCGACGAGGAGCGTCGCCTCGTTCGACGTGCGGAAGACGTCGCGGTACAGCGCCTGGGTCGCGTTCATGTAGCCCGTCATCACGGGGTCGAACTGGCCGACGAGCGGGGCGGACATCGCGCGCAGCACGCGTGGGTCGGCGCTGATCGGGCCCGGCCCCATGAGCAGCCGGTGCGGCGGGTGCAACGTCATGGCGCGACGCTACGAAACGGGCGTTTCATCGAGGTTTCCACGACGTGCGCCGCGGGTCACGGCGGGGTCCGGCACGCCGTCGACGCTCACGGGCGGACCAGCAGCGTGCCCGTGCCCGCCGTGACGACACCGTCGCGGGCCACGAGCCGTCCGCGCAGCACGGTCGCCGCGACCGCCGTCGACAGCTCGACGCCGTCGTACGCGCTGATCGGGTTGCGGTGCGCCAGCGCAGCGGCGTCGACGCGCCACGGCGTGCGCGGGTCGAGCACCACGACGTCGGCGTCGGCGCCCGGTGCGAGGCGGCCCTTGTGGCCCAGCCCGACGAGGTCCGCCGTGCCGGTCGACATCCACCGGGACACGTCCGCGATGCCGATGCCCCGGGCCGCGGCCCCGTGCGCGACCGCCTGGAACCCGACCTGCAGACCCGCGACCCCGCCCCACGCCTGCTGCAGGTCCCCGTCGCCGCGCAGCTTCTCGGCCGCCGTCGCGGGGGAGTGGTCGGTCACGACGACGTCGATGATCCCCGCGCGCAGCCCCTCCCACAGCGCCTCGCGGTTGCCCGCGTCGCGGATCGGCGGGCAGCACTTGTGCGCGGCGGACGCGTCGGGGATCGCGTCGGCGTCGAACGTCAGGTAGTGCGGGCACGTCTCGACCGTGACCGGCAGACCCTCGGCGCGCGCGTCCGCGAGCAGGTCCAGCGCCCGTGCGCTCGACAGGTGCAGGACGTGCACGCGGCAGCCCGTCGCCCGCGCACCGTCGACGACGCGGCGGATCGCGGCCGTCTCCGCCTCGTGCGGGCGCGACGCGACGAAGTCGCGGTACGCACCGCCGGCGCGCACGGGGGCCGCGTCGAGCACCGCGGGGTCCTCGGCGTGCACGATCACGAGCCCGTCGAAGGCCGCGACGGTGCGCAGCGTGGCCTCGAACGCGACCGGGCCCAGCGGTGCGAACTCCTCGACGCCCGACGGCGACAGGAAGCACTTGAAGCCGAGCACGCCGGCGTCCCACAGCGGTCGCAGGTCGTCGAGGTTGCCGGGCACGGCGCCGCCCCACAGCCCCACGTCCACCGTGAGCTGCCCCGTCGCGGCCCGACGCTTGGCGGCCAGGCCCGCGGGTGTCGTCGTCGGCGGGACGCTGTTGAGCGGCATGTCGACGACCGTCGTGACGCCGCCGAGCGCGGCCGCGCGGGTCGCCGACGCGAAGCCCTCCCAGTGCGTGCGCCCCGGCTCGTTGACGTGCACGTGCGTGTCGACGACACCGGGCAGCACGTACGCGTCGTCCGGGGCGGTCAGGACGGGCCCCTCGACGGGTGCGTCGAACGCCTCGACCCGGTCGACCCGGCCGTCGACGACCAGCAGCGTCGCGGGACGCAGCGCGCCGTCCACCAGGACCTGGCGTCCGCGGACCCCCGTGAGCAGGTCGCCGGGCGCCGGGCTCGCCCCCACCGGCACGTGCACCGTCGTCGTCATCGCCGCCCCCTGTCGTCGTGCTGCCGGTCCCGTGCTGGTCGTCGTCGTGCCCGTGCCGTCGTGCCCGTGCCGTCGTGCTCTGCCGTGGGTCGGGCGTCCGTCACACGAAGCCCGGGACCGCCGCCCACACGTGCGGGGCCTGCGGGGCGCCCTCGCGCTGCACGCTCGCCTCGATCAGCCCGTACGGGCGGTCGGCCGCGTAGAAGACCTCGTTCGGGTTCTCCAGCCCGAACGGCGCCAGGTCGACGAGGAAGTGGTGCTTGTTCGGGCAGGACAGGCGCACCTCGGCGACGTCGTCGCACGCCTCGAGCACCGCCTTGCCCATCTCGAAGATCGTGTGCTGCAGCGCCAGCGAGTGGACCTGCGCGAACGTCGAGAGCAGCAGGTCGCGCACCACGGGGTAGCGGGCCTCGACGTCGACGTCCGGGCCGGTCCAGCGCCACCAGGCCGTGACGGACGTCGCGAGGATCCGGTCGGTCGTCTCCGCGAGCGTCGTGTACCCGTCGCGCGGGAAGCCCCAGAACTCCGATCCCGTCGACTTCAGCACCGTCGCGTCCGTGAACCCGGAGACCACGTCGACGTCGTCGCCGTCGACGAGCACGACCGCCCGGCGCGTCTCGCGCCCCGTGCGCACGAACGCGTGGTCGTGCGGCTCGCCGTCCACCGCGATGCGGTCCCACGCGTGCACGTCCGCCGCGAACCGCCCGCCCGTGACCTGCGCGAACCCGTCGACGAAGTGCCGGGCCAGGCGCAGCAGGAACGCCTCGGGCGACCCGACGCCGTGCTCCTTCGCGAACGCGTACACGGTGTTCTTCTGCGTGTCCGTCGCGACGACGTGCGCGTTGTCGCCCGTCGTGTGGCACGCCGTGAAGTCGCCGTGCAGCTGCGTGGTGACCGTCAGGTCCTCGATCTCGTGCACCGGGGTGTCCCGCGTGACGCGGACCAGACGGACCTCGGCCTTCCCGTACTGGTTCGGTCCCAGGACGATGTCTCCTGCGGCCATGCGTCAGCTCCCTCGGTACGTCGTGTAGGCGAACGGGCTCAGCAGCAGCGCCAGGTGGTGGTGCGGCTGGGCGTCGTCGATGCGGACCACGAGGTGCACGGCGTCGTGGATCGTGGGGATGTCGCGCGCGTCGAACCACGCGCCGGTCGCGAACCGCAGCCCGTACGTGCCGGTGCGCAGCGTGGTCGTCCAGCGCAGGCGGCCGTCGTCGTCCGTCGTCGCGCGCTCCAGGACCGTGCCGTCCGGTGAGACGAGCTCGACGTCGATCCCCGCCGCGGGGCGTCCCGCGACGGCGTCGAGGACGTGGGCGGAGCTCGTGCTCATGCGTCCGACCCCTCGGTCACGGGCGGTGCGTCGACCGCGTCGTCGACCGTGGCTGCCGTCGTGACCATCGTCGCCAGCCGGAGCGTCGCGATCTCACGGAGCTGCTGCGCGGTCACGACGGCCTCGGTGTGCTCGTCGTTGCCCAGACGCTGCTCGAGCAGGTCGAGCATCTGCGCGGCGCTGCGGCCCGCGGCGCGCACGAGGAACACCCGCCCGAACCGCTGCTCGTAGCGCAGGTTGCCCGCGGCGAGCCGTGCCGCGACCTGCGCGTCCGCGGGGTCGACGCCCGACTGCTCGCGTGCCGACAGGTCCGCGCTCGCGCCCGCCGTGCGGTGCCGCTCACCGATGCGCGGATGGTCCGCCAGCGCCGCCTCGACGTCGGCCGTGCCCCACGCCTCCGCCTGCGCGCCCGCGAACGCGACGAGCGCGTCGACGTCGTCGAACGGCCGCGAGGCGGCGACCGTGTCCGCCCACCACGGCACGTCGGCGCACGTGCGCAGCAGCGCCGTCGCGTCCGCGTCGGTCAGCGCGTTGAAGTCCGTGAGCAGCATCCGTGTCCCTCCTGCCGCGCCGACCGTAGGCGCCGGATGTGTCACCGAGGGAAACACCTGTTTCAGCGACGTGAACCCCGGCGCCGGGCATCTGCCGGACCTCGCCGCCGCACCCTGCTCCGGCTCGCCTCGACCCCGACGGGCGCCCGTCCTCGGCGATGCGCGAGAGCGATCCGATCGCTCGTCCGCGCTCCCCTCGGTGTGAGCGCGCGATTCGGCGGCGCCCGTGCGCTCCTCGGGGGCGAGAGGGCGATCGGATCGCCCGGTCACGTCCCCCGGGGCGCAGCCGGATCCCTCTCGTGGGCGGAGGGGTCAGGGGGCGGGCGTGCAGGCGCGGGCGAGCGCCAGCAGGTCGCGGTCCCGGCCCGGTGCGGCGACCAGGCACACCCCGACGGGCGGGACGGCGCGGTCGCCCGGTGCGGGACGCGCGCCCGGTGCCGGCAGCGTGGGCGGGCCC
>JAFAEH010000127.1 GCA_023424135.1 Actinomycetes bacterium | reverse complement strand
GCGTCGCGCAGCAGCGTGTACGGCGCGGCGCCCGGCCCGACGGCCTGACCGCTGCACGACTCGACGCCGAGCAGCGTGGCGGCGCCCTGCAGCGCCTCGACGAGCCGCGTGCGCCCGACGCCGGCCTCACCCTCCAGCAGGACGGTCGCTCCCGCGCCGGCGGCCACGCCGGACAGCAGGTCGTCGAGGTCGTCGAGCTCGGCGCCGCGGCCGACGAGCGGGCGCGCGGGGGACGTCGGCTCGGTCATGCAGCCGATCGTATGACCCGAACGGCGTACCGCTGCCCCGAACGGCGTACGCCACGCGGGTGGTGCGGCTCAGCCCACGTACTCCCAGTGCCACGGCTCGGGCTTGCTGCCACCCGCGCGTGCCCACTCGGGCAGGGTCCACTGGTAGGCGGGGGCGTTCTCGCGCAGCCACACGTGCTCGGCCGTGCCGAACGTCTGGATCTTGCCGCCCAGGTCGACCGCGACGCCCAGCCCGTGGTTCGACGTGCCGGGGGCGGCGCACAGGCTGCCCTTGGCGGCACGGCACGCGACCTGAGCGGCGTACGACCGGTAGGAGTCGGAGACCGTCAGGTGCGTACCGAACTGCGCGAAGAACGCGGCGTCGAGCGCGTCGAGCGACTCGGCGGCGTCGCAGCGCAGCCGCGCGCTCGCGTCGAAGGACAGCGCGCACAGCGCCGAGCTCGGGATCTGGCCGTTGGCGTAGCCCTGCAGGGACGCCTTCCACGCGGCGCGCTGCGCGGCCTTCTCGGCCTCGACGCGCGCGACCTCGGCGGCGGCTACCTGCGCGGCGGCGACCTCGGCCTTCTTCTGCTCGGTCGTGGTCCGCACGAGGGCGGCGGCCTCCTCGACGCGTGCGACGGCGTCGCGCAGGGGGGTCACGACGGGGTCGGTGGTGACGGCCGCGACGTCGTCGTCCGCACCGGCGTCCGCGGTGTCGTCCTCGGCGCCCGCCGTGGTCGCCGGGCTGTCCGACGTGCCGGACGACGTGCTCGACGCGTCGGCGCCCGCGTCGGTGCCGTCCGTGCTCGTGCCGCTCGACGGTGCCGTCGTCGCGCCGGGGGTCGCGGAGGTCGATCCTGCGGCCCCGTCGGCGGACGCGGCGTCGTCCTCGTCCTCGTCGCCGCGCTCGGCACTGCGGGACGCCGCGGACTCGCGCGCGTCGTCGAGCGGGGTGGCGTCGAGGTCCTGCAGGAGGGCCTCGAGATCGGCGGTCGCGGCGTCGAGCTCGGCGAGGACGTCGTCGGGGACGGCGTGCTCGGCGGCGTCGGCCCGCACCTGCGTCACCTCGGCCACGACGCTCTGCGCGGCGTCGACGGCCTGCGAGCGCAGCTGCTCGGTGTACGCGTCGGAGGCGCGTGCGGCTGCGGCGCGCACGAGTGCCGTGGTGTCGACGGTCGCGGGGTCCGTCGCCTGACCGGGGTCGGCGGTCACGACGACGGCGCCCATGCTCAGCACGAGTCCGACGGCGACACCGCCCTGGGCGATGCGGGTGGGGACACGCGTCAGACGGAGGGCACGCGTGGGAGCGGTCGGGTGCGGACGCGGGGCGACGTGCCTGCCGCCCGACGACCGACGCCGACCGAACGGCTTTCTGTCACTCACGCGAAACACGTTAAGTGTGTCGGACGCGCGTCCAGCACACTTGAGCGCCCATCCGAGCGAAGATCGTGTGCACATCCTGTTACCGCGTCGTCACACAACCGACGGCGCAGGCCCACTACGCTGACGGGCGTGACCGCAGACGACGATCGCTCCCCCGCGCGCGTCGCCGCCCCGACCGCCGACGGCAACGGCCTCGACGACCTCTACGACATCGCGCGG
Source organism: Actinomycetes bacterium (assembly GCA_023424135.1). Taxonomy (GTDB): domain Bacteria; phylum Actinomycetota; class Actinomycetes; order Actinomycetales; family Cellulomonadaceae; genus Cellulomonas. Next base: position 8,737 of record JAFAEH010000127.1, on the reverse strand, counting down.
CTCGCCCGTCGGCTCGGCGTCGAGCACGCGACCATCCGCGTCTGGCTCTCCCGCAAGGTGCCGTGGCTGCCCCCGCCCGACGGGCGCCTCAACGGCGGCGCCGTGTGGCGCGCGACGACGCTCGCCGGCGTCGAGGAGCGGCGGTTCCGCGGACGTCCGGGCCGCAAGCCCCGGTTCACGTCCGCGCCCGCGTCGGCCGACGTGCCCCGCACGGGCTCGATCCCGGTCGTGACCGCACCGACCCGCGTCGTCGCACCGCCGGCCGCCGCCTCCGCGCCCTCCGCCGTCGCCGCCGCACCGGCGCGCACGGCTGACGCGCTCACCCCCCGCTGACGCCACCCGCTGCGCGGCGATCCGGGCGATCCGCCCGAGCGGGGACGACGACGGAATACCGGTGATGGGGTGACGAATCGCCTACCGGTCAGTAGCGTGCACCCATCACCTGGCTGTGACACCAGCCACATGCGGGTGTGACGTCCGGGGGGTCGTACGCGGCTCGTCGGGCGCCGTCGTGCCCACGTCGTCCGACACCCCGGGATGAGATCCTCCATGCCACGTCGCCTGCTCGCCGGCCTCACGGCCGCGTCCGTCGCCCTGACCACAGCGCTCCTCGGCGCCCCCGCCGCGACGGCAGCACCACCACCCGACGACCTGTCGGGCCTGCTGGTCCAGGGCGACCTGCCCGGTGAGAGGGTCGACGCCGTCGGCACGGCGCTCGCGCAGGCGACCGGCACCGTGACGGCCTTCGTCGAGCTCGACACCCCGTCGGGCGTCGAGGTCGCCGCCGACGGCGGCAGCCCCGCGCAGGTCCTCGAGGCCGCCGGACGCACGCAGGACGTCGCCGCCGACGTCGTGCCGGCCGATGCGAGCGCCGCGTCCGCACGGACCGCCCAGGCCCAGCCGCAGCGCATCGCGACCGTGACGAACCTCGTCTCGGGCGCGCTCGTCGTCGGCGACGCCGCCCAGGTGCGCACGCTCGCCGACGACCCCTCGGTGCGTTCCGTGCGGCTCGTCGCCGAGCGCACGCTCGACAACGCGGCACAGGTCGAGTTCACGCGTGCACTCGCGACCTGGCAGAGCACCGGCGTGCTCGGCACCGACGTCACGGTCGGCATCATCGACACCGGCATCGACTACACGCACGCCGCGTTCGGCGGGCCCGGCACGGTCGAGGCCTACGAGGCCGCGTACGGGCAGGACGGCACCGGGCCGATCCCCGCGGGCTCGTTCGACCCCGACAAGTTCCTCGGCGGTCACGACTTCGCGGGCGTGAGCTACGACGCGGGGTCCGACGACCCTGCGAACCTCGTCCCGCAGCCCGACGAGAACCCGATCGACGTGCACGGCCACGGCACGCACGTCGCCGGGACCACCGCCGGGTACGGCGTGACACCCGACGGCGAGACGTTCGACGGCGACTACTCGGCCCTCGACTCGGTGATCGACTGGCCCGTCGGCCCCGGCACCGCGCCCCTCGCGCAGCTCTACGCGCTCAAGGTGTTCGGTGACGTCGCGGGTTCGACCAACCTCACGTCGCTCGCACTCGACTGGGCAGCCGACCCCAACGGCGACGGCGCGTTCGACGACCGCATCGACGTCCTGAACCTCTCGCTCGGCGGCGCGGGCGCCCCGGCGGACGACCCCGAGTCCCTGCAGGTCTCCGAGCTCACCGCGCTCGGCACGACCGTCGTCCTGTCGGCCGGCAACGAGGGCGACGTCGAGGACATCGGCGGCTCGCCCGGCAACGGCTTCGCGGGCCTGACCGTCGCGTGGTCGGTCGGCAAGGACCTCGCGTTCGACGCGATCGAGGTCACCGAGGCCTCCGACGCCACGCTCGTCGGACGCCACGCCGGCCAGAACTCCGTGAGCTACACGGGGGCGGACGTCACCGCGCCCGTCGCCTACGTCGGTGCGACGTTCGACGGCTGCGCCGCGTTCACGGCCGAGCAGGCCGCCGCCGTCGCGGGCAAGATCGCCTACCTGTGGTGGGACGACGACGACGCCACGCGCGCCTGCGGGTCGGGAGCCCGCTTCAACAACGCGACGGCCGCCGGTGCGGTCGGCGTGATCCTGCCGACCGAGAGCGCCGTGTTCGCCGCCGGCATCGCCGGCAACGCCGCGATCCCCGGCTTCCAGATGACCGCGGCGACGACCGACACGCTGCTGCCCGAGATCGAGGCGGGCACGCTCGTCGCGACCGTCGGCCCGTCGCTCGCGCTGAGCACGCGTCAGGACGTCGCCGCCGACACGCTGTCCGTGTCGTCCTCGCGCGGTGTGCACGGCTCGCTCGGCTGGGGCAAGCCGGACGTGGCCGCACCCGGTCAGCAGATCGTGTCCGCGAACGTCGGCACCGGCGCCGGTGGCACCAGCAGCAACGGCACGTCGATGGCGTCCCCGCACGTCGCGGGCATCGCGGCACTCGTCCGTGAGGCCCACCCCGGCTGGTCGGCCGCGCAGGTCAAGGCGTCGATCGTCAACACCGCGACCCACGACGTCGCGACCGAGCCCGGCGGTGACCTGTTCTTCGGCCCGCCGCGCGTGGGCTCGGGTCGCGTCGACGCGCTGTCGGCCGTCACGAACGAGACGCTCGTCTACAACGCGGAACGCCCGCAGCAGACGTCCGTGAGCTTCGGCGTCGTGCCGCTGGCCGACGAGCCCGTGACGATCCGCAAGGCCGTCACCGTGCAGAACCTCGGCTCGACCGCGCGCACGTACGCCACCGCCGTCACGTCCAGCACGACGTCCGGCGGCGCGACCATCACCGCGGCACCCGCGAGCCTGCGGGTCCCCGCCGGCGGCACCGGGATCGTCACCCTGACGTTCACCGCCGACCCCGCGACGGTCGCCCGCGAGATCGACCCGACGATGCAGGCCGAGCAGATCGAGGGCCTGCCGCGCGAGTTCGTCTCGCAGGTCTCCGGTCGGCTCGTCCTGACCTCGGGCGAGGGCGAGTGGCGCCTGCCGGTGCAGGGGACGCCGCGTCCGACCACCGACCTCGAGGCCGCGGACGTCGCGTTCGCCGACCCCGGGGCGACGACCGCCGACCTCGCGTTCAGCGGACGCGACGTCGTCTCCGACGGCTGGTACGGGCTCGCCACACCGCTCGTGCACGCCGCCGACTCGCCGCGGCTCGAGGAGCTGCCCGCGAACGCCGAGACGTCGCGCTCGACGCTCGCCGCCGGCGACGTCCGGCAGGTCGGGTGGGCGTCCACCGCACCCGCGGTCGCGGCCGCGGGCGGCGACCCCGCCGCGGACGGTGTCCTGGGCGTCGGCATCTCCACCGACGGCGACTGGGCGGCCCTGGGCCACGCGCTGCAGCCGTGGGTGCTCGTCGACACCGACGGTGACGGGGAGCCCGACGTCGGCACGCGGGTCAGCAAGCTCGCGGACACCGACTACTCGATCGTCACGACCTACGACCTGACGAGCGGGACGCCGACGACGATCTACGGGCCCGACCTGCTGTACCCCTTCGCGGGGAACATCGAGATGGGCGCGTTCGACAACAGCACGGTCGTCGTCCCGGTGCCGCTCGCGGTGCTGGGCGTCGAGCCGGGCACGCAGCTCGGTGTCTGGGTGCAGACCGCCAGCCCGTACGCGTTCCCCGCCGACGGGGTCATCGACGAGGTCGGGCCGTTCACGGTCGACCCGTACGACCCGCCGCTGTGGTTCGGCTCGAACATCGGCGCGGACTTCGTCTCGCAGACGTTCGACGGTGCGACGCTCGACGTGCACGCCGGCACGGGTGCGGCCGACGCGAAGGTCCTCGTGCTGCACCACCTCAACGGCACGGGCGACCGGGCGCAGGTCGTCGACGTCACCCGACCCGACGCGACCGCGACGACCACGACGCTCGACGTCGAGTCCGCCGGGACGGCCGGTGAGGAGACGCTGCTCCAGGCGTCCGTCACCCCGGCCGAGGCCACCGGGACGTTCACCTTCTACGACGGCGAGACCGAGCTCGGCACGGCCGACGTCGTCGACGGCGGCGGCGTCCTGGCGACCGCGTCGCTCGTCGCGGGCACGCACGCGCTGCGCGTGCAGTACACGCCCGACGACCCGGCGTTCGCGCCGTCCTCGTCGGACGTCGTCGAGATCGAGCTCGCCCCGTCCGCGTCGACCACGACGCTGCGCGTGAGCCCGGCCGTCGTGCGCTACGGGCAGCCCGCGACCGCGACCGTCACGGTCACGGGGGCGAGCTGGGCGCCGTCGGGCACCGTCACGGTGCGCGAGCGCGGTGAGGTCGTCGCGAGCGGCGAGCTCACGGTCGACGGGCTGACCGGCACGGCGACGCTCGAGCTGGCCCGCGACCTGAAGCCGGGCACGCACCGGCTCGTCGCGGTCTTCGACGGCACGTCCGACGTCAGCAGGTCGGAGGGCAGCGCATCCGTGCGGGTCGTGCCCGGTGCCGCGACCGCCACCCTCGAGGCGGACTCGTGGACCGTGCCGAAGGGCTCGACCCCCACCGTGACGGTGCGGGTCGGCGGCGGCGAGGGCGCTCCCCCGGCGACGGGCCGCGTCACGGTGCTGCTCGGGGTCCGTCCCGTCGGCACGTTCCGGCTGGCCGACGGCGCGGCGGACGTCACGCTGCCGGCCGTCCGCACGTCGAGCATCGTGACCGTGCTGTACACCGGCGACGGCGCGTACCTGCCCACGGCGACGGCCCGGGTGATCCGCGTCGGCTGAGCCGCACGCACCGCGGGAGCGGGTGCCGCCCGGTCGTCCGACCGGGTGTCACCCGCTCTGCCGTATCAAGACACCGGTCCAGCAGGCCGATGATCGGGTCATGGGACTGGACCGACGGACACCGCAAGGGAGCGGATCCGTGCTGCCCACACCCCACGGGCCGACCGACCAGCCCCTCGCGCAGGGTGCCGGGGTCCCGCCCGTGGCAGATGGCCGCACACCTGACGAGGGTGCGCTCGCGCGCGTCGTGGAGCACCTCGCCGACGACTCCGAGGACGACGACCCGGCCGATGCCGCCGCGGCGCCGCCCACCGAGGCCGGCGCAGGACCGCAGGCGCAGCGCACGGACGAGGTACCCGACGAGCACACGGACGCACCGGTGGCGGACGAGCAGACGGACGCACCCGTCACCGACGAGCACGACGAGCCGTCCACCGACGGCACCGGCGCCGTGCACGACGAGCCTGCGGCCGACGAGCACGTCGGGCCCGTCGCCGCGGCGCTGTCCGACACCCGCCACACGATCGACGAGCTCAACGCGCCCGAGCGGGTCTTCCTCGCCCAGCAGCGCCTGCTGATCGGCGAGCTGTGCCCGGACCCGCTCGACGCCGCAGCGGTCGGTGCGCTGTTCGACCGCGTCCGCGCGCAGTGGGCGCAGGCCCCGGTGCAGGACCGGCCGGACCCGCGCACGCTGGCCGACGCGTTGGGCGTCGCCCTGGGCGACCTGGTGTGCGAACGGGCCACCGACCTGGGGTGGGCGGTCTGCAGCGACCGCTACGGCACCGAGATCGTCCTGGCCCGCGAGGACCCCGAGGTGCTCGTCTACCCGATCGCCGCGGTCGCGCAGAGCTGGGAGTCCGCGGCCGAGGGCTGGTTCGTCGAGCACCTGCAGAACGTGGTCCGCGGCGTCGCGCCGAGCCTGTCGTCCGCGGACGCCTGACACACCGGACGCCCACGTGTTCATCCACGGCGCCCGGTATGCCGATACTGGTGGGGTGACGACGTTCGACGAGAGCGACCTGTTCGACCTGGTCGACGATGACGACGGCGACGAGGAGACCCCCGGCCCGCGGCACGGCCGACGGGTCGCCGTCGTGCTCGTCGTCGCCGCCGCGCTCGTCGCCGCGGGGGTCGCCTGGCTGCTGAGCACCCGGCAGGACGCCGGTGCGCAGGCCGCGTCGATGACCGTGGAGCTGCTCGCGGCTCCGCAGCAGCCGACGGACGAGATCGACCCCACCGTCGCCGAGGACGTCCGCGTCGACCCGACGACGACGCGGTTCGCCGTCCGGACCGACGAGGGCGACCACTACGCGGCACTGCGCTGGGGCGGTGAGCTGTGCCTCGTCGTCGTGCCCGACGGTGACGTCGCGCGCGCGGCGTGCGTCGCCGCCCAGCCTCGCGCGTCCACGACGCTGACCGGGGCCGACGGGTCACGGGTCCGGCTCGCCGCCGACGACGCCGCGTCACCGCGGGCGTCCGACGACTGGCAGGCCGAGGGCCCGAACGTCTGGGTCGCCGGGGCACCCGCCGACTGACCGCGCCCGGCCGGCTGGTCCCGCCCTGGTCGCCTGATCCCGGCCCGGGAGGGTCGCGGCCCGGGCGCCACCCGCAGTCGACCGACGACGACCGACGACGACCGACGACGACCGTCAGTCGCGCGCGGCGGCGTCCGTGAGCACGTCCACGAGGCGTCGCACGCTCGACGCGACACCCCACCGCTGCGCGAGCCCGACGAGCGCATCGGGGTCCGCGGGCACCGCCGGCAGCCGGTCGTCGACGTCGGGGACCGGTGCGTCGGGTGCGACCGTGACGACACGCGGGGCCACCGCGAGGTAGTCGGCGGCGTCCGTGAGACGTGTGCGCTGCGTCGCCGTGAGGCCCTTGTCGCCCGTGTCCCGTGCGTCGAGCACACCGGCGAGGGTGCCGTAGCGGCGCAGCAGCGCGGCGGCGGTCTTCTCCCCGATGCCCGGGACGCCGAGCAGCCCGTCGCTCGGGTCGCCCCGCAGCACCGACATGTCCGCGTACGCCGCTCCGGTGGGCACGCCGTACCGCTCGTCGAGCACGCGCTGGTCGACGGCCAGCAGGTCCTTGACGCCCTTGACCGGGTACAGCACGCGCACGGGGACCTCGTCGTCGACGAGCTGGAACAGGTCCCGGTCACCCGTCACCACGTCGACGGCGGCACGCCCGTCCGCGGGCCGGGCGGACTCGCGCGCGACGAGCGTGCCGATGACGTCGTCGGCCTCGTACCCCGCGGCGCCGAGCCTCGGCACGCCGAGCGCCGCGAGGACCTCGACGATCACCGGGACCTGCGCGAGCAGCGCCTCGGGGACGTCCTCGACGCCCGTCGTCCCGGGCACCTCGCGCGCGACGCGGTGCGCCTTGTACGACGGCACGGCCTCGACCCGGAACGCGGGCCGCCAGTCCTCGTCCCAGCACGCGACCAGGCGCGTCGGGCGGTGGTCGACGACGAGGCGCGCCACCATCTCGAGCAGGCCGCGCACCGCGTTGACGGGTGTACCGTCCGGGGCCCGCACCGAGTCCGGCACCCCGAAGTACGCCCGGAAGTACAGCGACGCGGAGTCCAGCAGCATCAACCGCCCAGCACCCACACCCATCCCCCCACGCTACCCACCCGGTCCGACCACGACCCCGTCATCCGTCACGGAACGGGCGTCCATACCGTGACGGATGACGGGGTCACGGTCCACCCCTTGACCCACGGCGGAGGCCGGGTGGGCGCCCCTCCAGCGCCACCCGGCCCCTCGCGGTGCGGACCCCTCCGTCCGCGGCAGCCGCGGGCCTCAGCCCGCGGAGGTCAGGTCGAGCTGGTCCTCGACGACGGCGATGACGCTCCACGTGCCACCGTCCGCGTCGCTCAGCTCCCAGGCCGGGACGACGACGGCCGCACCGCTCGGCGTCGTCAGCAGCGTGACTCCGAGGCGTGCGCCGGTGATCGTGACGTGCTGCACGGGCCAGGCGATCGGGTCACCCGCGGACGGGACCGCCGGGACGGTCGGCGTGTCGGCCGGTGCGTCGGCCACGGCCGAGTCGGGCGCGACCAGCGTCGCCTCCCCCGCCTCGGCGCGGGCGGCCAACGGGACGACACCGCCGTAGGACGCACCGAAGCGCGGGTCGTTGAGCCGCTCGACGGCCGCGTCGGCGCTGATGACGTCGTACTCGCCGAGCTCGACGAGCGAGGCCAGCGAGCCGGACACCGACTGCACACCGGTCCCGGCGAGCTGCACGGACCACACCAGACCCGTCTGGTTGCCGTCGACGACCTGCGCGGCCACGACGCTGACCAGGCCGGCCACGCCCGTCTCGGCACCGGTCGTGAACTCGTACCCCGACGCGTCCGCGCCCAGCGCCTCGATGAGGTCGCGTGCCTTCGCGATCGCCGCGTCACCCGTCGGCGTGCTGCCCGGGTCGCACACGCTGGGGTCGGCCGGGTCCGGCAGGTCCAGCACGTACGGCTCGATCGCGACGGCCGAGTCGGACGCCGCACCCGGCTCCGCGGCGCCGGTCGACCCCTCACCCGTCGTCCCCGCACCGTCGAGCGTCTCGGGGACGCCGGCCGTGCAGACCGACGGGTCCCACGCCTGGTCGTAGAACCACATCGACGCCTGCCCGTCGACGCCGACGGACACCGTGGGCCCCGTGCCGTCGTTCGGCCCGACGACCCACTGCCCCCACTCCTGCCGCGGCTCGCCGGTCACACCGAGGACCTCGGCAGCCCGGGCGACCGCATCGGCGGACGCCACCGACGTCGCGTCGAACGCCCACGCACCCGCGGTGCCCGCACCGCCCGGCAGGCCGCTGCCGGTGAACACCGTGCGCCCGCCGAACCACCCGGGGGCGATCATGCTGCGCGCGGCGTCGGCGCCCACGGCGGCCTCGGTACCGAAGGAGCTCACGCCTGCGCCCGTGCCGTTCGCCCCCTGCAGCGCGATGGCCGGGGCCGCCGGCTCCTCGGCGCCCGAGGCACCGACCGCGTACCCGCCGCCGCCGACGAGCGCGACACCGGCCGCGACGGCCGCGAGCTGCAGCC
>JAFAEH010000105.1 GCA_023424135.1 Actinomycetes bacterium | reverse complement strand
GTCGTGGTCTGGTCATGTAGTGTCTTCCCGGCCGTCCGTCACGACCCGCGCGAAGGTCAGGACATCGACATCGTCGGCGCCGGCGCGCAGCAGGGCGCGAGCGGCGGCATTGGCGGTCGAGCCGGTGGTCAGCACGTCGTCGACGAGCAGGACGTCACGACCGGCCAGGGGCGCTCCGCGACGGACCCGCACACGACCTGCGAGGGCGGCGCCGCGGGCGCGTGCCCCGAGCCCGGCGAGGTCGGCGCCGTCGCGGCGGACGAGCGCACGCGCACGCACCGCTCGGACCCCGGCGTCACGCAGCCCCGTCACCACACCGGCCGCCAGCACGTCCACGGGTGCGCGACCGCGACGGCGGTACGCACGCGGTGCGGAGGGCACCGGGACCACGAGCACGGGCGCGGCAGGCACGCCGTCGCTCTCCCCCGGGCGTCCGGCCACCAGGTCGACGGCCGCGACGCGCCCGACCCTGCGCGCCGCCGCCCGCAGCGGTGCGTCGAGGTCGGCGCGACCGCCGTCCTTCCAGGCGGTCAGCGCGTGCCGCACCGGCCCGGCGAACGTCGCCGCCGCGAGGACGGGCAGCAGCGTGCGACCGTCGAGCAGGTCGAGACGACCCGCGTCGTGGTCGCACCGCCGCACGGGTCCGCGCAACCAGGCGTCGCACGCGGCGCACCACGGAACGTCGGGCGTCGCGCACCCCGCGCACGCGACGGGAAGCACGAGGGCGACGACGTCGCGCCACACGTCACCGAGCACCCCCACGCCCCGACGTACGGCTCCCGCACCCGTCCTGCGCGTCTCCACACCTCCACCGTGACCCACCGGGCAGCGACCGACCCGCGCACCGCGAGGATCTGTGAATCGCCGGACCACCCACCCGGGCTGTGGTCGCCTCACCCCGCAACGCCCACCCACGCCCCACCACCCGCCGTGACAGCGCGATCCACTCGCACTCTCACGACGAGCAGGCGCAACCGGATCGCACTCTCACGACAGTGGGGGTGGATTGCACTCTCGCGGGGTGTGAGCGGATCGCGCACGGGAGGTCAGCCCGGGAAGGCGGCGCCCGTCACGTCCAGGACCCCCGTGACGTCGGGCACGGCCACCCAGGTGCCGCCCTGGTGGCGCAGCAGGTCACCGTCGCCCGTCACGACGTACAGGGTCCGCTCGCCGCGGTCGGCTGCGAGCGCGACCGCGTCGGCGACGGCGGGCAGAGGCGTGCTGCGTCCCGTGACCGGCACGAGGTAGGGCGTCGAGCCGGCGTCCTCGTCGGACAGGACGCCGAGCGTCACGTCGTCGACCCACACGACCGAGCCCGTGGGCGTCAGCGCGGCACCCGCACGCACGGCCGCACCGAGGCCGACGGGCACGCCGTCGTCGTCGCGCACGACACCGGCGACGTCGAGCGTGGTCCCGTCGGGACCGTCCGAGACGATCGCGACACGGGTCGCGTCGCGCGAGACCCGCACCGCCCCGACCGTGCGGCCCGAGAGCCACTCGGCACCGACCTCGACGAGCGTGCCGTCGGCACGGACCGCGTCGAGCGTGCCGGGCGTCGACGCGCGGGCCGTCCACACCCAGCCGTGCCGGTCGACCGACGGCGCGACCATGCCCGCGCCCGTCAGGAGCGTGACCTGGTCGGACGACCCGACGGGCACCGTGACGAGCGTCGTGGGGTCCGCGAGCGCGACGCGCACCGCACCGTTGCCGGCGCGTGCCGGCGCCTGCGGGCTCGCACCCACCACGGGCCGCACGCCGTCGAGCACGACGGGTGCACCGTCGACCACGGTGAAGGTCTGCCCGTCGACGAGGAACTCGAGCGCACCCGCGTCCGGTGTGGCCAGCTCGGCCGGCTCGCCCTCGAGCAGCGCACCACCCGCCCCGGCCAGCACGTGGACCGTCGTGATCCCGAGCGGGCGCAGCGACGCCGCGACCTGCGCGAGGAGGAGTCCGCGGTCGGCGGCGAGCACGGCCTGCGCGGGTTCGAGCGCCAGCTCGGCGACCCCCTGCTCGACGGTCACCGCCTCCGGCTTGAGCTCGGTGCCCGCCGGGACGGCCGTCGTCACGGCGTCGCGCAGCCAGGGCGACGGCCCGGCGAGCAGCGCCCGCACGACGGCGGTGGGTGCGCTCTTGTTGCGGAACCAGCGCACCTCGGGCACGAGCATCTTCTCGTCGGGCGTCAGGAAGTACAGGGTCGTCGACCGGAACTGCTGCTCGAACCGGCGGACGTTGACGACGATCCCGTCCGGTGCGTGCGCGATCCGCCAGTCGCCGCGCGCGTCCTGCACGAGCTCGAAGCGCAGCGTCTCGCGCGCGTCGGCGGGCGCCTCGACGTACCGGCCGTCGGCGTCGACCTTGGCCGCGACGTCGAGCGACACCGTGACCTGCGCGTCGCCCGTCTGCTCGACGCGCGTCGCCCGGGCGACGACGGTCCCGGCACCCGGGTCCCACTCGGAGCGCTCGTCCGCGGCGAGGAACTGGCGGGTGACGTCGAAGTCACCCGTGACCTCGGCGTCGCCCGCGAGCAGGAAGCCCTCCACGATCTCGGCCGGGTCGGCGTCGGCCTGCGGGCCCTCCGCGAGCACGACGACGCCCTCCTGCTCGCGCACCACGCCGTCGCCCTGCGTGACGGGTCCGGACGTGGGGATCGCGACGCAGCCCGCGAGCGTCGCCACGACGGCGCCGACGACGACGAGGCGCGCCCGCGCACCGGGGGCACCGCGCGGGTTGCCGGACGGGACGCTGCTGCTCATGACGCCCTGCCCGCGTCCGCCGGGGACGACGCGTCGTCGTCGACCCGCACGTCGGTGCGCGCCGGGTCGGCCAGGTTGCTCACGATGGCGATCTCCCCCGTCATGGGCGGCAGGTCGGGCAGGGCCGCGGGGTCGGTGCTGTGCCGTGGGCCGGCGGCCGGGGTCGAGGTCTCCGGTGCGGGCTCGAGCGGGAGCGGCGAGCCGGACAGCCGGATGCCGGCGCGCCGCGGCAGCGTGAGGCGGAAGCACGCACCGCGCGACGGGCGCCCCCATGCCTCGAGCGTGCCACCGTGCAGGTGCGCGTCCTCGAGCGAGATCGCCAGGCCGAGGCCCGTGCCGCCCGTCGTGCGGGCGCGAGCCGGGTCGGCCCGCCAGAAGCGGTCGAACACGTGCAGCGTCTCCTCGGCGGTCATCCCGACGCCGTGGTCGCGCACGGTGACCGCCACGGCCGTCGCGTCGACGCCGACGCGCACCTCGACGGTCGAGCCGTCGGCGTGCTCCACGCCGTTGACGAGCAGGTTGCGCAGGATCCGCTCCACGCGGCGGGGGTCGACGTCGGCGTCGGCCCGCTCCTGCGGCAGGTCGACGTGCAGCCACGACCCGCGGCGCGCCGCGAGCGGGGTCGCGTTGTCGACGGCGTGCAGGACGAGGTCGCGCAGGTCGCGACCCTCCGCGTCCAGCACGGCGGCACCCGCGTCGAAGCGGCTGATCTCCAGCAGATCGGCCAGCAGGTCCTCGAAGCGGTCGAGCTGCGTGGCCAGGAGCTCGGCGGAGCGCTTCACCGCGGGCTCGAAGTCGTCGCGCGAGCCGTGGATCACCTCACCCGCCATGCGGATCGTCGTCAGCGGCGTGCGCAGCTCGTGCGACACGTCGGACACGAACCGCCGCTGCAGGGTCGAGAGCTCCTCCATGCGGTGGATCTGGTCCTGCAGGCTCTCCGCCATCTCGTTGAACGAGCGCGCGAGCGTCGCCATCTCGTCCTGCCCGTGCACCGCCATGCGCTCGGAGAGGTGGCCGTCCGCGAGGCGCACGGCCACGTGCGCGGCCCGCCGCACCGGGTGCACGGTGCGGCGCGTGACGAGCCACGTCATGCCGCCGAGCAGCGCGACGAGCGCGACGGCGCCCAGCGCGAGGGTGCGCAGCAGGAAGTCGAGCCGGTCCTGCTCGGCCTGCAGGCTGTACAGGAAGAACATCTGGTACGTGCCCGCCATCGGCACCTCGACGTCCTGCCCCACGACGATGCCCGGCTCGACGCCGTCACCGGCGGGGATCGCGACGGACTGCCACTGCTGGCCGCCGCCCGCCGTGGCGACCTTGAGCTCGCGGGAGACCACGACGTCCACGAGAGAGTCGTCGGTCGCGGTCGCACCGGCCCCGACGGAGCCCGTCTGCCCGGGCGCCCGCAGCAGGAACACGTCGCGCTCGCCCGAGCCGCCGTTGCGCTGCGCGGTGGTGACGTCCTCCAGCAGCAGCCGCACGTCGCTGAAGGTGCTGGCCGTCGACGCGTCGAAGACGCCCTGCGCCTGCTGCGTGCCGCGTGCGCTCTCGGCCAGCACCTGGTCGAGGCGCGCGTCGAACAGGCCGGCGCTCATCCGCTCGCCCACGTACATGCCGATGAGCACGAGCGCGACCAGACCGAGCGCGAGGGTCGAGGTGAGCACGCGCAGCTGCAGCGACGAGCGCCAGCGCCGGGCCGCCCCGCGCAGGCGGCGCCCCGCACGTGCACGGCCGAGGCGGCCCCACGCGGTCAGCCGCGCCACGGGCCACCTCGCGGTGGACGGGTGGTGCTCACGTGCCGGCGACGCCCGCCTTGTAGCCGACACCGCGCACCGTGACGACGATCTCCGGACGCTCCGGGTCCGTCTCGATCTTCGAGCGCAGACGCTGCACGTGGACGTTCACGAGGCGCGTGTCGGCGGCGTGCCGGTACCCCCACACCTTCTCCAGGAGCACCTCGCGCGTGAACACCTGCCACGGCTTGCGCGCGAGCGCGACGAGCAGGTCGAACTCCAGCGGCGTCAGCGAGATCTGCCGGCCCCCGCGCTCGACGCGATGACCCGGCACGTCGATCGTCAGGTCGCCGATCGACAGGTGCTCGGGCGCCGGCTCGTCGCTGCGGCGCAGGCGCGCCCGCACGCGCGCGACGAGCTCCTTGGGCTTGAACGGCTTGGAGATGTAGTCGTCGGCGCCGGACTCCAGCCCGAGCACCACGTCGACCGTGTCGCTCTTGGCCGTCAGCATGACGATCGGCACGCCCGACTCGGCACGGATCAGGCGGCACACCTCGTTGCCGTCCTTGCCGGGCAGCATGAGGTCGAGCAGCACGAGGTCCGGCTGGGCCTGCCGGAACACCCCGAGCGCCGAGTCCCCGTCCTCGCAGAAGACGGGCTCGAACCCCTCCGAGCGCAGCACGATGCCGATCATCTCGGCCAGGGCGGTGTCGTCGTCGACCACCAGGACGCGTCCCTTCATGGTGACGATCCTCTCATCGTCGCGGGGGCGGCGGACCCGGCCACGCCGTGCGCACGGGTGACACACCCCGCGTGGCACGATGGGGTGCCCGGACGCCCGCGCCGGCGGTCGTCGTCCCGAGGGGCGACGCGGCCACGGGCGGTGACGACGTCGCAGGACACGAGGAGCACGACGCATGACCTCCCCGCAGGACGACGCCGGTCCCCCGACGCCCTGGGCGGACCCCTCCGGCCGCCCCGGCCCGACGGACGCCGACGTCCCGCCCGTCGCACCGCCCGGGGCACCCGCACCGCCGGCCCCCGCCGCGCCCGCCACCGGGCAGGGCTGGGG
>JAFAEH010000137.1 GCA_023424135.1 Actinomycetes bacterium | reverse complement strand
CCCCCGACACCGTCGGTACCCCGCCGCCCACGGGCGCCGCCCGTGACCGCATCCCGGCGCGCGTGCACCCTGTGCGGCTGCTCATGCTGCCGGCGCTCGTCCTCGCGCTCGTCGGGCTCGGCGCGGCCGGGGTGCACCCGGCACCGGCTCCGCCGGGCACCACCGTCGGGGACTGACGGCCCGACCTACGCGGGCCCGCCCGGGCCGCCCGTCGGCAGCGCGGCCGACTCGGTGTAGGCGACCGGCCCGGTCCGGACCCGGCTCAGTCCTCGATGCGCTGGTGCAGCATGCGCGCGACCTCGGCGACCGTCCCGGACATCGACGGGTACACGGTCGAGGCCTCCGCGAGGTCGTCCGTCGTGAGCCGGTGCGTCACGGCCAGCGTCAACGGGTAGACCGCCTCGCTCGCACGCGGCCCGACGACGACCGCACCCAGCACGTTGCCGGTGCCTGCGTGCGCGTGGATCTTCACGAACCCGTCGCGCACGCCCAGCATCTTCGCGCGCGGGTTGCGCGACAGCGGCAGCATCGTCGTCCGGTAGTGCGTCCCGGACGCCTGCAGGCGGGACTCGGACAGGCCCACCGTCGCGATCTCGGGGGACGTGAAGATGTTCGCCGACGTGCCGCGCAGCGACAGCGGACGCACCGCGTCCCCGAGCGCATGCGACATCGCGATGCGGCCCTGCGTCGCCGCGACCGACGCCAGCGGCAGGACGCCCGTGCAGTCCCCCGCCGCGTACACGCCGCGCACGTTGGTGCGCGAGACCTTGTCGACCTCGACGTGCCCCGACGGCGTCAGACGCACACCCGCCTCCTCGAGCCCCAGCTCGCGCGTCGTCGGCACCGACCCGACGGCGAACAGGACGTGCGAGCCCTCGACGGTGCGCCCGTCCTCGAGCGTGACCACGACGCCGTCCGCGGTGCGTCGCGCCGACGACGCCCGCGAGCGCGACATCACCGTCATCCCGCGCTGCGTGAAGACCCGCTCGATGAGCTCGGCGGCGTCCGCGTCCTCGCCCGGCAGGACGCGGTCGCGGCTCGAGACGAGCACGACGTCCGACCCGAGCGACGTGTACGCGCCGGCAAACTCGGCGCCCGTGACACCCGAGCCGACGACGACGAGCCGCTCGGGCAGCTCGGTGAGGTTGTACAGCTGGGTCCACGTGAGGATGCGCTCGCCGTCGGGTCGTGCGTCGGGCAGCACGCGCGGCGTCGCACCGGTCGCGACGAGGACGACGTCGGCGTCGAGCACGCGCTCGTGCCCGTCGTCCTCGCGCACCGCGACGTGCTCGGGGTCGACGAGCCGACCGGTCCCCGTCACGACGTCGACGCCCTCACGGGCCAGGCGACCACGGATGTCCGCGGACTGCGCCGCGGCGAGCGCCTTGACGCGCGAGTTCACCGCCGCCATGTCGATGTGGTGGCGCAGGGTGGCCGACGGGGTCCCCGACGGGCCGACGCCCTCGAGGCGGATGCCCAGCTCGGGGGCGCGGTCCGCGATCGTCATCCACTCGGCCGTCGCGATGAGCGTCTTGGACGGCACGACGTCGGTGAGCACCGCCGCGCCGCCGAGGCCCGCCCGCTCGACGACCGTGACCTGCGCGCCGAGGCGTCGTGCGACGAGTGCGGCCTCGTACCCGCCGGGTCCGCCCCCGATGACGACGACCCGGCCCGCGGACGGGGCGTCGGGCGCCGGGCGCACGGTCGACGCGGCGGTCGGTGCGGGGACCTGCGGCTGCTCGGGGGACGCGGCGCGCTGCTCGGGGCTCACCGCTCCATCCTGCCCGACCTGCGTCGTCCCGGCCGCCGCGCCGGACGCCGCGGGCGCGTGACGACCGTCGCACGCCGCCGCACCCACCGGCCCGGGGCACGGCGTCCGCGCGTGGCTACCCTGAGGTCATGACCGACGTGTCCCCTGCGCGCGACCTGACCGGTGGCGCCGTCCCCGACCTCGACGACCCCGCGACCGACCCGTTCGACGTCGCCCGTCTCGCGGCGGAGGTGATCGCACGGCGCACGGGCGTCGCGACGCACGACGTCGCGCTCGTCCTCGGCTCGGGCTGGGGCGGTGCGGCCGACCTGCTGGGCGAGACGGTCGCGGAGATCCCGAGCCACGAGGTGCCGGGGTTCTCCCGGGCCGCGGTCGCCGGGCACGTCGGCACCCTGCGCTCGGTGCGCATCGCGGGTGACGACGGGCGCCCCGACCGGTACGCGCTCGTGCTCGGCTCGCGCACGCACCTGTACGAGGGGCGCGGCGTGCGGCGCGTCGTGCACGGTGTGCGCACGGCGGCGGCCACGGGTGCCTCGACGGTCGTGCTCACGAACGGCTGCGGCGGGCTGAACCTCGCGTGGGGGCCGGGCACGCCCGTGCTGATCCGCGACCACATCAACCTCACCGCGACGTCGCCGCTGGAGGGCGCGACGTTCGTCGACCTGACCGACCTGTACTCGGCGCGGCTGCGCGCCGTGGCGCACGAGGTCGACCCCTCGCTCGACGAGGGCGTCTACGTGCAGTTCCCGGGGCCGCACTACGAGACCCCCGCGGAGGTCGCGATGGCCGGGCGGATCGGCGGCGACCTCGTCGGGATGTCGACGACGCTCGAGGCGATCGCCGCACGCCACGCGGGCCTGGAGGTGCTGGGCATCTCGCTCGTGACGAACCTCGCGGCCGGCATCAGCCCGGAGCCGCTCGACCACGCCGAGGTGCTCGAGGCGGGCCGTGCGGCGGGGCCGAGGATCAGCGCGCTGCTCGCGGACGTCGTGCGCCGCATCGGATGAAGCGAGCGCGCGTACCCGCCAGTAGCGTGGGTCCGTGAGCACCACCGAGGAGCACGACGACGACCTGACCGCACGCGTGGAGGCCTGGGTCGCCGACGACCCCGACCCGGTCACCGCTCGCGAGCTGACGGACCTGCTGAGGCTCGCGCGCGACGTCCCCGCGGACGACGAGGTGCCCACGGTCGCCGACCTGGTCCGCCGGGACGCCGCCGAGGCGCGCGCCGACCTCGCCGACCGGTTCGCCGGCCTGCTGCAGTTCGGCACCGCGGGGCTGCGCGGTGAGCTCGGTGGCGGCCCGCACCGCATGAACCGGGCCGTCGTGATCCGCGCCGCGTCGGGGCTCGCGCAGTTCCTGCTCGGTGAGCTCGACGGTGCGACGCCCGCGCCGCGCGTCGTCGTCGGGTACGACGCACGGCACAACTCCCACCGCTTCGCGCTCGACACGGCCGAGGTCATGACGGCGGTCGGCATCGAGGTGCTGCTGCTGCCGCGCCCCCTGCCGACCCCCGTCCTCGCCTTCGCGGTGCGCCGGTTCGACGCCGACGCGGGTGTGATGGTCACGGCGTCGCACAACCCGCCGCGGGACAACGGCTACAAGGTGTACCTGGGCGGCCGCGTCGTGACGGACGGCGGCCAGGGCGCGCAGATCGTCCCGCCGTGGGACGCGGCCATCGCCGCCGAGATCGCGCGCGTCCCGTCGGTCGCCTCGGTGCCGCGTGCGGCGTCGGGCTGGACGGTGCTCGGGGAGGACGTCGTCGAGGAGTACGCGCGCACGGCCGCGGACGTCGCCCCCGGCGGGGATCCGGCGGTCCGCGCCGCGCTGACGGTCGTGCTGACCCCGCTGCACGGCGTCGGCGGTGCGCTCGCGCGCGACGTGCTGGCGCGTGCCGGCTTCACCGACGTGACGCTCGTCGCCGAGCAGGCCGAGCCCGACCCCGACTTCCCCACGGTCGCGTTCCCGAACCCCGAGGAGCCGGGCGCCACCGACCTCGCGCTCGCGCTCGCCGCGGCGCAGCGCGCCGACCTCGTGATCGCGGTCGACCCGGATGCGGACCGGTGCGCGGTCGCGGTCGTCGATCCCCGCGCGCACGTGCCCGCCCGCGGGCCCCAGACACCGCAGGCCGACGGCTGGCGCATGCTCAC
>JAFAEH010000065.1 GCA_023424135.1 Actinomycetes bacterium | reverse complement strand
CCTCGGCACGTCGTCGACCCGGCTGCGCCGCGCACGCCTGGGCGCGGGCCTGACGACCGTGCCGCCGGCCCCCGTGGAGGACCCGCTGCAGGCCGTCATGGCCGATCCGCAGGTCCCCGAGCGCAAGCGGTTCTGCGCGGCCTGCGGCGAACCCGTCGGTCGCGGCCGCGACGGCGTGCCCGCGCGCACGCAGGGCTTCTGCCCCGCGTGTGGCGCCCGCTTCGACTTCGACCCGCGCCTGACCGCCGGCACGCTGGTCGGCGGGCAGTACGAGGTCGTCGGCTGCCTCGCGCACGGCGGCATGGGCTGGATCTACCTGGCCCGGGACCGCAACGTCTCCGGCCGGTGGGTCGTGCTCAAGGGCCTGCTCAACACCGGGGACGCCGACGCGGTCGCCGCGGCGATCGCCGAGCGGCAGTTCCTCGCACGCGTCGAGCACCCGCTGATCGTCGAGATCTACAACTTCGTCGAGCACGACGGCGACGGGTACACCGTCATGGAGTTCGTCGGCGGCCGCTCGCTCAAGGAGCTGCTGACGGACCGTCGTGAGGCCACCGGGCACGTCGACCCGCTGCCCGTCGACCAGGCCCTCGCGTTCGTCCTCGAGGTGCTGCCCGCGTTCGCGTACCTGCACGACCTCGACCTGCTGTACTGCGACTTCAAGCCCGACAACGTGATCCAGGCCGGGGACGCGCTCAAGCTCATCGACCTGGGCGGTGTGCGACGCGTCGACGACGACCACTCCGCGATCTACGGCACGGTCGGGTACCAGGCCCCCGAGGTGCCGACCGAGGGCACGTCCGTCGCATCCGACGTCTACACGATCGGGCGGACGCTCGCGACGCTCGTCCTGGACTTCCGCGGCAACACGACGACGTACGTCGCGGCGCTGCCGCCCGTCGAGTCGACCCCCGTGTTCCAGCGGTACGACTCGTTCTACCGGCTGCTCGCCAAGGCCTGCGCACCGGACCCGTCGGACCGGTTCGGCAGCGTCGACGAGATGCGCGCCCAGGTGCTCGGCGTGCTGCGCGAGGTCGTCGCCGCCGACCGTGGCGAGGGCGACCCGCCGCTGACGTCCGCCGCGTCCGTGCTGTTCGCACCGCCCGTGACCGACCAGGTCGGGCGTCCGCTCGCGTGGGACGAGCTGCCCGCGCTGCGCGTCGACCCGGACGACCCGGCGGCGGGCTGGCTCGCGGGCGTCAACGTCGCCGACCCCGCGCAGCGGCTCTCGGCGATCGCCGACGCCCCCGAGGAGACGGTGGAGGTCCGGCTGCTGCGCGCGACGACCGCGATCGAGGCGGGCCGCCCCGAGGTCGTCACCGCCGCCGTCGAGGCGATCCTCACCGACGACCCGTGGGACTGGCGGGCCGTGTGGATCCAGGGCCTGGCGCAGCTCGCCACCGGCGACCCCGTCGGGGCCCGCGCGTCGTTCAACGCCGTGTACGGGCAGGTCCCGGGCGAGCTCGCGCCCAAGCTCGCGCTCGCGGTCGCGTGCGAGCTGTCCGGCGAGCCGGACATCGCCGAGCAGCTCTACGCGACGTGCGCGTACGCCGACGCGAACTTCACGGCACCCGCCGCGTTCGGGCTCGCGCGCCTGCGGCTGGCCGGCGGGCGGGTCGACGACGCGCTCGCGGCACTCGACCTCGTGACGCCGACCCGCTCGTCGTACCCCGACGCGCGGCTCATGCGCGCCCGCGTGCTCGCGCGCTCGCGCACCGACCTGCCGTCACTGGCCGCAGCTCTCGACTCGGTGCGCAGCGTGCAGCTGCCGCCCGCCGAGCGCGCCGGTCTGCGCGTCGACGTCCTGTCCTCCGCCCTGACGGCGGTGCAGGCGGGCGGTACCGCGAAGGGCGTGCGGCTCGACGGTGTCGAGGCGACCGAGGCGGGCGTCAGCGGTGCGCTCGAGTCCGCGTACCGCGAGCAGGCCGCCCTCACCGACGACCGTGCCGCACGCGTCGCGCTCGTCGACCGCGCCAACGAGGTCCGGCGGTGGTCGATGTGGTGACCCCCGACCACCCCACCCACTCCACGTCCCCCACCCCAC
Organism: Actinomycetes bacterium; assembly: GCA_023424135.1. Taxonomy (GTDB): domain Bacteria; phylum Actinomycetota; class Actinomycetes; order Actinomycetales; family Cellulomonadaceae; genus Cellulomonas. The sequence goes on along the minus strand of JAFAEH010000065.1, from coordinate 5,514 downwards.
CCACTCACTCGCCGAACTCGGACTTCGGCGGCTTCTCAGGGCCCGAAAGCCGCCAAAGTCCGAGTTCGGCGGATGGGGGCACGGACGTCGCCGGTGCGGCGGACGGGGGTGCCGGCGTGGTGTGCGCGGCGTGCGGGGAGTCCGCCGGGAACGGGGCACGGTTCTGCGAGGCGTGCGGCGCCCCGCTGCAGGACCCCGCCCCCACCACGTCACCCGACCCGTCGCCGCCCCACCCCGCGTCGTCGGCGCCCCACCCCGCGTCGTCGGCGCCCCACACCACGGCGCCGAACTCGGACTTCGGCGGCGAAAGTACCCTCGGAAGCCGCCGAAGTCCGAGCTCGGCGGGTGGGGAGGGGGCGGGACACGCAGGGGTGTGCGCGGCGTGCGGCGGGCAGGTCGCCGAGGACGGGTACTGCCTCGAGTGCGGCGCACGGGCGCCCGTCGGGCGTGACCACGTCACCGAACGGGCCGCACCGCACGTGGCCGGCGTGAGCGACGTCGGCGTGCGGCGTCGGCGCAACGAGGACGCGATGGCGCTCGGCGTCGTCGGGGACGCCGCGGTGCTCGTCGTGTGCGACGGCGTGTCCTCGGCCCCGGACTCCGACGCGGCGAGCCTCGCCGCAGCGGTCGCGGCCCGTGACGTGCTCGTCGCCGGCCTCACGGCCCTCGCCGCAGCGACCGGACCCGACTCCACCACCGGGTCCGACGCGACCGCAAGGGTCGACTCCACCACCGGGTCCGGCACGACCACCGGGTCCAGCCCGGCCACCGGGTCCGGCACGACGAGCAGCGCGTCCGACGCGGCCACGGGCGCACCCGCGTCCCGGCACGTGCCCGGCACGGTGCCCGCGGACGCCGGTGCGTGGTCCCAGCTGCTCGTCGCCGCGGGGCGCGCCGCCGACACGGCCGTGCGGGATGCGGTCGACGACGCCGCGGGCCGCGAGGACCCGCCGTCGTCGACCTTCGCGGCCGCGGTCGTCCGGCCCTCGCTGGTCGTCGCGGGCTGGCTCGGCGACTCGCGCGCCTACTGGCTGCCCGACGACGGCCGACCCGAGCAGCTCACGCAGGACGACTCGGTCGCCGCCGAGCTCGTCGCGGAGGGCATGTCGCGCGCGCAGGCGGAGGCGTCGCCGCAGGCGCACGCGATCACCCGCTGGCTCGGCGCCGACGCACCGGACACCACGGCGCGCACGATCGCGACACGTCCCGCCGGCCCGGGCTGGTTGCTGGTCTGCTCCGACGGCCTGTGGAACTACGCGTCCGCCCCCGAGGCCGTCGCCGGTGTGCTGCGGGACGCGACCGCGAGCGTCGGGTCCGACCCCGCAGCCCTCGCGTCGGCGCTCGTGGCGTGGGCGAACGCGAGCGGCGGGCACGACAACACGACCGTCGCGCTCGCCCGCGTCGGTGCACGTGCCACGGCCCCGGTCGGTGTGCACGCACCGGACGACGACGCCGGCACGGTCCCGACCGTGCGCCGTCCTGCGCCCGGTAACCTCGCGGAGGAGCCCCCGGTCGCGCAGGAGCCACCCGCGCCACCCCGGCCGCCCACCGCCTGACCCGGCCCGGACGACCCGCCCGTCGTCCGGCCGCCGACCGACCCGCACCACGTCGCACCCGCCCGCCACCCGCACGACCGCCGAGGAGCCCGCACCGTGGCCACGTTCCGCGCCGACGTCTTCCAGAACGAGTTCCTGCCCGACGGCGGCACCGACGTGCACGCGATCGTCACGGTCACGGCCGAGGGGGTCGGCGGTGCCGCGACGACGGGCGGCGGCGTCGCCGAGGTCATCATGATCGACACGTCGGGCTCGATGACGGGCAAGACGCTCGAGGCCGCGAAGCACGCCGCACAGGTCGCGGTCGACCAGATCCCCGACGGCACCTGGTTCGCGATCGTCGGCGGCAGCCACGTCGCGCAGCGGGTCTTCCCGTACCCGAACGCGCGGGTCGCGATCGTGCAGATGGAGCCGGGTGCGCGTGCCGAGGCGAAGCGGGCCGTCGCGACCCTGCGGGCGACGGGCGGCACCGCCATGAGCACGTGGCTGCGGCTCGCCGACCAGATCTTCGCGACGCAGCCGGCGGCGACGCAGCGGCACGCGATCCTGCTGACCGACGGCAAGAACGAGTCGGAGCCGCGGGCGCAGCTCACGTCGACCATCGCGGCCGTGACCGGCAGGTTCCAGTGCGACGCACGCGGCGTCGGCGCGCACTGGCAGGTCGACGAGCTGCGCGAGATCTCCACGGCCCTGCTCGGCACGGTCGAGCTCATCGCGGACCCCGCCGACATCGCCGACGACTTCCGGGCGCTGCTCGCGACGTCCCTGTCCCGCGGCGTCGCCGACGCGCAGCTGCGGGTGTGGACGCCGCAGGGTGCGCAGGTGCTGTTCGTGCGGCAGGTCGCCCCCACGGTCGAGGACCTCACCGCGCGGCGCACCGACGTGACACCGCTGGTCGGTGCGTACCCGACCGGTGCGTGGGCCGACGAGTCGCGCGACTACCACGTGGCCGTGCGGCTCGGGTCGAAGCCCGTGGGCGCCGAGCAGCTCGCGGCCCGCGTGCAGGTGGCGGTCGACGACCAGGTCGTCGCGTCCGGGCTGGTCAAGGCCGCGTGGTCCGACGACGCGTCGCTGACGGCGCGGATCAGCCCCGAGGTCGCGCACTACACCGGGCAGGCCGAGCTCGCGTCGGTCATCCAGGAGGGCCTGGCCGCCAAGGCCGCGGGCGACGAGGCGACGGCCACCGTCAAGCTCGGCCGGGCCGTGCAGCTCGCCGCCGAGACGGGCAACGACGAGGCGACGAGCAAGCTGCGACGTGTCGTGGAGATCGACGACGAGGAGAACGGCACGGTGCGACTCAAGCGCGGTGCGTCCCGGCTGGACGAGATGGCCCTCGACACCGCGTCGACGAAGACCACCCGGGTGCGCAAGTGAGCCCCGTGCGCTGCCCCGACGGGCACACGAGCGAGTCGACCGACTACTGCGACGTGTGCGGGGCGCCCATCGGCTCGTCGTCGTCCCCCGCCGCGGCCCCGCCCGCTCCCGTGGCACCGACGACGTGCCCGCACTGCGGGTCGCCCGCCGCGGGTGGTGCGCTGTTCTGCGAGAACTGCGGGTACGACTTCACGACGGGCGCGACGCCGGTCGCCGCGGCAGGATCGGCGCCCGCCCCGTCGACGCCCGCGTCATCGGCACCCGTGTCGTCGCTCGACCTCGGCGGTCCGGCGACGAGCCCGCACGGCACCCCGGCCGTCGGCGGGGCGTCCACCGACGGGTCCGGCACGGCGTCGGACCCGTCGTCGTCCTCGTCGCCGCGCCCGACGCCCGACCCCGCCGACCCGGCCGACCCCGCGCTGGCCCCGCCGCCCGCCGGCGCGACGACGTGGGTCGCGGAGCTGTGGGTCGACCCCGACTGGTACGCGGCGCAGCAGGCCGAGGACCCCATGCCGTCGGTCGGGCTGCCGGTGCTGATCCCGCTGCGTGAGCGCAGCGTGCTCGTGGGCCGCCCGTCGGCGTCCCGCAACATCCGCCCGCAGGTCGACGCCGGCGCCGACAGCGGCGTCTCGCGCCGGCACTGCCAGCTCAACACCGACGGTCAGCGCTGGTGGGTCGAGGACCTGCAGTCGTCCAACGGCACGTACGTCGCCCGCGTCGGCGAGTCGCTGCCGGACACCCCCATCCCGCCGGGTCAGCGCCACGAGCTCGAGGACGGCGACCGCCTGTACCTCGGCTCGTGGACCCGGCTCGTCGTGCGCAGGGCGCTTCCCGGCGAGGCCTGACGCCCGGGTCGGCCCGGTACGTCCCGACCCGTCCGCGCCCGACCGGGGGAATCTGCCTCGTCGGTCTCGCGGACGCGGTCACCCCGGGTGACGATCGGAGTCGCACAGCGACCCGTGACCGCTCGCGGGCACGGGTTGTGACCGATCTCCGGGGGGACGTCGTATGGCCGCAGCCCGCTCGACCCGTGACCGACTGCGACGCGGGGCCGTGACCGTCGCGCTCAGCGCGCTGCCGGTGGCGGGCCTGCCCGTCGTGCTCGGGCACGACGTGGCGACCGCGAGCCCGCCGCCTCCCGCGGTGCGGACCGCGATGTGGGTGTGGGACAACCCCGTGGACGGTGCGGTCGACCCGCGCGGCACGGGGTACGGGCCGGCGGAGCCCGCGCAGCTCGCGGCGTTCGTGCGCGAGCACCGGCTGACCACGGTGCACCTGTCGGCGCCGTGGGCGTCCGACGAGGGTCCGGTCGCACCGTGGCTGACGGCCGCGGTCGACGCCGTCCGTGCCGAGGGTGCGTCGGTCGGTGTGCTGGGCGGCGACCCGCCGTGGCTCGACCAGCCGCAGCTCGCCGTGCAGTGGATGCGCGCCGCGACGCACGAGCGCGCCGTCACGCACGTCCAGCTGAACGTCGAGCCGTGGACGCTCCCCGCCTGGGAGACCGACCGCTCCGGCTCGGTCACCCGCTGGCTCGCGATGCTCGACGCGGTGCGCGCCGAGCTGCCCGCGGGTGTCGGCCTGGGGGTGGACGTCCCGTACTGGCTCGCGTGGGAGCCGTGGGGCGACGGCACGGTGGCCGACGCCGCGATGGCGCGCGCCGACCGCGTGGAGGTCGTCGCGTTCGTCGACCACGCGCACGGTCCGGACGGCATCCTCGCGCTGTCGGCCGACGCCGTGGCGGCCGCGGTGGACGCCGGGCTCCCGTTCACCGTCGGCGTCGAGACCGACACGCCGCAGGTCGCGGGCGGCGCCCAGTGGACCTTCGGCGACGACGGCGTCGAGGCGCTCGACCGGGAGACCGCGCTCGTCGCCGACGCCCTCGCGGGCACCCCCGGTTACGAGGGTGTCGCGGTCCAGCACTACCGCACCTGGCGCACCCTGCTGGGTGCGGGCTGACGATCCGCCCGTCGGCACCCAGCCGGGATCTCGCAGCCACATCCCCACCCAGGTGTGAGAGAGCGATCGGATCGCTCTCTCACACCCTGGTGGGGGCCCACCCCCACCCCCCAACCCCCGCGCCCCCCAAGCCCCGCGCCCCCAACCCCCGCGACAGAGCAATCCGATCGCGCTCACACCCACCTCGTGACGCGAGAGAGCGATCGGATCGCTCTCTCACGCGCAGGATGGAGGTGTCGGTCGTCGTCCTGCCGCAGGGTGGGGGTGTCAGTCGTCGTCCTGCCGGTCGCCCCAGCCGCCGCAGCCCCACGCGTCGGGGTCCTCGTCGCACGTCTCGGAGACCAACCGCGCCACACGCTCCTGCACCTCGAACGGCGCACCCGTCGTCGAGGTCACGGCCGTCCCGGTCACGTCGAACCACTGCTGCTCACCGACGAACCGGTACCGCCCCGTCCACTCGGTGGACAACGTGACCGCCACCGTCCCGAGCTGCTCGTACTGGTGGAACACGTCCAACGCCGGATACGGCGCACCCGGGTCCCGCGTCACCGTCTCGTGCCCGTCACCCCACCCGTACGTGAACCGCCACGGCGTCGCCTCGACCTCCACCCCGTACCCGAACAGGTCC
>JAFAEH010000306.1 GCA_023424135.1 Actinomycetes bacterium | reverse complement strand
GGGTGGAGACGTGCGCACGCGCGGTCAGCTGATGGCGGACCTGCTGGTCGAGCGGGTCACGGGGCAGGAGCGAGCCGAGGCCGTGCCGGTCGCGGTGGACCTGATCGTCTCGGACGCGACGCTCCTCGGTGCGGGCGCCGCGCCGGGTGTGCTCCCCGGTGGGGTCGCGGTACCCGCGCAGATCGCGCGCGAGCTGGTCGCCGCAGGGCTCGACGCCGACGCGGCATGGCTCCGTCGGATCTACGCGACCGACGCCGGTGACCTGGTCGCCCTGTCCTCGTCGGCGCGGTTCCATCCGCCGGGCCTCTCGGCGTTCCTGCGAGTGAGGGAACAGGGGATGTGCCGCACGCCGTACAGCGAAGCGCCCGTGCGACATCGGGACCACGTGGTGCCGTACGCCCGCGGCGGCACGACGAGCGCGGCCAACTCGCAAGGACTCTGCGAGGCGTGCAACCACCTGAAGGAGGCGCCGCAGTGGCGGCAAAGCGTCGCCGAGGGAGCGCCCCACGGTGCGAACGGACCGGATCCAGGGCCCGAACCGGTCGGGTGCGGGCGACATGTCGTCGTGACGACGACGCCGACCGGGCACTCGTACGCCTCCGTGGCGCCCGCGCCGCCGTCGCCGTCGTCATCCCCGCTGTCTCCCCTGTCCGCGCCGACGCCCCTGTCCGCGCCGACGCCCCTGTCCGCGCCGACTCCCCTGTCGGCGCCGACTCGGCTGTCCGCGCCCGTGCCGACTCCGCCGTCGCCTTCGTCGTCACCCGCGGTGTCGGCGTCGCTCGGGTTGTCGGCGTCGCCCGGGTTGTCGTCGGTCGTGCAGGTGTCGTCGCCCGGGTTGTCGTCGGCTGAGCTGGAGTCCGCGGTCGAGCGGTTCCTCGTGGAGGTGCTCGGCGAGGCGGAGGTGCTGGGTCCGGCGGGGGTGCTCGGTCAGCCTGTCTGACCCGCAGCGCGCGCGGCCTCAGCTCGATGCGAGGGCGTGGCGCATGGGCTCGAGCTTGGCCTCGGACTCGGCGAGCTCGGCGGCGGGGTCGGAGGCGGCGACGATCCCGCAGCCTGCGAACAGACGGACCCGGTGCGGGTCGTCGGGAGAGGTCCGGGCGGAGCGCAGCGCGATGCCCCACTCGCCGTCGCCGTCGGCGCCGAACCAGCCGACCGGCCCGGCGTACCGGCCGCGGTCCATGCCCTCGGTGCGTGCGATGAGGTCGCGGGCGGCCTGCGTCGGCGTGCCGCACACCGCGGCCGTCGGGTGCAGCGCGGCGGCCAGCGCGAGCGAGGACGGGTGCGCGTCGTCGCCCTGGGGCGCGGCGAGGACGCCCGTGACGTCGGACGCGAGGTGCAGCACGTTCGGCAGCGGCAGGACGAACGGCACGTCGGGCACGTTGGACGACGAGCAGAACGGTGCGAGCGCACGCGCGACCGACGTGACCGCGTACTCGTGCTCCTCGAGGTCCTTGGACGAGTGCGCGAGGATCGCGGCGCGGGCCATGTCGGCGTCGTCGTCGCCCGTGCGCCGGATCGTGCCGGCCAGCACGCGTGACGTGACGAGCCCACGCTCGGAGCGGACCAGCAGCTCGGGTGTCGCACCGATCAGGCCGTCGACGCTGAACGTCCAGCAGGTCCGGTAGCGGTCGGCGAGCCGCGCCAGCGCCCAGCGCACGTCGATCGGGTGCTGCGTGCGGGCGTGCACGTCGCGCGCGAGCACGACCTTGTCCACCTCGCCCGCGCGGATCGCGGCGACCCCGCGTGCGACGACGTCGAGCCAGGCGTCGGCGCCGACGGCGCCGTCGGTGTACGTCACGGTGCCCGGTGCACGCGCGGGTGTGCGGGCGGGGACGACGTCGCGCAGCGTCGGGGCGGGGCCGAGCTCGGCCGCCGTGCTCAGCGTGGTCAGCCACGTGCGGCCGTCGCGTCGCCCGACGACCACGCGCGGGACGACGACGACACCGCCGGCGGACGAGTCGTCGTCGAACGCGAACGAGCCGAACGCGACCGGGCCCGTGCCCGGCAGCCGGACCTCGTCGCGCACGATCGCGTGCGCGAGCACGTCCTGCCACGCGCGCTCCGCGGCGGCGAACCTGTCCGCGCCCGCGACCTCGACGCGCACCGCCTCGCCCCACGCGACGAGCCCGTCGCCGCGCCGCACCCAGGCCAGCGGGGCGTCGGGCGGCAGCAGGTCGAGCAGGTCGGCGGGGTCCGGTCCGTCGGGGCGTGCCGGGGCACCGTCGAGCTCGACGGTGCGCACCACGAGGGGGTGCGGGAGAGGGGTGCCGGCGGGGGCCCGGCGGGGCGTGCTCATCCCCGCCAGCCTAGGTCGTCCCCGGTGGGCGCGCGCACGTGACGCCCACCACGTGCGCGCCCGGGACCGTGGCCGCGCCGGGGGAGCCCGCCGGACCTGAGAACATGGGCGCATGCCTCGTGCCGAGCTCGACAAGGACCCCCGTGCCGTCGCCTCGATGTTCGACGCGATCGCGCACCGGTACGACGTGACGAACGACGTCGTCTCGCTGGGGCAGGACCGCGCCTGGCGGCGCTCGACGCTCGCGGCCCTGGGCGCGACGCGCGGTGAGACGGTGCTCGACCTCGCGGCGGGGACCGGCACGTCGAGCGAGCCGCTCGCGGACGCGGGCGTGCACGTCGTGCCGTGCGACCTGTCGACCGGGATGCTCCAGGTCGGGCGCAGGCGCCGGCCGGACCTGCCGTTCGTCGCGGGCGACGCGCTCGCCCTGCCGTTCGCGGACGGGGTGTTCGACGCGGTAACCATGTCGTTCGGGCTGCGCAACGTGTCCGACGTCGACGCGGCGCTGCGTGAGCTGCTGCGCGTCACCCGGCCCGGTGGTCGGCTGGTCGTCTGCGAGTTCTCGCGCCCGACGTTCGCGCCGTTCCGCGCCGTGTACTCGAACTACCTCATGCGGGCGCTGCCGCCCGTCGCGCGGGCCGTGTCCAAGGAGCCGGACGCGTACGTGTACCTGGCCGAGTCGATCCGGGACTGGCCGGACCAGCGCGAGCTCGGTCTGCAGGTGCGGCGCGCCGGCTGGGACGGCGTCGCGTACCGCAACCTCTCGGGCGGGATCGTCGCGCTGCACCGTGCGCAGCGCCCCGAGCAGGACGTCACCGCCTGATCCGGTGTGACGTGCCTCGCGTCCCGTCCTCGACGCGGGCGCGGTTCGTGGTGTGCGGTGCGCGCCCGTCCGCGCTGCGCGCGTGCCGCGTCCGGGGCACGATGGTGACGGCCGCGTGCCCGTCGGCGCGTCCTGGCGCGTGACGACGGCGTCGTCGCACGTCAGGACATGTGCGTATCCGCTGTTCGACAGGGCGTCCGGGACCGAGGTCCCAGGCGCCGGATGAGGTAAGCCATACCTTCGCAGACAGGCCCTGGGGCGCTGGTTACACTCGCCGAAGCTGCACGTGAACAACGTCACAAGTGGGGTGACCGAGGTGGACGCAACGACGGATGACGCCGACGTCATCGTCGTCGGTGCCGGTCCGGCCGGTGCCTCCGCGGCGGCCCACTGCGCGGCCGCCGGGCTCGACGTCCTGCTCCTGGAGAAGGCCACGTTCCCCCGCGACAAGATCTGCGGCGACGGGCTCACGCCCCGCGCGGTCGCCGAGCTCGTCCGCCTCGGCGTGCCCATCCGCGAGCAGGACGGCTGGATCCGCAACCGCGGCCTGCGGGTGATCGGTGGCGGGCACCGCCTCGAGCTGCCCTGGCCCGAGCTGTCGAGCTACCCCTCCTACGGGCTGGCCCGCGCGCGCCTGTCGTTCGACCAGGTGCTCGCCGAGCACGCACGGGCCACGGGCGCCAAGCTGCTCGAGGGCACGGCCGTCACGTCCCCGGTGCGCGACGAGCGCACGGGGCGCGTGGTCGGCGTCCGCGCCCGGGCCGTCGCGGCCGAGGGCCGGCGCAGCGTCGACGCGGGCGACGAGGTCACGTACCGCGCGCCCGTCGTGGTCGCGGCCGACGGGGTCTCCGCCCGGCTCGCGACCTCCGTGGGCCGCACCAAGCGCGACGACCGCCCGATGGGCGTGGCCGTGCGCACGTACTTCCGCACGCCGCGGCACGACGACCCCTGGATGGAGTCCCACCTCGAGCTGTGGGACGGTGCACCGGGCCGCTCGAACCTCATGCCCGGGTACGGCTGGATCTTCTCGCTGGGCGACGGCACCGCCAACGTCGGCCTCGGCTCGGTGAGCTCGACCGCGGCCGCGACCAAGGTCGACTACAAGGACCTGTTCTCCCGGTGGATGGCCCACGCACCTGCCGAGTGGGAGTTCACGCCCGACAACCAGGTCGGTCCCGTGCGCGGGGCCGCCCTGCCCATGGGCTTCAACCGCGGCCCGCTGTACGCCGACGGCCTCCTCCTCGCCGGGGACGCTGCAGGCATGGTCAGCCCGTTCAACGGGGAGGGCATCGCCTACGGCCTGCAGGCCGGGCGCGTCGCCGCCGACGCGATCGCGCAGGGCCTGACCCGCGGCTCCGCCGCCGGCCGCGAGCGCGCGCTCGCGACCTACCAGCAACGCATGAAGGACGACCTGGGCGGGTACTACACGCTCGGGCGGCAGTTCGTGCGGCTCATCGAGCACCCGCAGGTCATGCGCGTGTGCACGCGCTACGGGCTGCCCCGCCCGCTGCTCATGCGCTTCGTGCTCAAGCTGCTGTCGGACTGCTACGAACCACGCGGTGGTGATGCGGTCGACCGCGTCATCGCCGCCCTCGCCCGGCTGGCACCAGACGCATGAGGCACACCGCATGACCGACGCCCCCGCCCCCCACGGCCGGCCCCCCACCGGCTCGACCTCGACGACGAGGAGGACAGCACCGTGAGCAACCCGTACGTCCCGCTCCTGGTGATGATCTCCATCGCGGGCGTCCTCGCCCTCGGTGGTGTCGGCGCGAGCGCGATCCTCGGCCCCCGGCGCTACAACCGCGCCAAGCTCGAGGCCTACGAGTGCGGCATCCAGCCGACGCCCCACGCCATCGGCGGCGGGCGGTTCCCGATCAAGTACTACCTCGTGGCGATGACCTTCATCATCTTCGACATCGAGGTGGTCTTCCTCTACCCGTGGGCCGTGAGCTTCGTGGAGGTCGCGACCTTCGGCCTGGTGGCCATGCTTGCGTTCCTGCTGATCATCACGGTCCCGTTCGCCTACGAGTGGAAGCGCGGCGGCCTGGAGTGGGACTGACGGTGACGGCGACGACGACGAGCACGGGGAGGTTCTGACATGGGCATCGAGGAAGCGCCCTCGGGCTTCCTGCTGACGACGGTCGAGGACCTCGTCGGCTACTTCCGCAAGGCGTCGCTGTGGCCCGTGACGTTCGGGCTCGCGTGCTGCGCGATCGAGATGATGGCGGCGGGCACCAGCCGCTTCGACATCTCACGGCTCGGCATGGAGGTGTTCCGCGCGTCGCCGCGCCAGTCCGACCTCATGATCGTGGCCGGGCGCGTGAGCCAGAAGATGGCGCCCGTCGTGCGGCAGGTCTACGACCAGATGGCCGGGCCCAAGTGGGTGCTGTCGATGGGTGTGTGCGCGTCGTCGGGCGGCATGTTCAACAACTACGCCATCGTGCAGGGCGTCGACCACATCGTTCCCGTCGACATCTACCTGCCCGGCTGCCCGCCGCGGCCGGAGATGCTGCTGCACGCGATCCTCGCGCTGCACCAGCAGATCCAGGACGAGCCGCTCGGCGTCAACCGCCGCGAGGCGGCGGCGCGTGCGCAGGAGGCTGCGATGGCCGCGACCCCGACCTCGCACATGACGGGGCTGCTGCGATGAGCGACGAGAAGAAGCCCGCCGGGCCCGCACCGGCGCCCGCGGCCGCCGACGAGAAGGCCGACGCGTCCGCGGCCGCGAAGCCGGGGCAGGCCGCCCCGGCGGTCGCGCAGACGACGACGGCCGCGGCGCTCGAGGCCGGGTCGCAGAACCTGCCGGCGGGCACCGACCCGACGGCCCCGCGCACGCCGCTCAAGATCGTGGACGTGCGCACCGGCATGTTCGGCGTGCACGGCTCGGGCGACACCTCCGGCTACGGCGGGCTCGTCACGACCGTCGCGATGCCCGGTCCGAGCGAGCGCCCGTACGGCGGCTGGTTCGACGAGGTCGTCGACGTGCTGGCCGAGGTGCTCGACGCGTCGGGCACGGGGTACGCGAACGCGGTCACGGCGGTCGTCGTCGACCGCGGCGAGCTGACCCTCGACGTCGCCCGCGAGCACCTCGTCGAGGTCGCGCAGGCCCTGCGGGACGACCCCGACCTGCGCTTCGAGCTCTCGCTCGGTGTCTCGGGCGTGCACTTCCCGCACGAGACGGGCCGCGAGCTGCACGCGGTCTACCACGTGGTCTCGGTGACGCACGGGCGCCGCCTGCGCCTCGACGTCGCGGCGCCCGAGACCGATCCGCACGTCCCGTCGACCACGTCGGTGTACCCGACGAACGACTGGCACGAGCGCGAGACCTGGGACTTCTTCGGCATCGTCTTCGACGGCCACCCCGGGCTCGCGCGTATCCAGATGCCCGACGACTGGCCGGGCCACCCGCAGCGCAAGGACTACCCCCTCGGGGGCATCCCGGTCGAGTACAAGGGCGCGACCGTCCCGCCCCCGGACCAGCGGAGGTCGTACAGCTGATGACCGCCCCCACCTCGCACACCCCCCACGCGACCCGCCACGTCCCGCAGGACGAGACGCAGGGCGTCCCGTCCTTCGAGGCGTCCGGCGGCGACTGGTCCGACATCGCCGAGGAGGCCGCCCGCCTGGGCGAGGAGCGCATCGTCGTCAACATGGGTCCCCAGCACCCGTCGACGCACGGCGTGCTGCGCCTCATGCTCGAGATCGACGGCGAGACCGTCACCGAGGCCCGGGCCGGCATCGGCTACCTGCACACGGGCATCGAGAAGAACATGGAGTTCCGCACCTGGACCCAGGGCGTGACGTTCTGCACCCGCATGGACTACGTCGCCCCGCTGTTCCAGGAGGCGGGCTACTGCCTCGCGGTCGAGAAGCTGCTCGGCATCACCGACGACGTGCCGGAGCGGGCGAGCGTCATCCGGGTCCTGATGATGGAGCTCAACCGCATCTCCTCGCACCTGGTCTTCCTGGCCACGGGGGGCAACGAGCTCGGCGCGACGACGATCATGATCCTGGGCTTCACGGCCCGCGAGGAGATCCTCAAGATCTTCGAGCTCGTCTCGGGTCTGCGCATGAACCACGCGTACATCCGCCCGGGCGGTGTCGCGCAGGACGTGCCCCCGGGCGCGATCGACTCGGTCCGCGAGGCCCTCGGCAAGGTGCGCGGGTACTTCCGCCAGCTCGAGGACCTCATGCTGGCCAACCCGATCCTGCACGCACGCATGAAGGACGTCGGCACGCTCAACCTCGCGGCCTGCATGGCGCTCGGTGTGACCGGGCCGATCCTGCGCTCGACGGGCCTGCCGTACGACGTGCGCAAGACCGACCCGTACTGCGGCTACGAGACGTACGACTTCGACGTCCCGACGCAGGACGCGGCGGACTCGTGGGCGCGCGTGCTCGTGCGCATCGAGGAGTGCTACCAGTCGATGCGGATCGTCGAGCAGTGCCTCGAGCGGCTCGCGAAGCCCGGTCCGGTCATGGTCGAGGACAAGAAGATCGCCTGGCCGGCGCAGCTCGCGATCGGCACGGACGGCATGGGCAACTCGCTCGACCACATCCGCGAGATCATGGGCACCTCGATGGAGTCCCTGATCCACCACTTCAAGCTGGTCACCGAGGGGTTCCGGGTCCCCGCGGGCCAGGTCTTCCAGACCGTCGAGCACCCGCGTGGCGAGCTCGGCGTGCACGCCGTCTCCGACGGCGGCACACGCCCGTACCGGGTGCACTTCCGCGACCCGTCGTTCAACAACCTGCAGGCCGTCTCGATGATGTGCGAGGGCGGTCAGGTCGCCGACGTCGTCGTCGCCGTCGCGTCGATCGACCCGGTGCTGGGAGGGGTGGACCGCTGATGTCCGTCGAGCACGCAGGCGCGACCGCGCCGAAGGACGGCCGGGTGCCGGGCGGACGGCACGCCACGGGGTACGACGACGAGACGCGTGCGCGCCTCACGTCGGACGCCGAGCAGATCGTCGCGCGCTACCCGCAGGCCCGCTCGGCGCTGCTGCCGATGCTGCACCTGGTGCAGTCGCAGGACGGGTACGTCAGCCCGCGCGGCATCGCGTTCTGCGCGCAGCACCTGGGCATCACGACCGCCGAGGTCTCGGCCGTCGCGACGTTCTACTCGCAGTACAAGCGCCACCCCAACGGCACCTACACGGTCGGGGTCTGCACCAACACGCTGTGCGCGATCATGGGCGGCGACGCGATCTGGGAGGAGCTCAGCGAGCACCTCGGGATCGGGCACGACGAGACGACCGCGGACGGCGCGATCACGCTCGAGCGCGTCGAGTGCAACGCCGCCTGCGACTACGCACCCGTCGTGATGGTGAACTGGGAGTTCTTCGACAACCAGACGCCCGCCTCGGCGGTCGAGGTCGTCGACCGGCTCGTCGAGGGCGTGCCCGTGGCACCGACCCGCGGAGCCGCGTCGGTGTGCTCGTTCAAGCAGATGAGCCGCGTGCTCGCGGGCTTCCCCGACGGACGCGCCGACGAGGGCGTGGGTGCGGGCGAGGCGACCCTGCGCGGCACGCTGCTCGCCAAGGAGCGCGGCTGGGGCGCACCGTCCTTCGACGCCGACGAGCGTGCGGCCGCGGCCGGTGCGGCCGACGGCGAGCCCGGCACGGGTGACGAGCAGTCGAGCGCCGAGCGCCCGGCGACGACGCCCGCCGACACGTCCGCCGAGGGCGAGGCGCGCAAGCAGAAGTCCGACGACGCGAAGGAGTCGTGATGACGACCCTGGCACCCGTGCTGTCCGCGCACTGGGACGCGGACCGGTCGTGGAAGCTCGCCCGGTACGAGGCCGACGGCGGCTATCGCGGTCTGCGACGCGCCCTGGGCATGCAGGCCGCGGACGTCGTGACGATGGTCAAGGACTCGGGCCTGCGCGGCCGCGGCGGCGCCGGGTTCCCCACGGGGATGAAGTGGGGCTTCCTGCCGGCGCCCGACGGCGGTCCGCGCTACCTCGTCGTCAACGCCGACGAGTCCGAGCCGGGCACCTGCAAGGACATCCCGCTGATGATGGCGAGCCCGCAGGAGCTCATCGAGGGCGTGATCATCACGTCCTACGCGATCGGCTGCCACCACGCGTTCATCTACGTGCGCGGCGAGGTCGTGCACGTCTACCGGCGGCTGCTCGAGGCCGCACGCGAGGCGTACGAGGCCGGCTACCTGGGCAGCGACATCCTGGGATCGGGGTTCGACCTCGAGCTCACGGTGCACGCCGGGGCCGGTGCGTACATCTGCGGCGAGGAGACCGCGCTGCTCGACTCGCTCGAGGGCCTGCGCGGCCAGCCCCGGCTCAAGCCGCCGTTCCCGGCGGTCGCGGGCCTGTACGCCCGCCCGACCGTCGTCAACAACGTCGAGTCGATCGCATCGGTCCCGGGCATCCTGCAGGGCGGTGCGGAGTGGTTCACGTCGATGGGCACCGAGCGCTCCGCGGGCCACGGGCTGTTCTCGCTGTCGGGCCACGTGACGCGGCCGGGGCAGTACGAGGCGCCGCTCGGCATCACGCTGCGCGAGCTGCTCGACATGGCCGGAGGCATCCGCGAGGGGCACGAGCTGAAGTTCTGGACCCCGGGCGGGTCGTCGACGCCGATCTTCACGGCCGAGCACCTTGACGTGCCGCTGGACTACGAGTCCGTCGGCAAGGCCGGCTCGATGCTCGGGACCCGTGCGCTGCAGATCTTCGACGAGACGACGTCGGTGGTCCGGGCGGTCTCGCGCTGGATCCAGTTCTACAAGCACGAGTCCTGCGGCAAGTGCACGCCCTGCCGCGAGGGCACCTTCTGGCTCGCGCAGGTCCTGGCGCGTCTCGAGGCCGGTCAGGGCACGAGCGAGGACATCGACCTGCTGCTCGACCTGTGCGACAACATCCTGGGCCGCGCCTTCTGCGCCCTCGGCGACGGTGCGACGAGCCCCGTGACGAGCGCGATCCAGTACTTCCGGGACGAGTTCGAGGCGGGTACGCACACGCCCGCCGACGTGCTGTTCCCGCCGGAGCACAGCTCGCTCTTCCACTACACGCCGCGTCGTGGCACGCAGCTCGCGGGGGTGCACGCATGACGATCACGACCCCGAAGTCGACCGAGCGGACGGCGTCCGACGTGACGCCGCTCGTGCCGGCCGCCCCGCCGGTGACCGCGCCGGCGCCGGACGCCACCGTGACGTTCCAGGTCGACGGCATCGAGACCACCGTGCCCAAGGGCACGCTCGTCATCCGCGCCGCCGAGCAGCTCGGCATCCAGATCCCGCGGTTCTGCGACCACCCGCTGCTCGCACCCGCCGGTGCGTGCCGCCAGTGCCTCGTCGAGGTGTGGGCGCCGGGCCGCGACGGGAACCTCGCGAAGATGCCCAAGCCGCAGGCGTCCTGCACGCTCGAGGCGACGCCCGGCATGCAGGTCCGCACGCAGCACACGTCGCCCGAGGCCGACAAGGCGCAGCACGGCGTCATGGAGCTGCTGCTCATCAACCACCCGCTCGACTGCCCCGTCTGCGACAAGGGCGGCGAGTGCCCGCTGCAGAACCAGGCGATGAGCAACGGGCGCGCCGCGACCCGGTTCGTCGACGTCAAGCGCACGTTCCCCAAGCCGATCTCGGTCTCGACGCAGATCCTGCTCGACCGCGAGCGGTGCGTGCTGTGCCAGCGCTGCACGCGCTTCTCCGAGGAGATCGCGGGTGACGTGTGGATCGACCTGCAGAAGCGGGGGGCGCAGCAGCAGATCGGGACGTTCGACACCGACGTGCTCGGCTTCGCCGGCGAGACGCCCGCGGGTGCCTCGACGCTCGACACGAGCGGTCGGCCGTTCGCGTCGTACTTCTCCGGCAACACCGTGCAGATCTGCCCGGTGGGTGCGCTGACGTCGGCCGCGTACCGGTTCCGCTCGCGGCCGTTCGACCTGGTCTCGACGCCCGGCATCGCCGAGCACGACGCCAACGGCTCCGCGATCCGCGTCGACCACCGCCGGGGCGTCGTGCTGCGGCGGCTCGCGGGGGACGACCCGGCCGTCAACCAGGAGTGGATCACCGACAAGGACCGCTTCGCCTTCCACTGGCAGTCCGCACCGGACCGCGTCACGACGCCCCTGGTGCGCCGGCGGAACGCCGACGGCACGCGGGGCGAGCTCGAGCCCGCGTCGTGGGTCGAGGCCCTCGACACCGCGGCCGACGGCCTGCGCGCGGCGCTCACGGCCGACGGCCCGGACGGTGCGTCCGGCGTGGGCGTGCTGCCCGGGGGGCGCCTGACGCTCGAGGACGCGTACGCGTACGCCAAGCTCGCGCGCGTCGCCCTGCGCACCAACGACGTCGACCACCGGGCGCGTCCGCACTCCGCCGAGGAGGAGACGTTCCTCGGCCACCACGTCGCGGGGCGCACGCTGCAGGTGACGTTCGGCGACCTCGTCGCCGCCCCCACCGTGCTGTGCGTCGCCTACGAGCCGGAGGAGGAGGGCGGCGTCGTCTTCCTGCGCCTGCGCGCCTCCGTGCTCGCGCGGCGCACACGCGTCGTCGCCGTCGCGCCCCTCGCGAGCCGCGGGCTCGAGCGGCTGGACGGCACGCTGCTCGCGGCCGCACCCGGCACCGAGCCCGAGGTGCTCGACGCGATCGTCCCC
>JAFAEH010000252.1 GCA_023424135.1 Actinomycetes bacterium | reverse complement strand
GCCCAGCGCGCGGCCCGGGCTCCCGGTGCCCCGTCGGTCGCCGGGTCGTACCCGTGGTCCTGCCACACGTGCCGCGGCGCGCCGCGCACGACCGCCGCGAGGACGCCCAGTCGCGGGGCGATGCGGTCGACGTCCGTCGACCCGACCTCCCACGAGAGCAGCCACGTGCCCTCGATGCGCCACTCCACCGCGCGCGCGTCGGCGCGCAGCAGCCGCTCGAGCAGCCGCGGGTGCAGGATCGCGTGCGCCGTGCGCGGGTCGGACGCGTCGACCCGGTAGGCAGCGTTGAACTCCTCGGACTCCAGGTGCAGGTCGCGCGCGCCGAACGCCTTGGCCATGCGCGCCCCGAGCCCCTCCGACGTCACCTCGAGCGTCGGCAGGTACGCGGGCAGCGCGAGGCCGACGACGTGCGACTCGTACTCGCGTCGTTCGTCGCCGCTGCCCGTGGCCCACTCGTAGGTGAACGAGACCGCGGGCAGCCCGTCGTACGCGCCCGTCAGGACGTCCGTGACGGTACGGCTGCTGCCCTTGCCGAACGGCGCGCCCGAGTGCAGCTTCGCGAGGCCGATGCCCGGGTCGCGCGGGGAGTACGTCCACCCGGCCGCGTGCGCCCACGCCGTGAGCCGTTCCTGGCGCTTGCGCCGCAGCCACCCGCCGACCACGGCGACGACGACCGCGGCGACGGCACCGAACGCGAGCAGGCCCGCACCCGGGTGGTCGGACAGGACGGCCGGCCCGACGACCCCCAGGCCGACGGCACCGACGACGACGAGCGCGCCGATCCGCACCCCGCGCTGCACCGGCCGACCGTCTCTCAGGACAGCCCGAGGTCGGACAGGTCGAACAGGTGGTGGTAGGGCACGCCGAGCGCCTCGATGACCTCCCGCGCACCCGTGCCGCGGTCGACGATCGTCGCGACCCCCACGACCTCGCCACCGGCCTCGCGGACCGCCTGCACGGCGGTCACGGGAGAGCCGCCCGTGGTCGAGGTGTCCTCGACGACGACGACGCGACGCCCGGCGACGTCGGGACCTTCGATCCGGCGCTGCATGCCGTGCGCCTTGGCCTCCTTGCGCACGACGAACGCGTCGAGGTCCTGCCCGCGCGAGGCTGCCGCGTGCAGCAGCGACGTCGCGACCGGGTCCGCGCCGAGCGTCAGGCCACCGACCGCGTCGACGTCGGCCGTGCCGAGGCCCGCCACCTCGAGCATGTCGAGCATGAGGTGCCCGATGAGCGGTGCCGCACGGTGGTGCAGCGTCACCCGCCGCAGGTCGACGTAGTAGTCGGCCTCCTTGCCGGAGGACAGCGTGACCCGGCCGTGCACCACGGCGAGGTCACGGACGAGGGTCAGGAGCTGCTCGCGCGGGGTCGCGCCGGGGGCGTCGGTCACGGCCCCGAGGGTACCGGCCCGGCCGGCACGCGGGCCGCGGGTCGGTGACCTGTCGAGGCTGTGACTTCTCCAGACCTGCGTCCCGAAGTCGATCCGTCCGGCGGCGATCTCCGCACGTGCCTCACGGATGGACCGCATGAGCTCGGTGTCGGCGAGGATCTCGACGGTCTCGTCGACCTCGTCGCCGTTCAGCAACTCGTCAGCTCCCGGGAGCGGTTCGCGTTCACGGGCACGGATTCTTGCCCACGGACCGGCTGCTGACCAGGCCGCCGTCAGACCCGATCCGCAGGGCGAGGGCGACCTGCGGCACCTGCATACGATCACGCACGGAGGGCCTGTGACACCGTCGAGCTCATGCTCGTGGGCGACTCGTGCTCCCACAGTCGCACGACGGTCCAGCCCTGTGACTCGAGCAGGGCGGTCGTCTGCGCGTCCCGCTCCGAGTTACGCGCCAACTTGGCCGCCCACCACTCCGCGTTCGCGCGGGGCAACGACCCGTGCTGCGGGCACCCGTGCCAGAAGCAGCCGTCGACGAACACGGCGACCTTCGCCCGGGTGAACGCGACGTCCATGGTTCGCCGCGGCGCCCCGGGGACGGGAAGGTTGACCCGGTAGCGCATGCCACGGGCGTGCAGGATCCGCCGTAGCGCCAGCTCGGGTCCCGTGTCCCGCCGCGGATGGGCGCTCATCCGGCGGGACACGCCGGGCGAGCTAGGGACGGGCGGGTCGCCCACGGCTGTCCGGGCGGTCCGCCGCCTGCGCGATCAGGGCTGCGACGTGAAGCGCGATCTGTCGAGCGAGCGTCGGCGGCACCGCGTTGCCGATCTGTCGTGCGATCTCCGTCTTGGTCCCCTCGAACTCGAACGTGTCGGGGAAGGTCTGGATCCGCGCCGCCTCGCGATGCGTGATGGGCCGGTCCGCGATGGGGTGGAGGTATCGCCCCTTCTCCGGCTTGAAGAACTCGGTGCGGATCGTGACGGACGGGCGGTCCCACCACAGGCGACCCATGACGTCGGTCGTCCCGGTGGGCTTGTCGCGCCAGCAGCGAGGCAGGAGGTCGGGGCGGTTGGCTGCAAGATCGAACCTGTTGCCGCCCTCCGGGATCGCCTGGTAGCGCTCGATCGAGGTGGGACGGGGCTGACGACGGAAGTGCAGGTCCTGGCGGTTCTCGCGGTCGAGGCTCGGCTCGGTGAGTGCAGGCATGAGGCTGAGGCCCTCGAACGCGGTACGCACCGTCGCGTACGGCTGACCCGTTCCACTGCTCGGACCGTGGGTGACGGGGGGCGGGAACTCGACCGCCTCGAGGCCGCGGACGGCGACGAAGAATCCCCGCAGCCGCCGCTGAGGGACTCCGTAGTCGGCGGCGTTGAGCACGCCGTAGCCGTACCCGTAGTCCCGCAGGTCCTCGTCCTCGTCCATCAGCTGCAGGAGCCGGGCGAACTGTGCGGACCTCTGGAACTCGGGGACGTTCTCGATGACGAACGCCTGCGGCTTGAGCTCGCGCACCGCTCGCAGGTAGTGCTGCCACAGCTCGTTCATCTCGGCCCGCGACACGTCGTCGCGGTCCCGACCGAGCGGGGAGAAGCCTTGGCACGGCGGACCGCCGATGATCACGTCGGCCTCACCGAGCTCGGTGAACGACTCGATCGTCTCGATCGGACCGTCATAGACGGGCACGCCGAAGTGCCGCTTGTACGTCCGGGCTGCCGCGGCGTCGATCTCGACGGCGTGCACCGGTCGGAATCCGGCGCCAGCCTGCTCGAAGCCGAGGGAGAGCCCCCCCGCTCCGGCGAACAGGTCCAGCGTACGAAGCTCGCTCAATGTCTCCTCCGGCATCCCGTCGTCCGGGGCCGACCGCGGCCCACTCGCTCGGCGTAGCCAACCACATGGCACCGACACCATGGTCGCTCCCGGGCCTGCCCGATCCGTCACACGACGCGCCGGACGCCCGCCTCTCTCACCGACGGGCTCGAACCGTGCTCACGCGTCCTCCGCCAGCGACTTGCTGCGCGGCACGCGAGGCGCCGCAGGCACCCACTCGTCGGCCGCCGCCAGCCGCCAGTTCGCACCGTCGGCGGCGAACGTCCCCGGCCCGTCGTGGTCCGCGGACGCGACGCGGGCCGAGACCCACTCACCGTTGCGCGGCACCGGCAGCCCGAGCCGACGCGCGACCGTGACGTCCCACTCGTAGTGCCCGAGCACGACGATCCCCTCCTTGCCGAGGTGCGTCTGCTCACGTGCCATCCGGGCCCTCCGCGGGCCGTCCTTCTGCTGCGCGACCGTCAGGACGACCTCACGACGGATGATCCGCCCCTGCACCAGGCGGAACAGCTCGTTCACCCGCTGCTGCCCGTTGCGCGGCCCCGAGTGCGAAAAGATCTGCCCCACGGTCGCGGCAGGCAGGTGGAGCAGCAGGTTCTCGTCGAGGCGGGCATCCCTCCACAGCCACGTGATCTGGTCCGAGGCTGCCTTGAGCATCTTGCGCTTACGGTCCCGGTTCCCCTGCCCGCGGTTGAGCACGCGCGGGTCGACGCGCCACAGGCCCGCGGACCACACGCTCGCGTCGTCGTCCGCCCACAGCAGCAGGACGAGATGCCCGAGCGATTCGAGCGGGAGCTCCCACCCCCGGATGAACATGGAGTACTTGCAGTCGACGTCGTGGCCCGCGATGGAGTAGTCCATCTGGACGCCGTCCGCGAGGCCGAACTCCTTGCCGAGGTTGATCTCCACGATCGTGCCGACGTGCGTCTTCTCGGTCTTGCGCAGGTCCGAGTAGCGGAACCTCATCGTGCGCGGCCCGTCGAGGACCTGGTCGAGGGATTCCCGCAGCACGCGGGCGAACCGGGAGCCGTCCGGGTCGGCCGCGAGGAACCAGTCCCGCACGTCGGCCAGCGCCTGGTCCCCTCCGACGGGCGGGAGGTTCTCGATGACGCCCGGGGGCCACCAGTCGTTCTCCGGATCGGCCCGGTCGCCGCCGGCACCGATGTCGAAGAGGGCGTCGTCCTGGCCGTCCATGGCCCGAGCGTAGTGCCGCGCCGGTTCGCACCATCAGGGGGAGACTCAGTCTCGATCGGCACCGCGGAAGTCCCGCAGCGACTGCTCAAGGAACCCAGGAACGGCGGAGCCACCGAGCAGCAGCTGCCGATCGAGCAGGCGGTTCGAGGTCTCGCACGAGGTCTCGCTCACGAGACTGCACCCGTGGCAGGCGGAGAGATTCAGCTGTGATGAGCCCTGTCGGTCGCTCTCGATGCAGACCGGGTCGTTGGAGCAGACGTCGGCGTCGTCGAGGGAAGCCAGGACCAGAGGCAGTAGCTTTCGCGGGTGACCGAGACGGACCAGCCCTCCCAGCGTTCCTTGGGCGTCTCCGGCCGCCGTGTAGATGAGCACGCCAGCCGTCTTGTCTGTCCGCTCGGAGTTTGCGTAAATGCGCTCCTGCAGCGCGGCCGACGCATACCCGCTCTCGAACGCGAGCCTCCTGATCAGCAGGTGGGCGAGCGTGTGCAACGCGACGAAGCGTGGCTCGGGTGCGTCGAGACGCTGCGCCCAGGGACTTGCGGCGCGCCGATCCATGAGGATTGCTGCGCGACGGCGGACCTCGGGGAGCGCTTCCCAGGCCGAGATCTCGGCCTCGTCGAACCGGAGGAAGATGCCCTCCCCGAACATCTCGACTGTCGGGTACACGGGCCTGTGATGGGGCGCGCGGTCCAGGTCGGCCGGAACGAAGTCCGCTGCAGCATCGTGCCGCCGGAAGCCCCGGAGCGCCCGCACCTCCCGAACCCGGCGAACCTGTCCCACCGCGGTCAACCGCGCGGTGAGCGAGCTCGGTACTGCCGGCAGCGGTTCGACGCTCCACCCGTCGACGACGAAGTCTCCCGCGCTCCGATCCCGTCCTGATCCGAGCTTCTTCTGGAACGCCGCCCACTCGCCGTCCTTCAGGTCCAGCAGAGGCGGTCCGTCATCGTCCGCTGAGGAGGCGACGCGGAGCACCTCCTCGGGGGTGGTGCCCAGATCGGCCGCGATCCAGCCGGCCACCAACTCGGCCTGGGGTCCTCCGTTGTCGGACACGACCTTCGCGAAGAACGCGTGGTCGCGGATCCTCCGTGCCAGCTCCTCCGACTGTGGACGTTCCTCGGGGATGTCCAGTGCGGCGAGTCGCTCGGCGATGTAGTTGCCCGTCGCGCCGCGCTGGGTTGCGACGAGACGGTGCTCACAGGCCACGCCATCGTGCTCTTCCTGCCACGGCTGCCTGCCGTCACACTTGATGCCGTCACGCAGGAGGGCGTCCCGACCGAGGAGCTGGGAGAGCGCGCGCGAGCGCTTGCAGCCTCCGCAGACGACCCGGAGTGAGGCGAGCCCTTCACCGTGCTTGGTCGAGCGCACGAAGCGGAGTTCCTTGTAGGCCCGGCAGAAGCGGACCGCGTCCGTCACGCCGTCGTCGTGACCGCGGTGCGCCCACATGAACCAGGGGATGTCCTGGATGTGGCTGCCTTGGGTACACACGGCTACGTACCGCATGGGGACGAGTCCGCCGCCGCATTCGCAACGGTTACGCCAGCGGCCCTTGTCCTTCCCGGTCAACTTGGAGAGCGCGCCACACCGCTCGCAGAACCGCCACGCTGGGAAGCGCCAGTAGAGGAGGCTGGCGGTGTCCTTGCCGGCCCGGTCGGCGTGGGCAGGGGCTTGCCGGAGCACCCCGCCGCCGAGTCGGTCGACGAGCCGGGGGCAGCTGATCTCGGGTGCGGACTTCTTGTCCCACCAAGACGTATCGGGAGCGATGAGGGACTCGCCCCGCACATCCACGATCGCCCCGACACCGAAGGGCGAGACCGTCTCGGACAGGCGCAACTCATGCTGAATGCGTTCCACCGGGGACCTCCTCCATCGGCTCGTGAACCTCGACCGCGACGTTGGGATCGACCGAACGCATCGAGTCGGCGACCAGCCAACCTTCGCCCTGTTGGCCGAAGCGCTTGAGCAGTCCCAGATCGTCAGCCTTCCGCCGGTCGTACAGGAGGGGCGTCCCGGACTCACGGGACGCGGCGGCGCGCCTGTCCCAATCGCGAATGAGCGATCGCAACTCGTCCTCGGTTTCGTCCGCCTCGGTGGGGTCGGCGCGTCGGACGAGATCGAGCAATGGATCGAGCACGTCGTTGATTGCCGGCTGGAGATGGACGTCGCTGAGGTCGAACCTGCCAGCCGCGTCGTTCGCAGCGAGAGCGGGGACCGACTGTCGAAGCGCCGCGACGACTGCGCCTCCGAGTGATCGGGCGCGGGAGGACACCGACCATGGCGTCACGCTCGTCGGCTCGACGCTCCGGTAGAGGGCCTCGTGGTAGGCGCGGAACGTCTCGAAGTGGGAACGGTCGCGCGCGCGGTTGGATCTGAACAGGGTGACGACGAGACCGCGTACGGCGCCGCGCCCCACCCGGCTGGTCGCCTGGATGTACTCGGCCGTCGTCTTCGGCTGGCCCACCATCAGCATGAGGCTCAAGCGAGGCACGTCGATTCCGACGGACAGCATGTTGGAGGACAGAACCACGTCCACGGCCGAGTCCGACTCGTCGGCGCTGCGGCTGAGCGCCCGCAGGTGCTTCGGAAGTTCCTCGGCCTCTTGTCGGCTGGTGAGTTCGACCACTCGGTCCGCTCTGACGACCCGCGGTTCCAGCCCGAGTCGCCCGGCGCGTGCCTCAAGCCGTGCGTTCACGTCATCGGCGACGAGGGCTCCGGAGCGGCCGAGCTCTCGGAGACTGTTGTGATAGAGAACGGCCGTCCAGTAGGCGTCCTTGGAGCTGTTGGTACCGGCCGTGCGTGACAACGCTCCGGGAAGCTCGAGGAGTGGTGAAGCAGCGGCCACCAGGGCCGAAGCCTGCGAGGTCGACTGCGGCATGAGGCCTACGTAGAGCCTTCCCTCGCCCGTCGCGACGGGTCGGGAGAAGAAGGTCTGGTCGTCGTCGATACCGGCTGGAGGGTAGAGGCTGACCGGTCGCCCGTAGAGCCCGGAGACCTGCTCCGCCGACGACCGGATGGTGGCGGTCGAGGCGACGATCTTCGGCCTCGAGCCGCCGCGGGAGAGGAGCACCTGGATGACGGAGTCGAAGACAGCCACGGTGGTGCCGAGCGGCCCGGACAGGAGGTGCAGCTCGTCCTGGATGACCAGGGAGGGCTGGCGGTAGGGCGTCCCGATGCCGAGGATGCGCCCGGCCTCCGGTCGGAACTGGAGGCGCGCGAACTTGTCCACAGTGGCGAGCACGATCGTCGGCGGGTCGTCGTAGATGACCTCGTCCACAACCGCGACGGGTAGCTCGTCGGCGAACGGGCATGCCTGGTCCGTGCAGTGGATGACGGTGTCGTGGCCGTCGAGGCGCAGCCCGTAGAGCGTTCGATCGGTCGAGTGCCTCGGCGGCAGGAGCGGGGCGCCGCACCAGGGGCAACTCTCGATCTGGAACTGGTTCGCTTCGTCGGGCCGCGCCGCCTTGTGCAGTCTGTCCAGTGCACCCTTGGCCTCGGCGCGGCTGCCTGGCGTCACCTGGTTGCCGACCCAGAGACCGATGGTGAAGCGCGGCATTCCCTTCACTCGCGTGTCGTGCAACCGGCCGGGCCGTCTGAGGAGCTCCATCGCGCAGACGAGCGCCGCGGTCCGCTGGAACTGCTGTGCAGTGAGCAACCGGAGGGTGTACCGCGTGATCACGGCGGTGCCCGCGCCAGCTGTGCCGTGCTCGAGTCGCCGCCGGAAGACCTCCGTGGCGGCGAGGGCGAGGTAGGCCTCGGTCTTCCCGCCACCGGTGGGGAACCAGATGAGGTCCACGAGTTCTCGATCGTCGTGGTCGTCGTCGAGGGTCGAGGCGAGCGCGACCAGCAGGAACCCCAACTGGAAGGGCCGCCAGCGGGGCTCGCGACGTTCGTCGCCACGCTGCGCCATCGCCTGGAGCATCTGCAGGCGCATCGCCGCCATGCCGAGGGCGAACGCAGTGCGATGGAGCGCATTCTCGGGTGCGCGCAGTAGCTCGACCCCCTCACTCATCCGGCTGGCGGTCGTCCGCGCGCGATCGGCGATGGTGCGGGCGACAGGTGCGTCGTCGCCCAGGGCGTCGGCCCGCAGTTCTTCTGCCTCGACCCACTTCTCAAAGGCACGCAGGAAGGCGTCCAGGGAAGGAAGGACTGCGCCCGGCTCGGTGTCGATCCGAGCCAGGTGTTTGAGTTCCAGGGCCTGGTCCTCGGCCGTGCCCGGGCGGAACCCTGTCACTTCGACCGCCGGTACCACGAACGCCGGCACCGGATCGAGGAACACCTTCGAGCAGTCGGACCCGATGAGTTCCCAATCTGCGGCCATCCCGTGGCCAACCGCGTAGACCTTCCGGTTGCGGTACCGGACGCGCAGCTCCGCCGACTCCTCGTCGATGTCCAGCGAGCGCCTCACGTCGTACTCGAGGAAGCGGTGGCCGGACGCGGCCGTGACCGACAGTGCCACCTGGAACAAGGTCAGGGGCACGTCGAGACGGTCGTCTCCGAGCGAGGTCGAGAGGACCCTGGCATGAACCGTCACGAGGCGCCCCGACCGGTAGGTCCGCCACCGGGCGCCGATCTCGACGGGCACACCGCGTACCGTGAGCGTCTCGGGCGGGCGGTCGTCGGAGAGTTCGAGGGCTCGGACCTCGAAGGGGCGTCGCTGCCAAGCCGGAGGCCCGTCGCCACGGACGTCCTCGTAGGTGGCTCCGGTGAGATCGCACAGGACGGATGTGCCGTCCGTGACGAACGAGATCGCCACCGACGACGGGCGCCAGTCCTCGGCGAGGGGGACTCCCGCACCGTCCTCCTCGACGTCGGATCCGGGCACGTCCGCATCGACGTTGGGTTCCGGGCTCGTGTCCGGGTGATCCGGCACCTCCCGGGGGAAGAGGATGCCCACGGAGTAGCGCAGGTTCGGCGGGTTCTCCACGACCTCCTCCGGCCCTCCCTCGGGGCCGACGTACGCGCCACGTAGATGGGCCAGTGCCGCCGCCTGTTCCGCCGTGAGCGTCACTCCGCCACCATCCTCCGTCGGACGAGATCCTTGAGCCGCGCCATCTCCGGGTCCGAGGCAACCACGTGCAGGGCCACGCGAGCCCTCGTGACCGCGACGTAGAGCGCTGCCGTGCCCCGGGCATCGAATACCTCGGGCAGCCCGCACACGATGACGTGTTCCGCTTCGAGGCCCTTGGCGTGCCTGGGGTTGGTGACGAGCACGCCACGCTCATTGCGGAGAGGGGCGGCGGTGGACCCGACGTCGACGATCCAGATGTTGTCGCGCCTCACCCCGTCCGCCACCAACCTGCTGGCTAGCTCACCGGCTTCCGCCAGGCCGCCGTTCGTGGAGGTCACCCAATGGACCTTCTCGCCGTGCACGATGCCGGGGTCGCCGATGTCGGCGCCGAGGTACTCCTGCACGACGTGGACGATCGCCTTGGTGTTGCGGACGTTGACGTCCAGGTCGACGGTCGTCGCGTCGTCCGCGACCAGCGCGAGCACGTCCTCGTCGAACTCCCCGTCCACGTGGGCCTGGTTGTTCGGGTCGAGGAACATCCGCCATCGGCCGGAGGATCGGCCGCCGCGGATCACGCCGTCGAGTCGGTCCATCCCCTGGGCGTTCATGAGGTCCTGCGCCTCGTCGACGAACACGGAGTCGAACGTGCGGTCGTCGGGTAGGTCGTCGAAGGCGACGAGGTGGATGTCGCGGCCGGCGACCCGCTGTGCGAAGAACGCGGAAAGGCCTGGCGACCTGTAGGTGATCAGCGTGGCACGGCCGAGGTCGGCGTCCTGCTTGGCGGCCTCGGCGAGAACCACGGACTTGCCCGTCCCAGCACCACCCGTCACGAGCACTCTGGGATTGCGTGCGAGGGTGGCGAGCACCCTTGCCTGCGCCTCGGTCGCGCGGTTCTGCTCGTCGAGGACCGCGCCGCGAAGTGCGTCGATCACAGGGATCCGGGTGAACTCTCCGAAGAGCCGGACACGCAGGTCATCGGCCCGCGCGAGTTTGCGGCCCGTCGGTGGCCGGCGGGCTCCGGCGGCGACGGTGTCGAGAGCGGCCCTGAGGCCGTCGGTGCTCATCTCGTCCTTCGCGAGCCAATGGGTGGGCGCCCATTCAGTTGAGTGGGGCGGCGGCTCGATGTCCGGTGTGATGACCACCGCCTCGTGGGCGTACCAGCCGACCCCCTCCTCGGTGAGGATGTCGCGCAGCGCATACGCGGCCGACCTGGCCTGCTCCATCGGCGAAGTGGGCAGGCGGTGCCACTCGTCACGCCGGTCGATCGAGTACCAGGTGCCCTCGTGTTTGCGCACCCCGCCGCCCTTGACCTCGACGACGACGACAACCCCGTGCCAGAGGACGACGAAGTCGGCTTCCGCCTGCTGCTTGTAGGCGTGGGAACGCAGCTTGATCGAGTGGAAGGCGACCGCATCGGGATCCCCCTCGACGCCCCGGAGGAGGCGTGCCACACGACGCTCGGCGTCGCTCGTGGCGGTGCGCTCGATGTCGACCTGGTCGGGGGAGAGGATCATCTGCGCTGCTCCTGCCAGAGATCCTCGTACTCGCGGTAGCCGAGGAGGTCGTTGAGCTCGCCGAAGTTGTCCACGAGGTCGACGATCAGACACTCTTCCTTGCCACCGTTGGCCGGTCCGCGGAGTCCGCGCCCGACCATCTGGATGTACGCGCCGGGACTGAACGTCGGTCTCGCGATGTAGAGGGCCCGGACGCCGGGTGCGTCGAAGCCCTGTGTGAGCAGATCACAGTTCGTCAGGACCTGGATCTTCCCGTCCTTGAACTCCGAGATGATCTCGCGGCGGCGCTGCCTTCCGGTCTCGCCTGAGACGGCCGCCGAATCCCGTCCGCGGTACCTGAGCGTCGCTGCGAGCACCTGTGCGGAGAGGACGGTCGGAGTGAAGACGAGGATTGGCCAGTCCTCGTCCAAGCTGCAGATGTGCTCCACCAACGCGGCCATGCGAGCCTGGTCGCGTCCGATCCGCGTCATCACGGTGTCGCTGACCCTATGGAGGGTCCTGGCGTCGTTGATCTCGGCGTCACTGAGCGCCACTTCGACGCCCTGAAGCACCTCGCGCTGAACGCGCGCGAGAACCTTCCGTTCGGCAAGCTGCCGGTAAGGGTCCTCGTCGAACGCGGTGAGCTTGCGGCGGCCGAAACGGCCAGCGAGTGCGTCAGTGCCGTCACTTCCGCCCTTGAACGGCGTCGCGGAGAGGCCGACGAGCGGACGGGCCCATTCCCGCCCCGCGACTCTGAGCCAGCTCAGGATCCGGGTGTACCGCTCGGAGTTGCCGGCGCGGTGTGCCTCGTCCACGAAGACCGCTGCAGCGTCGGCGAGCCAGTCGTAGTCCGGATTGCGGAGGAGCATCTCAAGCTTGGCATCCGTGGCGACGATCACGCTGAAGTCTGTCTCAGGCTCATGGACCGTCCTGCCCTCCCACAGCCGGCCGACCGTGAGCGGGCGCTCGTCTCCGAGCCACCGCCAGACGGTGCTCCACGTCTGCACGGCCTGTTCGCAGAGCTCCTGTGACTGGGCGATCCAGAGAATGGGACCGCGAAGCGCACCCTCGATAAAGAGCCGCAGTGCGGTCTCGCTGGCCACGCGGGTCTTGCCGGCCCCTGTGGGCAACTCGACCATGGCCTTCTTGGCGTGGCCATCCGGGTCGCGCTCTGTGAGAACCTCGCGGAGTTCTCCGCTGATCCTCTCCTGGAAGTCGTGCAGACCGTTCATCTTGACGGCCCCCGGCACGAGGAACTCGTCGTCCTGCCGCTGGATGCGGCGGCCGGCGTACGTCGCGCCGAACCCCATTTTCCGGAGCCACGAGATCGTCGCCTGACCGCCCGCCCACTGCGAGGGAACGTCAGCGAAGCCCTCTTCGCGGAACGCATCCTGCAAGCGGTGGATCGAGTCGGTGCCGTAGACCGTGAGGAAGAGCGCCCCTAGCGATGTCTCGTCGTTCACGAGATTCTGCGACTCGAGCGCCCCCCAGAGCCCCTTGGGGAGTGACTCGCGCAGGGTGTCGGGCCCGAAGTAGACCTCGAGACGCTCGGCATCAGTCGTTGCTGCCTTGGCCTCCGCCCGGAGTCCCTCGAGCCGGTGACCGAGCCCAACCATCTGCACTCGGGTCAGCTCAGCGTGGTCCAAGCCGAGGCCGAAAGCCTCATTGACGATCGCGAGTGCACGCGCTTCGGGCAGGTCGCTCCTCACCACGAGGTCGTTGCCGTCCAGCGCCCACTGAAGTGGCTGGTCCTCGACGCCCTCCTCGGTCGTGACCCGCTTCGTGATCTGCATGGCGCGCGCGATCGAGGCGTGGGCGACGCTCTCGCCGACGTGACCCGAGCGAAGGCCGGTGAAGACGTCCCTGATCGGCTGGCTGGCCTGCAGACCGTCGATGACCATGGAGAAGGCGAAGCTGTCCTCGAACCGTCTGCACCCCACGGTGGCGACAAGCGCCTCGGCCTCGGTCGCTTCCGCGAACAGGTAGGGCCGTCCCCGCGCCGCAAGGTACTTGCGCTCGTCCTCCGACGAAGCGACGTAGACCGTCTCGGGTGAACGAGGCTCAACCACACGGCCCACGCGCGCCGGGATGCTCGCTGGCCGCCCGCCGTTTGGGAAAGCCACGGGTACCGCGGTGAGGATGAACTCGACGAGAGTGTCGTCCGCGACCATGTCCGCGAAGACAGGTGCCTCCAGTGAGGCCCTGAGGACCTCTGGAGCGACCCGCTCAAGCTCGGAAGGGAGCCCGAGCGCGTCGGCAACTCGACCGGGACCGCGGAACAGAGGGAGTAGAGCTTCGAACCGAAGAAGGGACGGGTGCGCGGCCTGTCCAGGCGCCGCGAAGCCCCGGGTGGTCCTCACTAGGCCCGCGTGCTCCACCGCCCAGCGCACCGGGGACTGCACCTCATAGATCCGGGCTGAGTCGACGTCCTCACAGATCCAGGGCCGGTCGCCGAGCTCCATCAGACGCACTGTCCAGTGTTCCCGTAGTGCAGGCGACGCCTCGGCCCTGTGCAGCATGAGGAGGACCGAGAACGGACCGGGGCCCTGGCCCGGTTCGAGGTCTATCCGCTCGATGGCGCGGTCGCCCGGTCCCAGCTTCGAGTTGAGGTGCGCCCGCACCCAGTCCCGGTAGTCGTCGCGGAGCGGCTCTTGCTCCTCCAAGAAGTTCACCACCGGCTCCTGGATCACGCCGATGCGGTGGGCAACCTCCGGGAGGCACCGTTCGCGGTCGAGAAGCCTCGACGCCAGCTCGCCTCCGAGGGCCTCCGGGATGTCGAAGACGCCCACCGGTCGGGCCCATGCTCCGTCCTTGGTGGGCACCTTCACCTTGGTGCTGTGCCGCTCGAGGATCTTGGCTGCGGCGTGCACGGGAACGTCAAGGACTGCCTCCCACAGCGCCTCGAGCTCGGCCGGCGAGGGAGCATCCGGCAGCGCCGCCACACGCGCGTTGAGAACCGTCTCGGGATCCATGTCGCGGAAGCCCGCCTGCTTGAGCAGAGCCTCCACCCCGGGCTGCGAAAGGAACTCGGGGTCGACGAACACCGCTCCGTCGAGGTGCACGTCGCCCTGTTGGTGCAGGAAGACGAGGTCCCTGTCGGTGATCGCCCGGGGCCCGTCGGTCGTCAGGATGACCTTCGCCTGCTCGATCGACTCGAGCGACCTGTGACCCATCACGGTCCTCAGAGCATTGGCGGCGGAGACGGGGTCTGTGCCCTCGGCCCATTCGCGCAGCCAGGCGAGTAGCCCTCGCTTGGGCAACCTATCGAGAGCGCGGAGCTGATCGCGCGAGCCCTCGACCGCGAAGTCGTCCTCCATGCCGGCGATGAACAGATCGCGGAGGCGGGTCGCTCTGGTCTCCGTCGAGTAGCAGCGCCAGTGTGGGACGTCCTTGCCCGTGTTCGGCGACAGCGCCCATCCCTCGTGAACTTTGGGCGCGAACTTCACGGCGAAGTCCAGCGGGCGCAGGTCGAGGCCGAAGCGCAGCGATCCGCTGGCGTCGGGAATCAGAGGCCGCCGGGAGACGGCTGCGCGAACGTGGGCGATCATGGTCTCGTCGCCAAACCCAAGGCTCTCCCGGCCACGTGCCGGCATGTAGTCGAGGTGGGCCGCCGGATCGTCACCCGTGATCACCCGGGGCAGCAGGTCGACGAAGGTATCGGCGATCGTCTGCAGAATCTCACGGTTGTAGTCGTTGCGGAGCAGGGTCGTTCGGTCGTCGTTCACGCTCCAGGGAGCGTTGAACAGACCTGAAGCCGACGTTCGGTCCTGTAACGGAAAGTACGACCAGAACTGTCCGATTCGGCGCCTCGACTGCTGGCGTGGCAACGCGACGGTGACCTTCACCTCCGAGCGGGATACCGCCTCGCCGACCTCCTTACGCGCATGCGCGGAAGGCGCGTGCATACGGTCCTGAACGATCCACTCGTCCCCGTCGCCGTCCGGACGCTCGATCCGGAGCAAGCCGTTGCCGAGATCGCGCGAGACGTGGGTGATGGTGAGCCCATCCGACCCGAGGACCCGGAGCCGCACTTCGCGGACCGCACTCACGAAGAGCAGGAACTCCGTTGCGAAGTTCTCGATCTCGTGCCGGAGTCGCTCGAGGTTCTTTGCTTCCGGCAGTCGGACAACCGTGGATGCCCACTCGCCGAGTTCCGCGAGGACCTTGTCGTCGGCGAACTCCTGGTCGGCGTCAACCGGGAAGGCCGTTCGCAGGAGCGGGTAGCGCCGAGCGCCCGGCGCGGCCTGCGCAAGCTCCGTCTGCGCCGAAGGGCTGTTGAACTCGAACGACACGGAACGGCTGAAGACCTGGGGTCGGTCGGAGACCGCGAGGACGGACTTGAACCCGAGGCCGAACCTTCCGATCTCGTCCCCGCGCTTGCCGCTGATGTGCGCCATCGTGATCGATCGAAGACCATCCCTAGAGAACGGCCGTCCGGCGTTGGCGCAGTAGAGGACGCCGCGGTCGATGTCGAGCACGATCTCGACGCGACCCGCGTGCGGACCGCCCTCGTCGCTTCCCGCGATCGCATCGGCGGCGTTCTGGACCAACTCGAGGAGCGTCCGGTTGGCGTACCCGCCCACGCGGATGGACTCCTCGTGGTTTGCGTGCTCCGTGATGAGGTCCGGCTTCGCCTGGTACGACCTGAGCGTGTCCTCCAACTGACCTCGGAGGTACTCCACAAGCCCGGGATCCGGCGCCCATGCCATTCGGTCCACAGCCCTCCCTCCGAATCCGCCGAAGGAGGTGCCCTGACGGGGCCCGAGTTCTCCCACGGCCGCAACACTGCGTCACGCACCTGACTGTGTCAGACACCGCCGACACGCGGTCGATTCCTGACATCCGATGGGGTCGACCACGATCGAGGACGGATGCCACAGCACGGCGACCGACAGCGAACCGCCCAGGCGTTACCGTCTGCATCGTCACAGGCCCCAACTCCCTTGAGTCCCCGTAGCCTGCGCAGAGCGGCGCGGCGCAGGCTCTTCGGACCGCTGCGTCTCCAGATGCGCATGAATGCGGCGATATCGGCCTGCGGCCCACAGGCTGCTCTGCCAGAGCGCACCGGCTCGAGTCTCGCCGAAGCCGAAAGGCGGCTGATCCTCACCGGACAACGCCAGATGCCTGGCTGTGCCGACGCCAGCAGGCTCCGCCCCCAGGATTCGAACCTGGACCGCAAGGCTCCAAAGGCCTGCGTGCTGCCGTTACACCAGGGCGGACCGGCGCCCCAGTCTGCCAGGCGCGGCACACGGCACGGCACGCGGTACGAGACGCGGCACGGGACGCCGCGCGGCACGCGGCGCGGGACGGACCAGCGCCGGGACGCGCCCGCGCGGCACAATGGCCCGCATGGCCTCCGACTCGAAGCGGTCCCGCGCGCGCATGACGGGCACGCAGCGCCGTGCGCAGCTGCTCGACGTGTCGCGGCGGCTGTTCGCCGAGAAGGGGTTCGACAACACCAGCGTCGAGGAGATCGCGGCGCGCGCCGAGGTGTCCAAGCCCGTGGTGTACGAGCACTTCGGCGGCAAGGAGGGCGTGTACGCCGTCGTCGTCGACCGGGAGATCCAGGCCCTCACGGGCGCGCTGACGGGTGCGCTGGAGGGTGGCGGGCACCCGAAGGTGCTGGTCGAGCGCACCGCCCTGGCCCTGCTGTCGTACATCGAGACGTCGGAGGACGGGTTCCGCATCCTCGTGCGTGACTCGCCCGTCGCGCAGGCGACCGGCACGTTCTCGAGCCTCATCGGGGACGTCGCCACGCAGGTCGAGCACCTGCTCGCCGACCAGTTCAAGCGGCAGGGCCTCGACCCGCGCACCGCCCCGATCTACGCGCAGATGCTCGTCGGGATGGTCGCGCTGACGGGTCAGTGGTGGCTCGACGCGCGCAGCCCGAAGAAGGCCGAGGTCGCCGCCCACCTGGTGAACCTCGCGTGGAACGGGCTCGAGGGGCTCGAGCGCCGCCCGGCCCTCACCAAGCAGTCCGCGGACTGAGCGCGCCCGCACGCTCACAGTCGGCGGTTGTTCGCCCCCTTCATGCGCGAGCCGCGCAGCCCCTTGCGGTGCTCGACGAACGTGTCGGTCGTCTGCACGCCGATCATCTCCGAGCGTGTCTCCGACTCGTGGTGGTGGCGCTTGTCGGTGTTCCGGTACTTCAGGTAGACGCGCATGTAGAACAGTGGGCCGGCGAGCAGCAGCAGGAAGACGATCCCCACTCCCCCGCCGT
Source organism: Actinomycetes bacterium (assembly GCA_023424135.1). Classification (GTDB taxonomy): domain Bacteria; phylum Actinomycetota; class Actinomycetes; order Actinomycetales; family Cellulomonadaceae; genus Cellulomonas. Next base: position 11,061 of record JAFAEH010000252.1, on the reverse strand, counting down.
CGTCGGACGACACGCTCGCGAGCACCTGCGCGGCGTCCGAGGTCAGGACCAGGACGTGCCCGCTCATGACAGCACCACCGCCAGCACGACCGCGGCGACCGTCGCGAACGCCTGCACGACCGCGCTCACGGCGAGCAGGCGCCCCTTGTTGAGCGGCACGCTGCCCATCGTCTCCCCGGTGCGCCCGTTGACCGCGACGTAGTGCAGCAGCGAGCTGCCGTCCTTGCGGGTCTCGTAGTAGCTGTACAGCCACACCGGCAGGTACGCGCTGACCCAGCGCTGCCCGCGGACCTCGACCTGCGTGGCGTCCCAGCGGACGCCACGGTCGTAGAAGGCCGTCGTCTCGTCGGCGCGCCACCGGGCGATGTCCCCGGCCTGCTGGCGCGCGATCGGCTCGAGCGCCGCCAGGTCGATGTCGCGGCGCTCCGAGGTGAAGCCCGACAGGTAGTTCGCGTCGTAGCGCACACCGTTCTCGACGTCGAACGGCATGATCGTGTTGATCACGTGGTTCGACGTGCGCGACGTGTCACGGTCGCGCCGCTCGGCCGAGGACTCGAGCGTGAGGTCGTCGACGTGCAGGTCGAACTCGCGCGTGACGTCGAACAGGTCCGCGTCGTAGCGGCGTTCGGTCCGGTCGTCGCCGACCTTCACGGTGTACGAGCGGGTCTGGTGCTCGCCCTGGCCGACGACGCGCGCGTGCGCGTTGAGGTCGACGACCATGTACGGCAGGTACACCCCCATGACGTTCTCGGGCGTGAACTCGGCACGGAACCGCGGGTGGGCGAAGTAGGTGCGCTTGCGCACGAACTCCGCGACGTGCGCCACCGCCTGGTCCTTCGTGACCCGGAACGGCAGCACCATGTCCGGCACCGCGCCGTTGGGCACCTGCGCGTTGAGCGAGAGCGTGTTGCGGCACCAGTGGCAGCGGGCCTGCACGCTGTGCCCGGCGTCGATGACGACCTCCGCACCGCATGCGTCGCAGCGCAGCGTGACGACCGAGTCGTCCGCCGTCACGTCGGCCGTGCCGGAGCCGACGACCGTCCCGACGAGCTCGCCGATGTCCCCGTCGAGCCCGAAGGTGCTCAACGCGTTCTCGGACTGCCACTCGAAGCGGCAGAACGAGCACCGCAGCATGCCCGTGGCGACGTTCAGCGAGATCTCCGTCGCGCCGCAGCGGGCGCAGCGCACCAGCCCGTCGGCCGCGGAGCCGCCGGTCTGGACGACCTGCGGGCCGGAGGGCCCGGGCGCGGTGCCCGACAGCGGGGTCACCGGCGCGGTCCCGCCGGTGCCGGGGTCGCCGGCACCGGTGGGGACCGAACCGGGGCGCGCGCCGCCCTCGGGCGGCGGTGCGTCGATGTGCGTCATGGTTCGCCTACAGACCCAGGGCCTTCGCCTTGGCCGCGTCGTAGTCGTCCTGCGTGATCAGCCCCTGGTCGAGCAGCTGCTTGAGCTGGGTCAGCCTGGCGACCGTGTCGTCGGCCGGCGCGGCGGGCGCGGCCGGTGCGGCCACGGGTGCGTCCTGCGACGTCGCGGGGACACCCGTCTGGGGGCCGCCGACGGGCTGCTGCAGCGCACCCGCGGCGTTCCCCGCGGCGTTGAAGCCCATGCCGAGCACCGCCATGTTCGCGGCGCCGCCCCCGCCCTCACCGGCGGCCTGCATTCCGCGGGCCACCGACTGCTGCAGGAACGAGTTGCCGCGTGCCCCGCCGAGCGCGTCGGCCTTCTTGACGTCGCTGAGCAGCGCACGCGTGTCCGCGTCGTACTCGATCGCGGCGATCGCGACCTTGACGATCGTGATGCCGCGCTGCGAGGTCCACTGGTACCCCTCCTCGACGGCCCCGGCGAGCGACTGGCCGAAGCCGATCGCGTCGCCCTGGATGCGGGCGATCCGGTTCCCCTTGGACGGGTCGTTCGTGTAGTACGAGAACGCGGCCGCGAGGGACGCGACGACCTCGTTGAAGAGCTGCCCCGCGGCGTCGTTGTCGAGGTCGGAGAAGTCGAAGACCCGCGCACCGGCCGTCAGGTACGTCAGCGGGACGAACTGCTTGACCAGCAGGACCGGGTCGACGATCCGCAGCGTGTACGTGCCGCGCGTGACCGCGCCGACCTGTGCGTTGAGGTACGCGTCGTCCCAGTAGATCTCCGACTGCGTGCCGAACCGGTTGTTCGGGATCTCCTTGAGGTTCACGTAGAACGCGAGCTGCTGCGAGCCCGGCTGCCCGCCGAACTTGAACCGCTCCCACGACGTCAGGACGGTCGAGGCGAGGATGCCGTCACCCGCGAACACCGAGCGCGAGTTCGGGTCGTCCGAGCGGAACTCGTACCCACCCGGCTCCGCGACCAGACCCGTGAGCTCACCGTCCTGGAACGTCAGCAGCCCGTACCCCTCGGGCACGACGATGCGGCTGCCGTTGGTGATGATGTTCTGCGAGGCCTGGGTGTTGGAGCCGCGACCCGCGTTCTGGCCGCGGGGCACCGCGGGGAAGATCGCCGCGGTGGGCGCGAGGCCGTCCGGCGGCGTCAGGAAGTCCTTCCACTGGTCGGCCAGGGTGCCGCCGAGCGCGCCCGTGAAGGCCTTGATGAATCCCACGGTGTCCTCCGGTTCGTCTGGCCCGCGCGCACGGCACGCCGGGGTCGCCCGACGTCGTCCTGCGCGGCGGCGCGACACCCGAACACTACCGACATCACCTGGGCGTCGTCGCTGTGCCCGCTGAGTCTTCACCCCGGGTGACCTGCACGGACGCATGGGCCCGAAGCCGCGCTGCGGGGACGGGGCGCGGCGGCGTCGTCGCACGTCCCCGTGCCGCGTGTCACCCGAAGGTCCCCGCCCGCACTGTCTCGACGTCGACTAACCTCGGACACATGGCCGAGACGCAGGTCGACGGACCCCCGCGTGACGAGGTCGACCGCATCGTGCTCGCCTGGCAGCGCGAACGGCCGGACCTCGACGTGCGTCCGCTCACCGTGCTCTCGCGCGTGAGCCGCCTGGCCCGCCACCTCGACCTCGCGCGGCGCGGGGCGTTCGCCCGGCACGGTCTCGAGACGTGGGAGTTCGACGTCCTCGCGGCCCTGCGGCGCGCCGGTGAGCCGTACCGCCTCTCCCCCGGGACGCTCCTCACGCAGACCCTCGTGACGAGCGGCACGATGACCAACCGCATCGACCGGCTCGTCGAGCACGGGCTCGTCGAGCGCCTGCCCTCCCCCGACGACCGTCGCGGCGTGCTCGTGCAGCTCACGCCCGCGGGCCTGCGGCGCGTCGACGAGGCGTTCGCCGACCTGCTCGCCGTCGAGGGCGAGCTCATCGGCGACCTGCCGGAGGCCGACCGCGAACGCCTCGCCGCACTCCTGCGCGACGTCCTCACCCTGTTCGACGCGTCGTGACGGCGCCGCACGGCGCACCCGCCCCCGCACCGGCACCGCGCGCGGACCCCGCCTCCACGCCGCGCACGTGAACGGCCGCACCGTCGCACGGCACGGTGGCGGTGGGCTCGTGCTCGTCGCGCTGCTGCTCGTCGCGCTGAACCTGCGCGGACCCATGGTCTCGCCCGCACCCGTCGTGGACCTGGTCGCCGCCGACCTCGGCCTCACGTCCGGCGCCGCCGGGCTGCTGACCGGGCTGCCCGTGCTGTGCTTCGCGACGCTCACGCCGCTCGCCGCCCTCGCGCTGGCCCGCGCGGGGACGACGCGCATGCTCGCGCTCGCGCTGCTGACGATCCTCGCGGGCACGCTGCTGCGCTCGTTCGGCGGTGTGCCCGGTGCGTTCGCGGGGACGCTCGTCATCGGTGCCGCGATCACCGTGGGCAACGTGGGCGTGCCCGTCGTCGTCGCGCGGGACTTCCCGCTGCAGGTCCCCCGGGTGATGGGCCTGTACTCGGCGGTGATGAACGGCGGCGCGGGCCTGACGACGCTCGGCACCGCGCCGCTCGCGGCGCTCGTCGGGTGGCGGTGGGCGCTCGCGTCGTGGGGTGTGCTCGCGGTGCTGGCGCTCGGCGTGTGGGTGAGGGTGGCCCGCGACGGCGCCCGCGACGTCCGGCCCGCCGTGGTCGACGCGACCCTCGCCGGTGCTGCGCCCGGCACCGCACGGACGATACCGCCGACGCGGTCCGTGCTGCGCCGACCGCTGACGTGGCTGCTGTGCCTGACGTTCGTCGGGCAGTCGGCGTCGTACATGGGCGTGACGGCGTGGCTGCCCTCGATGCTGCAGGACGACGCCGGGCTGTCGCGGGCCGGTGCGGGCGCGGCCGCGTCGCTGTTCCAGCTGCTGGGCGTCCTCGGCAGCGTGCTCGCGCCCGCCGCGCTCGCCCGGCGGGTGCCCCCGCGGGTCGTCGTGCTCGTCGTCGCCGCGTGCTGGGTGTCGCTGCCCGTGGGGCTGCTGCTCGCCCCGTCGGCGTGGGGCGCGTGGGTCGTGCTCGCAGGGCTCGCACAGGCCGCGAACTTCGTCGTCCTGTTCACGGTCGTCGCCCACCTGGCCGGGTCCCCGGCGGACGTACGACGCATGTCGGCCGCGGTCCAGACCGTCGGCTACGCGGTCGCCGCCCTCACACCGAGCGCACTGGGCTGGCTGCACTCCGCGACGGGGGCGTGGACGGTGCCGCTGCTCGTCGTCGCGGCGCTGCTGGTCGTCGCGACCGGCGCCCACGTCCGGGCCGCCGGGACCGCGGGGGCCGGGACCGGCCACCGCTGAGCCGGTTCGCGTGCCGGTGCACGCCGTCAGGCGCGGGTGCCCTCGGCGATCTCACCGAGCTCGAGCCAGCGTTCCTCGAGCCCACCCAGCTCGGCCTCGAGCGCACCGATCCGCTGCATCTCGGCGCCGAGCCCCACGTAGTCGGACTGGTCGTGGTCGGCGAGCGCCGTCCGCGCCCGGTCCACCTGGTCCTGCAGCTTGGCGATGCGCCGTTCCAGCGCCGTGAGCTCCTTCTGCGCGGCGCGCAGCTCGGCACCCGTCAGGCCCCCGGCGGTCGGCGCGGAGGCGCGGTCCGACGAGCGGTCCGACGACGACGGGGCCGCCTGCTGCGCGGCCCGCAGCCGCAGGTACTCGTCGACCCCGCCGGGCAGGTGCCGCAGCCGGCCGACGCCGTCCTCGCCCGTCAGGACCGCGTACTGCTGGTCCGTCACCCGCTCGAGGAAGTACCGGTCGTGCGAGACCACGAGCAACGTGCCCGGCCACGAGTCGAGCAGGTCCTCGAGCGCCGCGAGCATGTCGGTGTCCAGGTCGTTCGTCGGCTCGTCGAGGATCATCGCGTTCGGCTGCTCGAGCAGGATGAGGAGCAGCTGCAGGCGCCGCTGCTGACCGCCGGACAGGTCCTTGACGGGCGTCGAGAGCTGCGCCGAGGAGAAGCCGAGCCGCTCGAGCAGCTGCCCCGGTGTCAGCTCGGTCGCCTTCGACCCGGACCCGAACGAGTAGGTCGTGCGCAGGCGCTCGACGACGGTGCGCACCGGTGAGTCCCAGTGCTCCTCCAGCTCGTCGAGCCGCTGGCTGAGCGTCGCGACCTTGACGGTCTTGCCCCGCTTGACCCGGCCCGCGGTCGGCGCCACCGTGCCGTCGACCAGCCCGAGCAGCGTGGACTTGCCGGCGCCGTTCGCCCCGAGGACGCCCGTGCGCTCCCCGGGTGCGATGCGCCACTCGACGTCCCGCAGCACCTCGTGGTCCCCGTAGGACACACCCGCGCCGAGCAGGTCGACGACGTCCTTGCCGAGCCGGGAGATCGCCAACGACTGCAGCTCGACCGCGTTGCGCAGCTCGGGCACGTCCGCGATCAGCGCGTTCGCCGCCTCGATGCGGAACCTCGGCTTCGACGTGCGGGCCGGTGCGCCGCGACGCAGCCACGCGAGCTCCTTGCGGGCGAGGTTCTGCCGGCGCTGCTCGACGGCCGCCGCCTGCCGGTCGCGCTCGACGCGTTGCAGGACGTACGCCGCGTACCCACCCTCGAACGGCTCGACGACGCGGTCGTGCACCTCCCACGTGCGGGTGCAGACCTCGTCGAGGATCCACCGGTCGTGCGTCACCATGAGCAGGCCGCCGGCGCCCGCGGACCAGCGCCGCTTGAGGTGGTCCGCGAGCCACGCGATCGCCTCGACGTCGAGGTGGTTGGTCGGCTCGTCGAGCGCCAGGACGTCGTGGTCGCCGACGAGCAGCGCGGCGAGCGCGACCCGGCGGCGCTGCCCGCCGGACAGGGTGCCGAGCCGCGCATCGCGGTCGAGGTCGGACAGCAGGCCCGCGAGCACCGCGCGCACCCGCGCATCACCCGCCCACTCGTGCTCGGGCCGGTCCCCGACGACGGCGTGCCCGACCGTGTCGTCGTCGTCCAGCGTGTCGGCCTGGTCCAGGACGCCGACACGCACCCCGCCGCGGACGGTGACCCTCCCCGCGTCCGGCTCGATCCGCCCCGCGAGCATCGCGAGCAGGCTGGACTTGCCGTCGCCGTTGCGTCCGACGATGCCGATCCGGTCACCCTCGTCCACGCCGAGGCTCACCCGGTCGAACACGACCCCGGTCGGGTACTCCAGGCGCAGCGCCTCGGCCCCCAGCAGGTGCGCCATTACTCAGGCCCCCACCCTCGACGTGGGACCCGGAGCCCCCGGGGCACGTCGGCGACGTGCGCCGTTAGGACGGCCGCTGCCGGCCGGGGACGGGCAGGGCCCCAGGGGCCGGGGACGCGAGGACGGGTGGGCGCGGTCGGCGCCGGGCAGGGCAGGCATGAGGTGGATCAGCCTAACCAGGCCCGGCGCCGCTCTCCGCGTCAGTCCGCCGAGCGGCCCGCGAGCACCTCGCGGACCCGCACGCGCGCGCCCATCCGCAGCACGGAGCGCTCGTAGATGCGCGCGGCGATCCCGATGACGACGACGCACGAGGCCGCCAGGACCGCGAGCGACAGCAGCGGCTCCCACCACGCGGCGTCGCCGAGGAACAGGCGCACCGGCATCCCGACGGGGGCGCTGAACGGCACGTACGACATCGCCGTCAGCACCGCCGCGTTGTCGTTGAAGAACACGACGAGGAAGTACGGCGCCATCACGAGCCACATCGCGGGCTGCAGCACCACACCCGTGTCCTCGATGCGGGAGACGAGGGACGCGCTCGCCGCGAACACCGCCGCGAGCAGCACGAACCCGACCGCGAAGAACACCACGAACCACACGACGGGTGTGCCGACCATCGTCAGCAGGTCGTCCTGACCGGTCACCACCAGGCCCAGCACCGAGACCGCCGCGATCGCCGCCGTCTGACCCATCGCGAGGGCCGAGTTGCCGAGGATCTTGCCCGCGAGCAGCGCGCGTGCCGGGACGGCCGACAGCAGGATCTCGACCGTGCGGGTCTGCTTCTCCGTCACGGTGTTCTGCGCGATCGTCGACCCGAACGCGATGGCGGACATCATGAACACCAGGCCGAACCCGAACGTCACGAAGTACCGCACCGGGCCGTCGGCGGTCGCGGGGTCGAGCAGCTCGACCTCGGGAGCCACGGTCAGCGCGTCGAGCAGCGCCTGCGGCGCCGACTCGCGTGCGAGCACCGCGACCCGCACCGCCCCGTCCGCCGGGACGACGGCCGCGTCGACGTCGCCGTCGAGCACCGCCGCCTCGGCCGCGGCGCGGTCGGGCACCTCGGTGACCGCGAGCCCGTCGACCGTCGGCAGGTCCGCCACGACGGACTGCACCACGGCGACCGGCACGTCGTCCGACTCGCGCCCCGAGACCACCGATCCGATGACGATCGCGGCGAGCACCGCGACCAGCAGGATCGCGGTCGAGATCACGAAGGACTTCGAGCGGACCTGCGACGTGATCTCGCGCTCGGCGACGAGCATCGTCGCGCGGCCCAGCGAGGGCGGCGGCGGGGCCGCGGGGCGGGTGGGGGTCGTCGCGCTCATCGGTTCGCCTCCTGCAGCTCGTCGGCGGGCTCGTCGGTCACGACGTCCCGGAAGATCTCGGCCAGCGTCGGCCGCAGCGGGGTGAACGCCCGTACCGGACCGCGCGCCAGCGCCGTGCGCAGCACACCCTGCGCGGTCTCGTCGTCGGCCTCGACGACGGCTGACCCGCCCGCGAGCTCGTCGACCCGGACGCCGGGCACGTCGCGCAACCAGCCCAGGTCGCCGTCCGTCACGACCTCGTACCGCGACCCGCCGTGCTGCGCGCGCAGCTCCTCGCGCGTGCCCGCCGCGCGGATCCGGCCGCCCGCGATGATCACGAGGTCGTCGCACAGCCGCTCGACGACGTCGAGCTGGTGCGACGAGAACAGCACCGGCACCCCCTGCGCCGCCCGCTCCGCGAGGACACCCTGCACGACCTCGACGGCCATCGGGTCGAGACCCGAGAACGGCTCGTCGAGCACCAGGACCTCGGGGTCGTGCACGAGCGCAGCGGCGACCTGCGCACGCTGCTGGTTGCCGAGCGAGAGGCTCTCGACGGGGTCCTTCGCGCGTGCCTCGAGCCCCAGTCGCTCGACGAGCCGCTCGGCGCGCTGCGTGGCACCGTCCTTGTCGAAGCCGTGCAGCCGCGCCAGGTACGTGAGCTGCTCGACCAGGCGCATCTTCGGGTACAGACCGCGCTCCTCGGGCATGTAGCCGAAGCGTGCACGGTCCTGCCCGCCCAGGGGCCGCCCGTCGATCGTCACGGTCCCCGCGTGCGGTGCGAGCACCCCGAGGATGATCCGCATCGTCGTCGTCTTGCCGGCACCGTTCCCGCCGACGAACCCCGTCAGCCGCCCGCGACCGACGGTGAGGCTCACGTCGTCGAGCACCCGTCGGTCGCCGAACGAGCGGCTCACGTGCTGCAGCTCGAGCATCGTCACTCCCCGCGTCGTGCGCGCCCGGCAGGTCCGGACGTCCTGCTACGACGCTAGGCGTCCCGGGCCGCGCGCACCTCGGGCCCCCGGCCGATCCTGCGTCTCCGCCCCGGGACGGAGACGCCACCTGCGCCGACCCCGTCGTCCGTCACGGGAAGCGGGCCCACGGCGTGACGGATGACGGGGTCGTCTCAGCCGGCGAGGCCGTGCTCGTGCGCGTAGACGACGGCCTGGACGCGGTCGCGCAGGCCCAGCTTGGCCAGCACGTTCGACACGTGCGTCTTGACGGTCGCCCGGCTGACGACGAGCTCGGCGGCGATCTCGTCGTTGTTCAGGCCGCGGGCCACGGCCGCGAGCACCTCGTGCTCACGCTCGGTCAGGGGGACGACGTGCGACGGGACGCGCGGGGACGCGGCCGGTCGCTCGGCGACGGCCCGTGCGATGACGGCCCGCGTGACCTCGGGCGACAGCAGCCCCTCACCGGCGGCGGCGCTCAGCACGGCGTCCGTGAGCTGCTCCGGGCGCGACGTCTTGAGCAGGTACCCGACGGCCCCCGCCCGCAGCGCCTCCACGAGGTAGTCCTCGCGGTTGAAGGTCGTCAGCACGACGACCGCCGCGTGGACGTCCGGGTCGGCGACGATCCGGCGCGTGGCCTCCAGGCCGTCCATGTCCGGCATCTGCACGTCCATGCACACGACGTCGGGCCGCGTCGAGCGCACGACCTCGACGGCCTGCGCACCCGTACCCGCCTCGCCGACGACCTCGATCCTCGGGTCGGCCGACAGGATCGTGCCGATCCCGGCACGCAGCAGCGCCTGGTCGTCCACCAGCACGACGCGGACCGTCGGCGTCATCCCTGCTCCTCCGTGGTGTCCGCTCCGCCGTCGTGGGGCTGCGCCGACCCGTCGGCGGCCGCGCCGGGGCGCGCGGCGACGCCCAGGGGCAGGCGCGCCCGCACGACGAACCCGCCCGCCCGGCGCGTCACCGCCTCGAGCTGCCCGCCGTCGGCCGCCGCACGCTCCCGCATCCCGATGATCCCCATGCCCGTGGACGGCACCCGCCCCGCACGGCGCCCCGTGCCGCCGTCGTCCGACACCTCGAGCTCGACCTCGTCCTCGTGCCAGCGCAGGCGCACGTCGGCGCGCACCCCGTCACCCGCGTGCTTGCGGACGTTGGTCAGCGCCTCCTGCGCGATCCGGTACAGGTTGAGCGACGCCAGCGGGCGCATCGGCCGCGGGGTCCCGATCTCCTGGAAGGTGACCTGCAACCCCGCGGCCCGGGCGTGGTCGACGAGGTCCGGCAGGCGCCCGACCTCGAGCGACGCGAGCGGCTCGTCGGGCGGCTCGTCCGCGCCGGACGGGACCGCGCCGGTCTCGCGCAGCATCCCGAGCACACCGTGCAGCTCGCTCACCGCGTCCCGCGCGGCGTCCTCGACGTGCCCCAGCGCGAGCGCCGCACGTTCGGGGTCGGACGCGAGGACGGTGCGCGCCGCCGCCGCCTGCACCCCCATGAGCGACACGTGGTGCGCGACCGCGTCGTGCAGCTCCCGCGCCAGCCGCAGCCGCTCGAGCGTGACCGCCTGCGCCTCGGCCCGGCGCCGCTCGAGGACCAGCAGGTACCCCTGCCACTGCGTCCGGGCCCGTTCGCGGGCCGACCGCCACGCGTGCTCGCCGAACATCCACGCCCCCGCGAAGTACAGGACGTTGGTCAGCAGCTGCAGCAGCATGTACGCGACGAACGGCGAGAGCACACCCACCACGTCCGGCAGGTCCTCAGCAGTCTCGGGATCCGTCGCCGCGCGGAACACCGCGACCAGCAGCCACACGAACATCCCGGTGACGACGACCGTCCGCACCAGCGACGCCCGGCGGCGCGACGGCTCCCAGGCCCCGACCGTGTAGATCGCGACGAACAGCGAGATGCTGATGATGAGCGACTCGGAGACCTGCAGCGCCTGGGCCACGACGAACGCGACCGAGACCACCAGCGCGACCGCGCTCGGCCACCGGCGGCGCAGCGCGAGCGGCAGCGTCACGGCGGCGAGCAGCAGCGCGGCCAGCCACCCGGGTGCCGCGTCCTCCCAGCCGACGACGATCCCGACGAGCGTCATCGACAGCAACGACCCCAGGTACAGGGCGACCGCGAGCAGCGCGTCCCAGCGCAGCGACGACTCGTCCGCGGCGGGGCGCACCCAGCCGGGCAGGTCGGGGTCGGACGGCTCGACGACGTCGGCACGCCGCCCCGCCTCCGCGGCCCGCACGACGTCCGCGGCCGGGACC
>JAFAEH010000084.1 GCA_023424135.1 Actinomycetes bacterium | reverse complement strand
CTGCTGGACCGTGATCGTCACCAGCGCGACCCCGAGCGCGACCATGCCGACGAGGCTGACCAGGGCGAACGAGCGTGTCAGGTCCGAGCGTCGCCGCGAGCGTTGCGACACGGACCCCTCCCCGGCGTGTCGACCGCGACGTCCCGGCCGGGAACGTCCCGGACAGAGTAGGACGTCCGACCTGGATCGGTCCGAGCCTCGCCGTACGGTCTGCGTGTCGTGTCGGGTGCGTCGGGGAACGTCCCGTCGCGCGCCGGTGTTGTGCCCGGTGCGACCGCAGGCGTGGTCGCCCCGACGACCCCAGGGAGCTGTGGTGACCGACCGGTACCCCGTGACCAAGTCCGACGACCAGTGGCGGCTGGAGCTCGAGCCGCAGGAGTTCGCGGTGCTGCGCCGTGCGGGCACCGAGCGCGCCTGGACGGGTGAGCTGCTCGACGAGCACCGCGAGGGCGTGTACCGCTGCCGCGCGTGCGGCAACGAGCTGTTCCGCTCGGACACCAAGTTCGACTCGCACTGCGGCTGGCCGAGCTTCTTCTCGCCGCTCGCGGGCGACCGCGTCGAGCTGCTGACCGACACGACGCACGGCATGGTGCGCACGGAGGTGCGGTGCGCGCGCTGCGGCTCGCACCTGGGGCACGTCTTCGACGACGCCCCGCAGACGCCCACGGGCGACCGGTACTGCATGAACTCCGTGAGCCTGACGTTCGAGCCGGCGTCCGGTACGTCACCCTCGGGTGGGGTGGACTGAGGCTGGGGGGAGGCCCGCGTGGGTGACGACACGCCGCGACACGCCGTCGAACGCCGAAGTCCACCGTGGGCGGGACTGAAGTCGACGCCCCACCGTGCCGATAATGCGCACATGGACGAGGTCCTCACTGTTCGGCGATGGCGGCGATACGGTGCCGATCGGCTCTACGTGACCCACGAGACAGGTGCGCGTGTCGGCTCCGTCGACCTGCAGTCCGGCGAGGTGGTCGCGGACGACCCGGTGCTCGAGGCGCGCGTGCGCCGCGCCGCGCAGGCGTACCTGCGCGGCTACGTCCCCGAGCTCGTCCTGCCCGTGACCTCCGAGCTGGCGTCGCTCGACGCGCTCGAGGTCGCCGGTGTCGAGGCCTGGCTCGGCGAGGGCCGCGAGCTGGCCCGTGGTGAGCGGGGCAGCCCGGTCGGGGTCCGGCTCGACCGGCTCGCCGACGAGGGGTGGCAGGCCGTGCACGACGTGCCGCTCGGGCGGCAGGGCACGGTCGTCGAGCACCTGCTGATCGGCCCCGGCGGCATCTGCACGATCAGCGAGCGGCGGCACCCCGGCAGCATCGTGCGGGTCTCGGCCCGCACGATGCACGTCGACGGTCGTGCCGTGCCGTACCTGCGCGACGCCCGGCTCGAGGCGTCGCGGGTCCAGGGCCTGCTGCAGTCCGCCGGGTGCGCCGGCGTCAGCGTCCGCGCCGTGCTCGTGGTCACGGGCGAGCTCGACCGCGACGTGCACCACCCCCCGGCGGACGCGCTCGTCATCGCGCGTCACGAGGTGCCCAACGCGTTCCGGCGGCTCCCCGAGCGGCTCGACGCGGCTCGCGTGTCGGCGATCACGCAGGTCGCGCGGCGTCGGACGACCTGGGTGCGCTGAGCCGGGTCGGTGCCCGCGGCGTGCCACGGGCGGCCGGGGGCTGCGCCAGGATGGGCCCATGACCGACGACCCGTTGCTGCGCGTCGAACGTGAGCTCGGACTGTTCATGCGGCGCGCCCGTGCGGCGTCGGCCGGGTTGGCGCGCAGCGTCCACCCGGATCTCGACGCATCGGCGTACCTGCTGCTCGCGACCGTCGCCCGCACGCCCGGGACGCGCGCGAGCGACCTGGCGGACCTGCTCGGTGTGGGACGGGGCACGATGTCGCGTCAGGTGGGGCGCCTGGAGCGCCTCGGCCTGCTGACGTCGTCGGCGGACCCGCACGACTCGCGCAGCCGTCCGCTCGTGCTCACCGCCACCGGTGAGCGGCAGCTCGCGGCGGCCCGCGCGGGGCGTCAGGCGTTCATGCGCCGCGCGCTCGACGACTGGCGGCCCGAGGAGCTCGCGCTCCTGGGCGACCTGCTCACGCGCCTCAACGCGTCGCTCGGCGACGCACCCCTCGGCGACGCACCCCTCGCCGACCCGCCCCGGTGAGGCAGAGGATTCCCGGCGCACGGTGCCGGGAATCCTCTGTCTCACGCGGCGGTGAGGGTGTCAGGGGGCGGTCGCGGGTTCGCGCTGGGCCGCGAGCCGCTGCTCGACGCCCGACGCGCGTCCCAGCGGCACCTCGCGCAGCGCGAGCACGGCGAGCAGCGCGAGCAGCGCGACCGGCGCGCCGACCAGGAAGAGCTCGGCCACGCCGACGCCGAACGCGTGCTCGACGACGTGCCGCACCGGGTCGGGCAGCAACGCGAGGTCCGGCAGCGACGTCGTACCGGCCGAGCCCATCGCCGACGGGTCCACGCCGATCCCGGCGAGGCCGTCGACGATCAGGTGCGAGACGCGGTTCGACAGCAGCGCACCGAGCACCGACACGCCGATCGCGCCGCCGAGGGTGCGGAAGAACGCGACCGTCGCGGTCCCCGCGCCCATGTCGGTGATCGGCAGCGTGTTCTGGGTCGCGAGCACGAGGTTCTGCATGAGCATGCCGACCCCGACGCCGACGACGAGCATGTACAAGCCGACGAGCACGAAGCTCGTCGCCTCGTCGATCGTCCCCATGAGCCCGAGACCGCCGGTCAGCAGGACGGCGCCCGCGACCATGATCGCCTTGTAGCGGCCGGTGCGGCTGATCGTCCGGCCGGAGACGGTCGAGGACAGGAACACGCCGACGACCATCGGGATGGTCAGCAGGCCGGACTGCGTCGGCGTCTTGCCGCGCGCGAGCTGCATGTACTGGCTGAGGAACACCTGCGTGCCGAACAGCGCGATGCCGACCGCCACGGACGCGACGACCGCGAGGACGACGGTCCGGTTGCGGAACAGGTGCAGCGGGATGATCGGCTCGGCGGCGCGCTGCTCGACGAGCACGACCGCGACGACCCCGAGCACGGATGCGCCGACCATGACGGCGGTCTGCCAGGACAGCCAGTCGAACGACGAGCCGGCGAACGTGACCCACAGCAGCAGCGTCGCGACCGACGCGGACAGCAGGAGCGTGCCCGCCCAGTCGATGCGCACGCGGCGGCGCACGGTGGCGGGCAGGTGCAGCGTGCGCTGCAGCACGACGATCGCGGCGATCGCGAACGGCAGCCCGACGAAGAAGTTCCACCGCCAGCCCGCCGTGTCGGTGATGACGCCGCCGAGCAGGGGGCCACCGACCATGCCGACCGCCATGACGGCGCCCATCAGGCCCATGTACCGGCCACGCTCGCGCGGGCTGATGATGTCGGCGATCAGCACGGTGCCCAGTGCGGTGAGCCCGCCCGCGCCGATGCCCTGCAGCGCGCGCATGCCGATGAGCATCTCGGTGTTGTGCGCGAGGCCGGCGAGCGCCGACGAGGCGACCGAGATGACCAGTGCGACCTGCACGAGGAGCTTGCGGTCGGCGAGGTCGGCGAGCTTGCCCCACACGGGGGTCGAGACCGTGGTCGTCAGGAGGGTCGCGGTGACGACCCAGGTGAACGCCGACTGGTTGCCGTGCAGGTCGGTGATGATCCGCGGCAGCGACGTGGACACGACGCTCGTCGCGAGGATCGAGACGAACATGCCCAGGAGGATCCCGGACAGGGCCTCGAGGACCTCGCGGTGGGTCATCGCGGGGGCGGCGGTGCCGGTGTCGACCGGTGCGGCGTCGGGGGCGGTGAGGACGGGCGCGTCGGCGGTGTTGTCGACGGTGTCGTCGGCGGTGGGGCGGTGGGTGGTCACAGGCGAGGTGCTCGATTCCGGGGTGCGGGGCGGGAGGGTGACCGGACGTCGTCGACGGTCGAAGGCGGGCGCGTCGCCGGCATCGACCGCGACGGTTGCTCCGGGCAACTCTAAGTCAGATCGTTACCTGAGGCAACCTTCTGCCGGGTGGATCTCCGCCGAGCCCCGGCCGCCGCGTCGCGAGGGGCCCGCCGCGCGCCCCGTCGTGCGACCGGAGCCGTCGTCCTCAGGCGCGCGTGCGGCGCGCCCGCCGCTCGACCTGCAGGCTCTCCATGTCCTCGAGCTGCACGCCCTTGGTCTCCGGGACCTTCGCGAGCACGAAGAAGAACGACAGCGCGGCGAACGACGCGTAGAGCAGGTAGGGCACCGTCGGGCCGAACTGCGCCAGCAGCTCCGGGAACGACACGGTGATGAGGAAGTTCGCGATCCACTGGGCGGCGGCCGCGACACCCAGCGCCGCCGCCCGGA
The DNA here is from genome assembly GCA_023424135.1 of Actinomycetes bacterium. Classification (GTDB taxonomy): domain Bacteria; phylum Actinomycetota; class Actinomycetes; order Actinomycetales; family Cellulomonadaceae; genus Cellulomonas. Next base: position 3,538 of record JAFAEH010000084.1, on the reverse strand, counting down.
TCCGGTTGGGGAACATCTCGCCCAGCAGCACCCAGACCAGCGGACCCCACGTCGCACCGAAGAACACGACGAACGCGTTGGCCGCGACGAGCGCCACCACACCCCACGCACCGTCGAGGCTGACGTCCGAGCCCGTGCCGGTGGCGTTCATGAACGCCACCGCCATCACGCCGAGCGCCACGGTCATGCCCGCCGACCCGATGAGCAGCAGCGGGCGACGCCCCACCTTGTCGATCAGCGCGATCGCGATGAACGTCACCGCCACGTTGGTCACCGACGTGATCGTCGAGATGAGGAACGACTGGCTCTCCTCGAAGCCCACGGCCTGCCACAGCGTCGTCGAGTAGTAGAAGATCACGTTGATGCCGACGAACTGCTGGAACACCGACAGCAGGATGCCGACCCACACGACGGGCAGCAGGCCCAGCACCGGACCACGCAGGCTCGACTGCTCGGCGAGCGCGGCGTCCGTGCGGATCGTGTGCTCGATCTGCGCGACCCGCTCGTCAGGATCCTCGTCGGGCCCGAGGACGTCCGCGAGCACCGCCCGCGCCTCGTCCCGGCGGCCCTGCGCGACGAGGTAGCGCGGCGACTCCGGGATCCGCAGCGCGAGGATCCCGTAGACCGCGGCGGGCACCACGCCCACGAGGAACATCCAGCGCCACGCGTCCAGCCCGAACCACAGCTCCTCCGCCGCGCCGCCCGCCGACGTCGCGAGCAGCTGGTCCGACAGGAGTGCGGCGAAGATGCCGAGGGTGATCGCGAGCTGCTGCAGCGAGCCGAGGCGCCCGCGCATCGACGCGGGGGCGATCTCCGCGATGTACGCCGGCGCGATGACCGACGCGATGCCGATGCCGACACCCGCCATGACGCGCCACAGCGCGAGGTCCCACGCCGCGAACGCGAACGCCGAGAGCACCGAGGAGACGAAGAACAGGATCGCGCCGAGCACCATGACGCGTGTGCGGCCCCACCGGTCCGACAGGCGTCCACCGAGCCACGCGCCGACCGCGCAGCCGAGCAGCGCGACCGCCACCACCAGCCCGGTGACGACGCCCGAGAGCGCGAACTCGCCCTGCACCGCGTCGACCGCGCCGTTGATGACCGAGCTGTCGAACCCGAACAGGAACCCGCCGACCGCGGCGGCGACCGCCAGGACGACCGCCTTGCCCTGGTACTTCGCGGCACCTGCTGGGGTCCCCGTCCCCGTCCCCGGCCCCGACGACGTTCCCGCCATGGTCAGCACACCCCCCGCCCCGCCGGGCCCGTCCCGGTCACCCCCACTCTGACCCCGCCCGCCCCGTGCCGCACCCGGACACCCGCCCACCCTGCCCGTCCACGGCGCGCGGTGCGGGGGGATCGCGGGGGTCACTCGAGGCGGTCGGCCCGCCACAGGTGAGCGGCGTGCGACAGCTCCTCGGCCGTGCGCACCAGCGACGCGGCACCACGCGTCTGGCGGTGCGCGGCCCCCGGGTCGACGTCGTCGAGGTGGTCGGCGTCGAACGCGGCACCCGTCGCGAGCACCTGGCAGAACGCGGCGGCGCGCTCGAGGGCGACGGCGAGGTCCCCGGTGTACACCCCCGAGAGCACGGCGTCCGCGACCGCGCGCACGTCCTGCGGCCCGGGCGCGTCGACGACACCCGCGACGACGTCGTGCACGGGGGCCGCCGCCACGCCCTGGCGGTACCGGTCCGCGACGGTCGCGGGGTCGCGCCGCACCCACTCGCGCAGCACGTACAGGCGCCACAGCGCGCCCGGCAGCGTGTCGGGTGCGCTGTCCGCCCACATCGCGGCGACGACGTCCAGGCCCTCCGTCTCGACGAGCGCGACGAGCCGGCCGACGACCTGCGGGTCCGCGGTCGCGCGCCCGTGGTGCACGAGGGCGTGCGCGGTGGTGTGCGCGATCTCGTCACGCAGCGTCGGGTCGAGCTCGCCGGGGAGCTCGTCGACGGTCGCGGGGTCGACGACGGCAGGCCGGTGGAACCGCCGTCCGCCCGACCCGCCCGCTGCACCGGGGCTCGCGGAACCCCCGCCCGACCCCGTCACGCCACGTCTCCGTCCACGTGCGCCATGCTCCACCCTCCGTCCCGCCGGCACCACCGAGCCCCGTCGTGGAGCGCCGACAGGTACCGCGGCCGAGAGCGGGGTGGTGGGGCGACCCGTCACCGAGCAGAGGTGGCGCGTAGACTGACGGGGCGACGCCGGGTCGCGGTAGCCCCGGGCTCCATCATCAGCCGCTTCGAGCGGCCACGCGCCGAGAGGCGCTCCCGGCCCGGCGTCGTTCCACCCCGAAGCGGTTCACAGGGAACTCACGGCTGCACGTGACACACGTCCTGCGCACCTGGCGTTCACCGACCGTTAGGCTAGCCGCGCCCCGACCGGGGCCGTACCACAGTCGACGACCCGGAGCCTTCCGTGCGCCTGCGCCTGACACCGCGCGACACCCAGTACTTCGACCTCTTCGCCGCATCGGCGTCGCACCTGGTGACCGGTGCGAACCTGCTGGCAGAGATGCTCGGGGCGGACCGTGCCGCCCGCAAGGACATCAACAAGCGGATGGCGGAGGCCGAGCACGCCGCGGACGACGCGACGCACACGATCATGCGCCGCCTCAACCAGACGTTCGTCACGCCGTTCGACCGCGACGACATCTACGACCTCGCCTCGGCGCTCGACGACTGCATGGACTACATGGACGAGGCGTCCGACCTCATCGTCCTGTACAAGGTCGAGGAGCTCCCGGCACGGGTCTCCGACCAGGTGCAGGTCCTGCAGCGCGCTGCCGAGCTGACGGCCGAGGCCATGCCCCGCCTGCGCTCGATGGACTCCCTGCAGGAGTACTGGGTCGAGGTCAACCGCCTCGAGAACCAGGCAGACAAGTCGCACCGCAAGCTCCTCGCGCAGATGTTCGACGAGATCTCCGACCCGGTCCTGCTCATGAAGCTCAAGGAGATCGTCGAGAAGCTCGAGGACGCCGCCGACGCGTTCGAGAAGGTGGCGAACACCGTCGAGACGATCGCGCTCAAGGAGTCCTGAGCACCCGTGGAACCTGTGCTCGTCGTCTTCGTCGTCGCGCTCGCCCTCGGGTTCGACTACACGAACGGCTTCCACGACGCCGCGAACGCGATCGCGACCTCCGTGTCGACCCGCGCACTCACCCCGAGGGTGGCGCTCCTCATGGCCGCGGTCATGAACATCATCGGCGCCCTCCTGGGCACCGAGGTGGCCAAGACGATCGGCAAGGGGATCATCGACATCTCCCACTACACGGCCTCGACCGACATCACGATGCAACGAGAGGGCCTGGTCATCGTCCTCGCCGCGCTCATCGGCGCCGTCGTGTGGAACCTCATCACCTGGTGGTTCGGCCTGCCCTCCTCCTCGTCCCACGCCCTCATCGGCGGCCTCGTCGGCGCGGGCCTCGCCTCCTCCACGGCGGTCCAGTGGATGGGGATCCTCGATCACGTCATCATCCCGATGTTCGCCTCGCCGGTCGTCGGCTTCCTCATCGGCTACGTCCTCATGCGCATCCTCATGG
>JAFAEH010000078.1 GCA_023424135.1 Actinomycetes bacterium | reverse complement strand
GGGCCGACCTGGCGCGCGGCCGTGCCGTGCGTGAGGGGTGCTGTGCGCGAGGGGGTGCGCGGCGCGGCGCGCGCGGGTCCGGTGCGCGGGACGGCGTGCGGACGTCGTCGCGGCGGGGTGGGCTGCGGTGTCAGCGACAGCGACAGCGGCACGACGACGTCACCGGACAGCTCCGGTGCTCCTCGCCGCGTGCGGCGGCGGGCGTCGTCGTGGTCATGCGCAGGAATCTAGCCTTAAGCCGACAGTTGAAGTCAACTATTCGAGAACGTCGGTCCCACGATCCGAGACGCGGCCGACCCCGTCCGGACGGGGGCGACCGGCCCGCGGCCTACCGCCCACGGTGTGGCGGGCCGCCCCGTCGTCGGTCACGTGCGCAAGACTGCCCACGTGACCGACCTGCTCTCGTCGCCGCGCCCCGGGGGCGACGGGACGGCGATCGTCCACCGACCCGACTGGTCGTGGCTGCCCCCCGGCGCCGCGCCGACCCCCGCGGACGTCTCGCGCGCCGCGCGGCAGGCCGAGCAGGTCCTCGCCGAGCACGGCGTCACCTACGGCGCCGACCCCGTCGACGGCGAGCAGCAGTGGCGCCTCGACCCGCTGCCCGTCGTCGTCGACGAGCCCGAGTGGGCGCGCCTCGACGCCGCGCTCGTGCAGCGCGCCGAGCTCCTCGACGCCGTCCTGCACGACCTCTACGGTGCGCGCCGCCTGCTCGACGACCGCGTCCTGCCGCCCACGGCCGTGCTCGCGCACCCCGGGTTCCTGCGCGCCGTCGACGGGCTGCGGACGCCCGGCGGACGTGAGCTCGTGCTCACCGCCACCGACCTCGTGCGCGCCGCCGACGGCGAGTGGTGCGTCGTCGCCGACCGCACGCAGGCGCCCTCCGGTGCCGGGTACGCGATGGAGGACCGACGCGTCACCGCCCAGGTCCTCGCACCCGTGTACCGCCAGGCGTCGATCGCCCGGCTCGGCCCGTTCTTCCACGCGCTGCGCCAGGCGCTGCACGAGGTCGCACCCCCCGCCGCCGGCGACGAGCCCCGCGCCGTCCTGCTGTCCCCCGGCCCCGGCAGCGAGACCGCGTTCGACCAGGCGTACCTCGCGTCCATGCTCGGCCTGCCGCTCGTCGAGGGCCCCGACCTGCTCGTGCGCGCCGGGCGCCTCTACCTGCAGGGCATCGACGGCCTCGAGCCCGTGCACGTCGTGCTGCGCCGCGTCGACGGTGACTGGTGCGACCCGCTGGACCTGCGCGCCGGCTCACGCCTCGGCGTCCCCGGCCTCGTGCACGCGATTCGCCAGGGCTCCGTCAGCGTCGTCAACCCCCTCGGGGCGTCCGTGCTGGAGAACCCCGCGCTGCTGAGCTACCTGCCGCGGCTCGCGCGCGCCGTGCTCGACCAGGACCTCACGCTCGCGTCCGCACCGACCTGGTGGTGCGGTGAGGAACGCTCGATGCGGCACGTGCTCGCGCGCCTCGACCAGCTCGTCGTCAAGCCCGTCGTGCACGGGCCGCGCACCACGACGCTGCTCGGGTGGGCGCTGAGCGCCGACGAGCGCGACCGGCTCGCCGCGCGCATCGCCGCCGAGCCGTGGCGGTGGGTCGGGCAGGAGCCCGTCGGGCCGACCGTCGAACGCGCCGGGGTCGGCACCGACCGGCCCGACGCATCGGGCGTCGGCCCTCCCGATCTCGGCCCGCGCGCTGCCGTGCTGCGCACCTACGCGGTCGCGCACGGCGCGTCGTACACCGTCATGGCCGGGGGCCTCGCGCGCGTCGCCGACGACCACGTCGTGTCCTCGTCGTCCACGGGCGCGCACGCCAAGGACGTGTGGGTGCTCACGTCGCAGCCCGCCGCACCGTCCGTCGTCGCGCGCGAGGACGTCCCCGAGGAGGTCGCCGCCCGCATCACCGGGTACGGCATCTCACCCCGCACCGCCGAGAACCTGTTCTGGATGGGCCGCTACGCCGAGCGGGCCGAGGCCGAGGTCCGCGTGCTGCGCGCCGTCGCCGACCGCTGGGACGACTTCCACCGCACCCCCGACAGCGGGGGCGGCCAGGCGCTCGCGGTGCTGCTGAGCGCGCTGACGCCGACCGCGCTGCCCGACGGCGGCGAACCCGTCACCACGTGGGCCCTGCCGGAGCACGAGCGGCCGCCCGCGCCCGCACTGCGGGACCTGCTGCTCGACCGCAGCACCCGCGGGTCCGTCGCCCGCGCCGTCACCCGCCTCGGTGCCGCCGCCGCGAGCGTGCGCGACCAGCTCTCCACCGACATGTTCGGCCCGCTGGCCCGCATCGAGCGCGCGCTGCGCGACGAGCGTGCGCGCCCGCGCTCACGCCAGGGCGGCGAGGGCCTGGACGTCGGCCCGGTGCCGCCCGAGTCCGTCACCGCGGGTCTGCGCCCGACGCTCGACCGGGTGCTCGAGAGCCTGCTCGCGATCTCCGGCGTCGCGACGGAGGGCATGACGCGCGACGTCGGCTGGCACCTGCTCGACGCCGGACGCCGCATCGAGCGTGCGCAGGGCCTGGTCGACACGCTCGGCGCCACGCTCGTCGTGCGCCGGCCCGCCGACGTCGAGGAGCTCGTGCTGGAGTCCGTGCTGCTCGCCCACGAGTCCGCGATCACCTACCGCCGCCGCCACCAGTCCGGCACGAGCGTCGTCGGCCTGCTCGACCTGCTGGTGCACGACCGCAGCAACCCCCGCTCGCTGGCCTTCCAGCTCGACCGGCTGCTCGCGGACCTCGAGTCCGTGCCGTCGCCGCGCGACGCCGCGCAGCGCGACCACCTGCTGCGTGACGTCACCGACCTCGTGGCCGAGCTCGACACCGTCGCGGTCGGCAACGAGGTCTCCGAGGACGGGCGGCGCGTGCGCCTGGCCGATGCGCTCGAGTCGATGCTGTGGCGGCTGCGTGCCGCGTCGGACGAGATCGAGCGCGTGCACTTCTGGCGTCCGGCACCCGGCCGGGCGCTCGTCGACGTGTGGGGGTCGGCCGCCGACCCCGTCGTCGGGGGAGGGGAGTGAGGGTGCGCACCTACGACCTGGTGCACCGCACGACGTACGAGTACGCGCAGCCCGTCACCGACTCCTACGGGCGCACGACGACGACGCCCCGCGACCTGCCCGACCAGCGGGTGCTCGCGACGTCCGTCACCGTCGACCCCGCCCCCGCGGACACCGGGCAGCACGTCGACTGGTTCGGCAACGTCTCCACGTACTTCGGCGTCACCGTCCCGCACACCCGGCTGGTGGTGACGTCCCGCTCGACGCTGGAGGTCTCCCGCGTGGTGCCCGCGCGCGCGGACCTGCCGGACGTGGGGTGGCGCGCCGTGGCGCGCGCCGTGACCGCGGGCGACCTCGGGGCGCTGCGCACCGACGCCGCCGGGCTCGTCGCGCTGCGCGAGGCCGTGCTGCCCTCGACGCACGTGACGTTCGTCGACGAGGTCCGCGCGTGGGCCGCGCCGTCCTTCGCCGACGACCGGCCGCTGGCCGACGTCGTCGTCGACCTCGTGCACCGCATCCGCACCGGGCTGACGTACCGCTCGGGCTCGACGACCGTGCACACCACGCAGGCGCAGCTCCTCGCGCAGGGCGCCGGTGTCTGCCAGGACTTCGCCCACCTGATGATCGCGGCGCTGCGCGTGCACGGCCTGCCCGCCCGGTACGCGTCGGGGTACATCGAGACGCGGCCGCGTCCCGGGCACGCGAAGCTGCGCGGCGCGGACGCGTCGCACGCCTGGGTGTCGGTGTGGCTGCCGGGGCACGGCTGGCTCGACGCCGACCCGACCAACGACCAGCTCGTCGACGACCGGTACGTCGTGCTCGGCTGGGGCCGCGACTACCACGACGTCCCGCCGCTGCGAGGCGTGATCTTCACCGAGGGCGGGGGTGCGACCCCGCGCGTCGAGGTCGACCTGGTCCCGGCGGGGTCGGAGCCCTTCGCCTGACGCACGGTCCGCCGGCACCCGTCGGGCTCGGCGGGTCAGCGCTCGCGGGCGCGCGCCTCGAGCTCCTCGTGCGGGACGACGAACCCGCCCGGGTCGACGACCGTCCCGCCCGCGACGCGCCACAGCGTCGCGACGACCCGCGCGATGCTCGGCGCGACGCGCTGACGTGCGATGACGTGCAGCTGCGACGGGTGCGTGAGCTCGAGCTCGAGCGGGTCGTGCGGGCGCCACGTCACGTGGTAGCCCCACGGGCCGTGCTCGCGCCAGTCGAGCGTCGAGAGGACCACGGGCACCTGCTGCGAGCGGGCGCAGCGCACGACGACCGCGCCGTCGTACTCGTAGGTGGCGGTCAGCGAGAACCCGTCGCCGGTGCGTCCGGGCTGAGGTGTCTCCGTGGGGCCGAGGCGGCTCCCGGCGAGCGCGGGACGCACCAGCGGGACGGCGTCCTCGGCGCGCACGGTGACCGCCGACCACAGCGTGAGGTCGACCGACGCGGCCGGATCGGGCACGACGGCCCTGTCGCGTGCGGCCGGCAGGATGCCGCCGCCGGTGCGGCGGGCGGCCGCGGTGGCCCAGCCCGTGAGCACGTCCGGGGCGAGCGTCGCGCCGGGGACCGGTGCGGCGGGCAGACCGTACAGGTCGCAGTCCTGCGCGGGGAGACCCGCCGTGCGTGCGGCGGCGGCGTCGAACGGGTACGGACCGACGACCTCGACACCCCCGCCCAGGTTCAGGGCGCCCGTCGTGGGGGCGGTGGCGACGGAGATGCCGCGGAAACGTGCCCCGGTCGCGGGGCGGGCGACCTCGCGTGCGGGTTCGCGTGCCCAGCGGGCGTCGGGGAACCACGCGCGCGCCAGGGCGAGCAGGTCGGTGCCGCGGGGCACCGCCAGCACGTGCGAGCCGTCGAGCCCGGGTGGAACCGCGTGCGGTTCGTTCATGGGCGCTGAACGTACACGCGGTGTGCTGCACGCGTGTTTCGCGGTCCGGACGGGATCGACGCGGGCCCGGCGCGTCGTGCAGGACGCGCCGCACCCGGGTGCCGTCGCGGCCCGGACGTTCCCACGGAGTGGGACGGCGAGCGGGCGCTGCCCGCCCGCGCCCTCGGCCGTGCCCTGTGCGACCACCGGCCGTGTCCCGTGACCTCCTCGGCCGTGACAGAGCGATCCGATCGCTCTGTCACCGATCGGGAGGGTGGCCCGGCCGTGTCCCCGTGCCCCCCTCGGCCGTGACAGTGCGATCCGATCGCGCTGTCACGGGGTCCGGAGGGTGGCCCGGCCGTGTCCCGGTGACCTCCCCGGCCGTGACAGAGCGATCCGATCGCTCTGTCGCGGGGTCCGGAGGGTGGGCGACGACCGTCGCACGACGACCGTCCCGCGGCGGGGCGTCAGGCGCGGACGTCGTGCAGGTGGTGCACGACGTCGTGCAGGAAGTACTGCCCGAGCGTGCGCACCGTGAACACCGAGCCGTTGCTGCGCCGCCCGGGGCGCTGCCACTGGTCGCCCGTCACCGCGTCGAACCGGTCGGCGGTCGCCTCGGCGGACCGTGTGAGCTCGTCGGCGACGGTCGCGGGGTCCTGCAGGTCGTAGCGGGCCGCGACGGCGGTGGCGTCCTGGTCCCAGTCGGCGAAGGACGGGTCGTCCTCGTCGAGCATCAGCCGCACCCGCTCGTCGAACAGGCGCATGACGTCGCGCACGTGCGCCCCGTACTCGAGCGTCGACCACACCTGGGGCGCCGGGCGCGCACGCACGTCGTCGCGGTGCAGCGCGGCGACCCAGCGGGGCACGAGGTCCCGCACGGTGCCACCGATGCCGGACGGGTCGACGTCGGAGGCGGCGAACCCGCACTCGGGGCAGCGGGCGTCGAGGACCCACGTCCAGTCCTTGGCGTCCGGCTCGATCGCGGGCGGGGCGGCGTCCTGGTGCGGATGGTCGGTGGCCACGCGGCCACGGTAGCGGCAGGCCGGGTGCGTGCGCACCGTCGGTGCGGACCGGTGCCGTGCGACCGGGGCCGTCGGGGCACGTGGGCATGATGGTCGGGCGACGCGCCCCCTCCCGCGCGCCGCCCGACCGGGCACCTGGGCGACGGAGTCCCCACGGGGGGCCTCGCCGTCGATGCCACCGAGAGGCACGCTAGCGCGCCGACCGTTGCACGACCGTTGCACGACGAGATCCGTTCTGGCCGTCCCGCGCGGCCCGGCGCGTGCCCGGGCGCCGGGGGCGACGCGGGAGGACGTCCCGTGGGGGACGACCGATGCAAGCGCATCGACACGGCCCGCGGGGTGGTGACGCGCCCGGGCCACGACGAAATCCGTCGTCGTGCCCGTCGTGCCCGCTGTGCCCCCTGTGGTCCCCGGGGGTTCAGCGCAGGGTGCGGTCGAGCTGGGCGAGGCGTGTGTGCGCGCGCAGGTGCGCCGCCGACCCGATGGGGGCGACGCGCGCGAGCGTCTGCCACGCCTGCCAGTCCTCGGCTCCGTCGTCGCTGGCCGTCCAGCGTCCGACGAGGTCGGGGTCGCGCGACGCGAGGGTCGCCGCGCGCAGCCCGGTCAGCAGCGCGTCGCGCAGCCGCCCGACCCCCGGGGCGGACGAGCGCGGCAGGACCGAGCCGCCGTACGCGGCGAGCGCCGCGGACACGTCGCCCACGGCGAGCGCCTCGCGCACGGTGTCGACGTCGGTGTGCAGGGGCGCCGTGAGCCGGTACGGGCGGGACTCGGACAGCAGCGGGCCGACGAGCCGGCGCAGCCGCGAGATCTCGGCCCGCACTGTCACCTCGGACAGCTCGGACTCGGACAGCAGCACGGCCAGCTCGTCGCCGCGCAGGCCCGCGGGGTGCTCGGCGAGCAGCAGGAGGATCTCGGCGTGGCGGCACGTCAGGCGCCGACGCCCCGTGGAGGTGTGCAGCGTGCCGCCGGGGGTCCCGAGCACCTCGAGACGTGTCGAGGCCACCGGTCCGTTCGTGGTGAGCGTCGCCTCGACCGCCGCGACCGTCGCGCGCACCAGCGCGAGCGCCATCCACGACGCGGCGTCGTCGCGGCCCGTGATGTCGAGGACGCCGAGCACGCGGCCGTGCGGGTCGTGCACGGGGACGGCGGCGCAGTTCCACGGGTGCACGACGCGCGCCCAGTGCTCGGTCGCGACGACCTGCAGGGGGCGTCGGGTCGCGAGCGCCGTCCCGAGGGCGTTGGTGCCGACCGCGTCCTCGCGCCACGCGGCGCCCTCGACGAAGCCGACGCTGTCGAGCGGCCGCCGCAGCGCCGCGTCCCCGTCGACCCACAGCAGCCGGCCGGCCTCGTCGCTGAGCGCCGCGACCCAGCCGGCGCCCGGCTCGACCAGCAGGCGGCGCACGATGGGGACGGCGCCGGACAGGGGGTGGGTGCTGCGCAGCTCGGCGAGGTCGGTGCCGGCGACATCGACGGGCGGGACCGGCAGCTCGGGGTCGACGCCCACGCGGCGGCTGCGGCGCCAGGAGTCCGCGACGACCGGGCGGACCTGCCTGCCGGGGTCGCCGCCGGACACGACGAACCGCTCGTGCGCCGCACGCACGACGCCGACCGCCGGGGCGGCGGGCCCGTCCTGCGCGGTGTGGGCGTGTCGGCTCATGGGTCGTGCTTCCGTCGGTACCGGGGGGTCGGGCCGGGTGGCGCTGGACGGATTATAGGCGAAAGCGACGAAGCGCCGTGAGCCAGGTCACACCGGGTGTGTCGGGGTCGTTCCCGGTGACGGTTTTCCTGACATCCTGTGCCAAGATGTCAGCATGCCGAAGATCATCGGGGCCTCGCTCCACGAGCACCGCGAGCAGACCCGCCGGCGCCTGTTCGAGGCCCTCGCCACGCTCATGGGGGAGCGCGGCTTCGACGCGATCACGCTCGCCGACATCGCCGCCGCCGCGGGCGTCGGACGCACGGCCGTCTACAACCACTTCCCGGACAAGGAGGCGCTGCTCCTCGGCTTCATCACCCACGAGACCGAGCAGTACGCCGCCGGCCTGCAGTCCTCGCTCGACGACATCGACGAGCCGGTCGACCAGCTGCGCGCCTACGTGCGCGCCCAGGCGTCCCTCACCCGGGTCTACCACGTCGCCCCCGGCCCCGAGCTGCGCTCGGTCCTCTCGCGCGGCGCGCAGCAGCGCGTGCGCGAGCACGTCGTGGTCGTCGAGCAGATCCTGCGCGGGATCCTCGAGGCGGGCATCGCGGCCGGTGCGTTCCCCGAGCAGGACCTCGCCACGACCGTGCCGCTCGTCAACGCCTGCCTGACCGGCCGCGGCCTGCCCGACGGCGGCCCCGAGCGTGAGCGCGCGATCGAGCAGACCGAGTCGTTCGTGCTGCGCGCCGTCGGTGCGGGCATCCCGGTGCCGGCCTGAGCGCGCCCCGCCGCGGCCCGCGTCGCGACGACGCACCACGCCGCGACGACGGACGTCCTGACGGCACCAGGCGTCGTGACGGCGGGCGCGGTGACGACGCCCCACGCCGCGACGGCGGGCGTCGTGATGATGTCCCGCGTCGGGGTGGCGGGCGTCGTGACGACGAGCCGCGATCCGGCAGTGACAGTCGTCGGCGCGAGGTCGCTCCTCGCGGGGACGCCCCGCGTGGCCGTCCTGCCCGCGGTGACTACGGTGACGCGCCACGCCGCGACGGCGGACGCCGTGACGACGCCCCGCGTGGCCGTCCTGCCCGGCAGGGTGACGGGGGTGCTCCCGGCAGCGACGCACGACGAGGTCGAGACGACGCGACGTCGGGTCGGCCGCGACGCCGGGACGACCTGCCGCACGGCCGCGAGCAGGGTCGCGCCGCCGGCGCGCGCCCGCAGGGGGCCGGGG
>JAFAEH010000020.1 GCA_023424135.1 Actinomycetes bacterium | reverse complement strand
CCGGGGTCCCGCGGACGGGGCGTCAGCGCGGCCCGCGGCCGACGTGGCGGCGCTGCGCACGGCCCTGATCTCGCGCGCGGGCGAGGGTGCGCACCGCTCGGTCGCGCTGGTCGCGTGCACGGGTGAGCCCGTGGCGTGGCTGGCCGCCGGGCTGGCGCGCGCGTACGCCGGGACGGGCCGCGACACGCTCGTCGTCGAGGGGGACCTCGGTGCGCCACGGCTGGGGGCGGAGCTGGGGCTGGGCGGACCGGGTCTGGCCGAGACGCTGACCGGGGCCGTCCCCGTCGGCGAGGCCGTGCAGGCATCGGGTCTGCCGGCGCTGCGCGTGCTGACGGCGGGCACGGTCGACGGGTCGCCCGCGGACGTCGTGGCGTCGCGCGCGGCGGAGAAGGCGTGGCAGGACGTGCGCACGAGCGCCGAGGTCGTCGTCGTGGCCGCCGGGAGCGCGGCGGCGGGGCCGGACGCGGTGGCGTGCTCGGTGCTCGCGGCGGGATGCGACGACGTCGTGCTGCTGGTGACGCCGGGCCGGTCCCGGCGCGACGACGTGCGCGCCGCCGTGCACCGCCTGCAGGCCGCCGGCGTGTCACCCGTCGGGGTGACGTGGGTGTCATGAGCGGAACGGCCGGTGTCCGGACCGGAAATCGCGTAACAAATGGATTAACTCTTGTCTCACATAGTGTTCACTGCTGGTCCGAAATGCCCTCGGGTGTGAGGATCGAGAACAAGGGGGCTTTCCGCTCGATGGCGCGCAGGGCCTGCGTCGTCGGCACGGCACCATGCCGTCGCCGCGGCGCGACACCGCAGGTACGCACATCGAGGGGGAGAACATTGGTCAGCACGGTCCTGCCTTCAGCACACCCTGGACCCACCGGGGGCAAGGCGCTCCTGGTCGCCTCCACCGGCGGCCACCTCACCGAGCTGCTGCGTCTGACACCCACGTTCGAGCCCGACCCCGACTCGCTGTGGGTCACCTTCCGCACACCGCAGAGCGAGACCCTGCTCGCGGGCTGCCGCGTCCACTACCTGCCGTACATCGGACCGCGCGACCTGCGCGGCACGCTGCGCGCCGTCCCCCAGGTCCACGACCTCGTGCGGCGCGAGCACTTCGACCTCGCCGTGTCCACCGGCGCGGCGATCGCCCTCGGTACACTGCCCGTCGCGGCCGCCGCCGGTGTGCCCAGCACGTACATCGAGTCCGTCTGCCGGCTCGCCGGCCCGTCCACGACCGGCCGCCTGCTGTCCCACGTGCCGCGCGTCGCGCTGCGCACGCAGCACGAACGGTGGGCCGCCGGCCGCTGGCAGTCCCACCCGAGCGTGCTCGACGAGTACCGCTCGGTGCCGCGGCCGCGCCCGGCGGGCCCGCTGCGGCTCTTCGTGACCCTCGGCACCATCCGCGGCTACCGGTTCGACTCCGTCGTGGACGCCGTGCTCGCGACGGGCCTCGCCGACGAGAGCACGGTCTGGCAGCTCGGCGAGACCACGCGCGACGGGCTGCCCGGGCGGGTCAGCACGCACCTGGCGCCCGACGAGTTCGCCCGCTGCGCGGCCGAGGCCGACGTCGTCGTCACGCACGCGGGCGTCGGCACGCTGCTCGAGATGCTCCAGCTCGGCATCTACCCCGTGCAGGCCGTCCGGCGCGCCGCACGGCACGAGCACGTCGACGACCACCAGCTCCAGATCGCCGACCTCGTGCGCTCGCTCGACCTCGGCATCCCCGTCGAGGGACCCGAGATCACCCGGGACGTCGTCGAACGTGCCGCCGCACGCCGCGTCGTGCCCGTCCGCACCCCCGTCGTCCCCCAGCCCCGGAGGCACGCGTGAACGCACGCCGTGACGTCTTCGCCGTCGCCCGCGGTCAGTACGAGAACGTCGGTGACGTCCTGCTGCGCCGCCCCCTGCTGCGCTGGGCACGTGAGGGTGCCGACCGCCTGCACGTCTACGTCGGCACCAGTCCCGACGGCTACGACGAGGGGCTCGACCTGCGCCCCGACGACGTCGTGTACCGCTCGTTCGCCCGCTGGTACGCCGCGCTCGTGCGCGCCGCCTGGGCGGGCCGCGCGTCGTCCGTGTTCAAGCCGGGCGAGATCCAGCTCACGCTGGTCGGCACCAAGGAGCACCTCGTGATGCTGCCCGCCGCCGCGCTCGTGCGGGCACGCGGCGGCGTGGTCCTGCGCGTCGGCACGGGCGCACGCAACTTCGCCCCCGTGCCACGCGCGCTCGTGCGGCCGTCCGTCGCGCTCAGCACCTACACGCGCTGGCGCGACGAGCGCACCGCCGCCTACCTCGGCGGCGGGCCCGCGATGCCCGACCTCGGGTACGCCGAGGGCGCCGACGCCGCCACGCTGCGCGCCGCGCGCGACGGGCAGGACGGTCGCGACGTGCTCGTCGTGTCGCTGCGCGCCGACGTCGAGGTCGCCCCGCGGCCCTACCCGTCGCCCGCCGTGCTCGACGCGATCCGCCGGTACGCAGCCGCCCACGGCCTGCGGACGTGGGTCGTCACGCAGGTCTCGGTCGACGACGAGCGCTCGCACCGGCTGGCCGCCGACCTCGACGCCGAGCTGCTGGGCTGGCCCGACCCGACCGGCCACGACCAGCAGGAGGAACGCCTGCGCGCGTTGTACCGGCGCACGCGCGTCGTGCTCAGCGACCGCCTGCACGTCGTCATCGCGGCGCTCACCGAGGGCGCCGCACCCGTGTCGCTGCAGCTCGACGCGTCCGACAAGGCCGCCCGCCATCTCACGCCGATCGGTGTGCCCGACGTGACGGTGGACGTCACCGGGCTCGACGGCGACGAGGTCCTCGCCCGGGTCACCGCCGCCGCCGCGCACCACGCCGAGGCGATCGACGCGCTGCTCGACGCGCGCAAGCGCCTCGACGACGTGCGGGACGACGTCGTGCGGCTGCTCACCGGCGCACCGCCCGCGGGTGCGTCCGCACCCGCACCGACCACCTCCGCCCCCGAGTCCGCGCAGGTCGGCCTTGCCTAGGCGGCCCGTCGTCCACCACGTCGGCCGCAGCGGGGACGTCCCGGGTGGCATGACGCAGGTCGTCAACGCCTACCTGGCATGGCCGTTCGAGCGCTGCGACGTCGAGGTCGTGGAGTCCCGCGGCGACCCCGGCGACCACGTCGCCGCCGCGCGCGGGCTGGTCCGGGCGCTGCGCACCGTCCGCCGGCTCGCCGCATCACCCGGACCGCACGTCGTCGTGGTGCACCTGTCCGAGCGCGGCAGCTTCGTGCGCGAAGGGCTCGTGCTGCGGTACGCGCACCGGCTCGGCCTGCCCGTCGTCGCACACCTGCACGGCGCCGACTTCGCACGCTTCGCCGCCGCCCACCCCCGCCTCGTGGGCGGGGTGCTGCGCGCCGCCGACCATGTCGTCACGCTCTCGCACGAGACCACGCAGGTCGCCGGGAGGTTCGTCGAGGACACGCGCATCACCCTCGTCCCCAACGCCGTCCCGCCCGGTCGACCCGCCGGCAAGACCCGCACGGTCGTGTTCGGCGGAGCCGTCGGGCGCCGCAAGGGCGTCGACGTGCTGCAGGAGGCGTGGCGCCGCACCGGGCCGCCCGACGGCTGGCGGCTGCTCGTCGCCGGCCCCGTCGCCGAGCCCGACGTCGTCGACACCACGACGCCCGCCACGACGTTCCTCGGACCGCTCGACCACGACGCCCTCATGACGCTGCTCGAGAGCGCGTCGGTCGCCGTCCTCCCCTCGCGCGACGAGGCCCTGCCGATGTTCGTCCTCGAGGCGATGGCGCGCGACGCGTGCGTCGTCGCGACCGACGTCGGCGGGATCGCCGCCGTGCTCGACGACGGCTGCGGCGTCGTCGTCCCGCCCGGTGACGTCGACGCCCTGGCCACCGCGCTGCGGCACGTCACGTCCGACGACGACGCACGCGACGCGACCGTCGGGCGCGCCCGCGAGCGGTTCACCACGACGTACGCCGCACCCACCGTCTACCCGCAGGTCGAGGACCTGTGGCTCTCGACGCGCACCGCGTCACCCGCCTGAGCACCGTCCGCCGCACCGGCCCCGCCGGTGCCGACCTCGACCGGGGGGCAACATGGTCGTGGACCGCACGACGGCACCACCCGCCGCACCGACCCACCGCACGATCCGGACGCACACGCCGAGATCGGCCGTGCACGAGGCCCTGCGCTGGGACCCCACCCGCACCCGGACGCGCGGCCCGCGCCGCCCCACGTGGGTCGTGCGCTTCCAGGGGCTGCTGCTCGTCAGCGACACGCTCGTCGTCACCGCGGCGTGCGTCCTGGCCTGGTGGTGGTGGAGCCGGCACGACCCGCCCGTGACGTACCTCGGGGGGCCGCTGCCCACCGCGACCTGGCTCGCCGGCGTCGTCGGCATCTGGTCGCTCGCGCTCGCCGCCGTGCGCTCGCGCTCCGAACGGATCCTCGCGGTCGGCGTCACCGAGCTGCAGCGCGTGCTCAACGCGTCCGTCTTCGCGCTCGGCACCGTCATGAGCGCCGCCTTCCTCGGCGACGCCGACATCGCGCGCGACACGCTCGCCGGCGCGTTCGGCATCGGGCTGCTCGGCCTCATGGTGACGCGCATGGCCTGGCGGAGCCGGCTCATCGCGTGGCGCGCCGACGGTCGCTGCAAGCGCAACGCGCTGCTCGTCGGCCCCGTGCGGGACGTCACGCGCCTCCTACACGACCTGCGCGGCAACCACCGGGCCGGGTTCCGCGTCGTCGGCATCGCCCTGACCGACACGCAGCCCGGACCGCACGACCAGATCGACGACGTCGCGACGTTCGGCCTCGACGAGCTCGTCGAGCGCGCGCACCACCCCGGCGTGACCACCGTCGTCCTCGCGGGCGACCTGCCCGGCGGGCGCGCCCAGATCCGCCGGCTCGGATGGTCGCTCGAGGGCGCCGCGACCGAGCTCATCCTGCCCAGCCGGCTCACGTACGTCGCCGGTCCGCGCATCCACCTGCGCCCCGTCGAGGGCATGCCGCTCGTGCACCTGTCCCTACCCACCTACACGGGCGTCGCGTACGTGGCCAAGCGCGTCATGGACGTCGTCGTGTCCGCCGCCGCCCTCGTGGTGCTCTCACCCCTGCTCCTGGCGGTGGCCGTCGCCATCAAGCTCGACGACGGCGGGCCCGTGCTGTTCCGCCAGCAGCGCGTGGGCGACCACGAGCAGCCGTTCACGATGTACAAGTTCCGCACGATGGTCGTCGACGCGGAGGCGCGGCTCGCGACGCTGGCCGCGCGGGACGAGGGTGCGGGCGTGCTGTTCAAGATGCACGACGACCCCCGCGTGACCCGCGTGGGACGGGTGCTGCGCGCATGGTCCCTCGACGAGCTGCCGCAGTTCGTCAACGCGCTGGTCGGAACGATGTCCGTCGTCGGACCACGCCCACCGCTGCCGCGGGAGGTCGCCCTCTACGAGGGCGACGTCCACCGCCGCCTGCTGTCCAAGCCCGGCATCACCGGCCTGTGGCAGGTCAGCGGACGCTCCGACCTGTCGTGGGAGGAGAGCGTGCAGCTCGACCTGTCCTACGTCGAGAACTGGTCGCTGTCCGGGGACCTCATGATCATCCTGCGGACGTTCCGCTGCGTGCTCGCCCGCGCGGGCGCCTACTGAGCCGCGGGCGCCCGCCGCGCGCGGCTGGCGATCTGCCCTCCCGATGTGCGCCAGCGATGTGCGCCAGCGATGTGCGCTACCGGTCTGCCGCGAGCCGGTCCAGCGCGAGCGCGGCAAGGACCGCCGGCGTCACCGCGAGCGCGTCGTCGGCGAACCGTGCGCGCGGCGAGTGGTTGTAGGCGGCGGTCTGCGGGTCCTCGCCCGCGGGCGTCGCGCCGACGAACACGAACGCGCCGGGCACCTGCTCGAGCACGTAGGAGAAGTCCTCGGCACCCGGCACGGGCACGGGCGCCTCGTGCCACCCGTCGTCGCCGAGCATGCCGCGGGTCAGCCTCCGCGCACGGTCGACCTCCGCCGCGTCGTTCACGGTCACGGGGTACCCGCGCACGTAGTCGACCGTGACGCTCAGCCCGTGCGCGGCCGCCACGTGCTCGCACACCCGCGCGAGCCGGTCGGGCACCGCGGCGTGCGTGGCCTCGCTGAACGTGCGGACCGTCGCCTGGAGCAGCGCCTCGTCCGGGATGACGTTGTCGGTCGTCCCCGCCTCGATGCGTCCGACCGTGACGACCACGGGGTCGAACACGTCGAACTGCCGCGTCACCATCGCCTGCAGCGCGAGCACGATCTCCGCGGCCACGGGCACCGGGTCGGCCGCGAGGTACGGCTTGGACCCGTGCCCGCCGCGCCCGTGGACGCGCACCCGCACCTTGTCCGACGCCGCCATCAACGCCCCCGCGCGCGACGCGACGACGCCCAGCGGGATCGTCGAGGCAAACACGTGCACGCCGTACGCGGCGACCACCCGTGACCCGGCCGCGTCGAGCACGCCCTCCTCGAGCATGAGCCGCGCCCCGTGGTAGCCCTCCTCGCCCGGCTGGAACGCAAGCACCACCGACCCGGCGATCTCGTCCCGCCGGGCGTCGAGCAGCCGGGCCGCCGCGACGAGGCCCGCGACGTGCAGGTCGTGACCGCACGCGTGCATGACGCCGTCGCGCTCCGACGTGAACGGCTCCCGGGTCGCCTCCGTGACGGGCAGCCCGTCCATGTCGGCGCGCAGCAGCACCGCGGGCCCGGGACGTGAGCCGCGCAGCACGGCCGTGACGGACGACAGGGCACGCCCCGTGCTGACCTCGAGGTCGAGGTCGGCCAGCGCCTCCAGCACCTGCCCCTGCGTGCCCGGCAGGTCGAGCCCGACCTCCGGCGTGCGGTGCAGCGCGTGCCGCAGCGCGGTGGTCCTCGGCAGCGCCCGCGAGGCGTCGTCGCGCAGTGCCGCGAGGGTCACGTCGTCCAGCCCCATGCGCCTCACCCTGCCACAGGCGTGGACCCCGCGTGCGCTCGCACGGCCAGGGTGGTGCGGTGCGCCGGTGCGTGGTCCCGTCGGCGGCGCCACCCACCCGGCCGGGGTACCCCGATCGGGCGGTGCGCGACCGGGCGCCGCGTCCTGACGCGGTCGGGAGCCCCGCGGCGTCCGACCGTTCCCTACCCTGGGCCGGTGTCCACGAGCGCCGGTGCCGGGGGCCCGGAGCCGCGTCCCGTCCCGGGCCGGGCACCGCTGTGGCCACCGCTCCGCCCGGACC
>JAFAEH010000326.1 GCA_023424135.1 Actinomycetes bacterium | reverse complement strand
ACCGGGTGGCGACCACCGGAGGTCTTGCCCTCACCACCACCGTGCGGGTGGTCGATCGGGTTCATGGCGACACCGCGGACGGTCGGGCGCTTGCCCTTCCAGCGCATGCGGCCGGCCTTGCCCCAGTTGATGTTCGACTGCTCGGCGTTACCCACCTCGCCGACCGTCGCGCGGCAGCGCAGGTCGACGTTGCGGATCTCACCGGACGGCATGCGCAGCTGCGCGTACGGGCCGTCCTTGGCGACGAGCTGCACGGACGCACCCGCCGAGCGTGCGATCTTCGCGCCGCCACCGGGCTTGAGCTCGATGGCGTGGATGACCGTACCCGTCGGGATGTTGCGCAGCGGCAGGTTGTTGCCGGGCTTGATGTCGGCACCGGGACCGGCCTCGAGCACGTCACCCTGCGACACCTTGTTGGGGGCGATGATGTAGCGCTTCTCGCCGTCCGCGTAGTGCAGCAGCGCGATGCGCGCGGTGCGGTTGGGGTCGTACTCGATGTGCGCGACCTTGGCCGGGACGCCGTCCTTGTCGTGACGACGGAAGTCGATCACGCGGTAGGCGCGCTTGTGGCCACCGCCCTGGTGGCGGGTCGTCACGCGACCGGTGGAGTTGCGGCCACCCGTCTTGTGCAGCGGGCGGACCAGCGACTTCTCGGGCGTCGAGCGCGTGATCTCCACGAAGTCGGCGACGCTCGAGCCGCGGCGGCCGGGCGTCGTCGGCTTGTACTTACGGATTCCCATGGGAGTTCGTCCTCTTCGCTCTCGGTCAGCCGACCGGTCCGCCGAAGATGTCGATCGAGCCCTCGCGGAGGGTGACGATCGCACGCTTCGTGTTCTTGCGGCGGCCGATGCCGAAGCGGGTCCGGCGGGCCTTGCCCTGACGGTTCGCGGTGTTGACCGACTCGACCTTGACGCCGAAGACCTGCTCGACGGCGACCTTGATCTCGGTCTTGTTGGCCCGCGGGTCGACGAGGAACGTGTACTTGCCCTCGTCGAGCAGGCCGTAGCTCTTCTCCGAGACGACCGGCGCGATCAGGATGTCGCGCGGGTCCTTACCGACGGCGGTCACTTCGTCTCCTCGTTGGCCACATCGTCCGCAAGGGTCTCGGTGGCCGCAGTGTTCTTCGCACCCTTGGCAGGGCCGGCGAGGAACGCGTCGAGCGCGCCCTGCGTGAAGACCACGTCGTCCGAGATGAGGACGTCGTAGGTGTTGAGCTGGTCGGCGACGAGCAGGTGGACCCGCTCGACGTTCCGCAGCGACTTCCAGGTGATCTCGTCCTGGCGCTCGACGACCACGAGGACGTGCTTGCGACCGGAGAGGTTGTCGAGCACCGCGAGAGCGGCCTTGGTCGACGGGACCTCGCCCGGGGCGAAGCCCGTGACGACGTGGACACGGCCGGCACGCGCGCGGTCCGAGAGAGCACCGCGGAGCGCCGCGGCCTTCATCTTCTTCGGGGTCCGCTGCGAGTAGTCGCGGGGGGTCGGGCCGTGGACGGTGCCACCGCCGGCGAACTGCGGCGCACGGGTCGAGCCCTGACGGGCGCGGCCGGTGCCCTTCTGCTTGTACGGCTTCTTGCCACCACCGCGGACCTCGCCGCGGGTCTTGGTGTCGTGGGTGCCCTGGCGCGCGGCGGCGAGCTGGGCGACGACCACCTGGTGGATCAGCGGGACGTTCGTCTGGGCGTCGAAGACGTCACCGGGCAGGTCGGCCGTGCCGGCCTTCTTGCCCTTCTCGTCGAGGACGTCGACGGTCAGCGTGTCGCTCATCGAGGTCACGCACCCTTCGCAGCGGAACGCACGAGCACGACGCCACCCTTGGGGCCGGGAACCGCGCCCTTGACGAGCAGCAGACCCTTCTCGACGTCGACCGCGTGCACGGTCAGGTTCTGGGTGGTCTGACGGGCGACGCCCATCCGACCGGCCATGCGCAGGCCCTTGAAGACGCGCGACGGGGTCGAGGCCCCACCGATCGAGCCGGGCTTGCGGTGGTTGCGGTGCGCACCGTGGGAGGCGCCGACGCCGGAGAAGCCGTGACGCTTCATGACACCGGCGGTGCCCTTGCCCTTGGTGGTGCCGATGACGTCGACCACCTGACCGGCCTCGAAGGCCTCGGCGGTGATCTCCTGGCCGAGCGTGAACTCGGCGGCGTCCGGCGTGCGGATCTCGGCCACGTGCCGACGGGGGGTGACCCCCGCCTTCTCGAAGTGGCCCTTGAGCGGCTTGGTGACCTTGCGCGGGTCGATCTGGCCGTAGGCCAGCTGGACCGCGGCGTAGCCGTCGCTCTCAGCGGAGCGGACCTGCGTCACGACGTTCGTGCCCACGGCGACGACGGTCACGGGCACGAGGCGACCGGCCTCGTCCCACAGCTGCGTCATGCCGAGCTTGGTGCCGAGCAGCGCCGTGACGGGGCGCGCGTTCTGCTGGGTAGCCATGAAAGATCAGTCCCTTCCCAGCGATCAGAGCTTGATCTCGATGTTCACGTCCGCGGGCAGGTCGAGACGCATGAGCGAGTCGACGGCCTTCGGCGTGGGGTCGATGATGTCGATGAGCCGCTTGTGCGTGCGCATCTCGAAGTGCTCGCGGCTGTCCTTGTACTTGTGGGGCGACCGGATGACGCAGAAGACGTTCTTCTCCGTCGGCAGCGGCACCGGACCCACGA
>JAFAEH010000325.1 GCA_023424135.1 Actinomycetes bacterium | reverse complement strand
AGCGCGACCTGCACGACGGCGCGCAGCAGCGGCTCGTCGCGCTCGGCGTCGAGCTGGGCGTCGCACGTCGTGCCGCGACGCACGACCCGCAGGCGGCTGTCGCCGCGCTCGACGCCGCGCACGGCGAGGTCAAGGAGGTCCTGGCCGAGCTGCGCGACCTGGTGCGGGGCGTGCACCCCGTCGTGCTGACGGACCGCGGCCTGGACGCCGCGCTGTCGGCGCTCGCGGCGCGCTGCCCGGTGCCGGTCGACGTCGACACCGACGGCCTCGACCCGGGCGTCGGCGTCCAGGAGCAGGCCGCGGCGTACTTCGTCGTCGCGGAGGCGCTGACCAACGTCGCCAAGCACGCCGGTGCGACGCGCGCGTCCGTGCGGGCCACGACCCGGCACCGGCGGTTGCGCGTCGAGGTGCGCGACGACGGTGCCGGAGGTGCGAGCGCCGCACCGGGCGGTGGGCTCGACGGCCTGCGCCGCCGCGTCGAGGCGCTCGACGGGACGTTCGACCTGGTGAGCCCCGCCGGCGGGGGCACCGTGCTCACGGTGGAGGTGCCGTGCGCATCGTGATCGCCGAGGACTCGGTCCTCCTGCTCGACGGGCTCACGCGCCTCCTCGTCGCCGAGGGGCACGCGGTGGTCGGGTACCGCACCGCGGTCGAGCTCGTCGCGGCCCTCGGCGACCCCGACGCCGACCTGCCCGACCTCGTCGTGACCGACGTCCGCATGCCCCCGACCCACACCGACGAGGGACTGCGGGCGGCCGTGCACCTGCGCGGCGTGCACCCCGGCCTGCCGGTGCTCGTGCTGTCCCAGTACGTCGAGCAGCGGTACGCGCGCGACCTGCTCGCGGCGGACGCGCGCGGGCTGGGCTACGTCCTCAAGGACCGCGTGGCCGACGTCGACGACTTCCTCGCGGCGCTCGCGCGCGTGGCCGCCGGCGGCACGGTCGTCGACCCCGAGGTCGTCGCGCAGGTCCTCGCACGGTCCCGGCGGGGCGTCGCGGACGCCCTGACCCCGCGGGAGCGGGAGGTCATCGGCCTCATGGCCGAGGGGCGCTCCAACACCGCGATCGCCGACCGCCTCGTCGTCGGGCTGCCCGCCGTCGAGAAGCACGTCACCTCGATCCTCACCAAGCTCGACCTCCCGCCCGACGCCGCCGACCACCGGCGGGTGCTCGCGGTGCTGCGCTGGCTCGAGGACGGCCCGACGAACGGACCTGCACGATGAGCCTCACGCCGACCGACGTCCCGACCGTCCCGGCCCCGGTGCCGGACCGCCCCGACGCCGGACGGCCCGTCGCCCCCGCGCCGCGTCGCGCGACACCCGCCGGACGGGCGCTCACCGCCGTGGGCGCGGTCCTCGCCGCGCTCGCGGCCGTCCAGGCCGGCGGCCAGCTGCTCGCGCAGGCCGTGGCGCAGACCGAGAGCACCACCGAGACGCTCGCGGCTGCGTCGCTCGTCGAGGTCGTCACCGACGGGCGCGTCGAGGTGGTCGCGACCACGGCCGACGACGTGCAGGTCGAGCGCACGTCCCGCACCGCGTGGCAGCGGCCGGGCGCGACCTCCGAGCTGCGGGACGACCGGCTGGTCCTGACGCACACGTGCGGCACGACGTGGTTCGGTACCTGCAGCACGGCCACCACCGTGCGCCTCCCGGAGGGCACGGACCTCGTGGTCCGGTCGAGCGACGGTGACGTGAGCGCCGACGGCGCCCTGGCGGAGGTCACGCTGCGCACGGCGAGCGGCCACGTCACGGTCGTCGGCGCCACCGGCAGGGTCAGGGCGCAGTCACGCGACGGCGACGTGAGCGTGGCCCGCACGGGCGGGAGCATCGAGGCGGTCACGTACGCGGGGCACGTCGGCGTCGCGGAGGTGGCAGGTCGTGTGACGGCGACGTCGCGTGACGGGAACGTGCAGGTCGCCGGTGCGGGCGGTGCCGTCGAGGCGACGACGCGCTCCGGGCACGTGGGCGTCGCGGAGGTCGACGGTCGCGTGGTCGCGAGCACGCGCGACGGCGACGTGCGCGTGCGGACCGCGGGTGGTGACACCGAGGCGACCTCGCGTGACGGCCACGTCACGGTGGACGGCGTCGCGGGGAACCTGACGGCGCAGACGTCGGACGGCGACGTGGAGGTCGCCTCGGCACAGGGCGACGTGACCGCGACCTCCGGCAGCGGCCGGGTGACGGTGCGCGGCACGGGCGAGCCCGTCGCGCTGGAGATCTGGACGCGCGACGGACGTCAGACGATCGAGGGGGCCACGGACCCGCTGGCCCCGCGCCGCGTCTCGATCTCCTCGCGCGACGGCGACGTCGCCTACCTCGGTCCCGCGGGCTGACGCACGCGACGGACGACGGACGACGCCGCGACGGGCCGGTCGGACGTCGCCCGTCGCGTCGGGCCGCCCGGGACGTCAGGCCGCCCATGACGAAGGCCCTCGGTCGGCGATCTCGCCGGCCGAGGGCCTTCTGCGTGTCGGGGTGGCGGGATTCGAACCCACGACCTCTTCGTCCCGAACGAAGCGCGCTACCAAGCTGCGCCACACCCCGGTGGAGCCTGGTAAGGATAGCGGACGACGGGCCGAGGACGAAAACGAGCACGGGCCCACGGGCGCCCCCGGGCGCGGGGCTCAGACCGAGGTCAGCGTGAGCAGCGTCGCCTCGGGACGGCACGCGAAGCGCACCGGCGCGTACGGGGACGTGCCGAGGCCCGCGGAGACGTGCAGCCACGAGGACCCGGCGCCGTCGGGCCGGTCCGGCCGGGCACCGGGCCACCCGTGCAGGCCCTTGGCCCGGCGCGTGTCGAGGTCGCAGTTGGTCGTCAGCGCGCCCCACAGCGGCACCGCGAGCTGTCCGCCGTGCGTGTGCCCGGCGATCGTCAGGTCCACGCCGTCGGCGTGCATGGCGTCGAGCACACGCCGGTACGGCGCGTGCGTGATCCCCAGGTGGAGGTCGACCGCCGGGGAGCGGCCGTCGGACGTGCGTGCGTCGTCGGGGCCGCCCGGTGCGGGCATCGCGTCACGGTCGAGGTGCGCGTCGTCCGTGCCGACGAGAGACAGACGCCGCCCGTCGACGTCGAGCACGTCGCGCCGGTTCGACAGGTCCACCCAGCCCGCCGCCGTCAGGCGTCCGACGAGCTCGCGCCACGGCAGCTCGACCGGCGGGCGCGCGGGGAGCTGGCGGGCGTCGGGGAGCAGGTAGCGCGCAGGGTTCTTGGGACGCGGGGCGACGTAGTCGTTCGAGCCGAGCACGAACGCGCCCGGGAGCGCCATCAGCGGCTCGAGCGCGTGCAGCAGCGCCGGCATCGCCTCCAGGTGGGCCCAGTTGTCGCCCGTGTCGACGACGAGGTGCGGGTCGAGCGTGGCCAGGTCCCGCACCCAGTCGACCTTGCGGCGCTGACCGGGCGTCAGGTGCAGGTCCGAGACGTGCAGGATGCGCAGCGGCGCCTGCCCCGCGGGCAGCACGGGCACGGTGACCTCGCGCAGCGCGTACCAGCGCACCTCCACCAGGGACGCCCACGCGAGCGCCGCGGCACCGGCGATCGCGAGACCGCCGGCGGCGCGCAGTGCGGGGTGGGTGCCGTGGGTGTCGGACGTCACCGGTCAGCCGTTGTTGCCGGGGCGGCCCTGGTTGCCGCCCCCCTGGTTGCCGCCCTGGTTGCCGCCATTCTGGTCGCCCCCGGACGGCCAGCCCGGCAGCGTGACGACGGCCGGGCCGCTCGAGAGCTTGACGGTGATGACGGCACCCCGGGTCGCGGTCGTCGCCGACTGCTCGGCGATCGTGCCGGCCGGGTAGGACGACTCGACCTGCTCGCCGGAGACGCTCAGCCCGAACCCGGCGGCCTCGAGCCGCTCGCGTGCCTGCTGCTCGTTGAGCCCGACGACCGACGGCACGCTGATGCGCTCGCCGTACACCTCACGGTCGCCCGCCGCGGCGAACGGCTGGTTGTCGGCCCCGGCGAGCACCTGGTTCATGTAGCGGGCCCAGGTCGGTGCCGCGATCGACGAGCCGTACGGACCGCTGCGGTAGTAGTTGCCGTTGATCGTCTGGCGGTTCATCGATGTGAAGCCCGTGCTGAACCCGACCCACACCGCGGTCGAGCGCAGCGGCGTGTACCCGGCGAACCAGTTGTACTCGTTGTTCGAGGTCGTCCCCGTCTTGCCGGCCGCGGGGTAGGTCGGCTTGGGCTGCACGCGATTGGCCGTGCCGGTCCAGACGTTGCTGAGCGCGTAGTTGATCGCCGACGCGTACTTCGGGTCGATCGCGCCTTGCTGGCAGTCAGCGCTCGGCACGGCGAGCTCCTCGCCCTGGCTGTTGACGACGCTCGTGATCGCGATCGGCTTGCAGTAGGTGCCGTTGGAGGCGAACGTCGCGTACGCGGCCGCGATCTGCAGCGGCGATGTCGAGCCACTGCCGAGGATGTTCGACGGCAGCGGGTCGATGGCCACACCGCCGGCGGGCGTGTTGGTCCGCGTGTCGATGACGTTCGGGTTGCCGGACTTGGTGACGCCCAACGCCGCGGCGCCGTTCATGATGTTGCACAGGTCGAGCTGGGACGCCATCGCGACGAACGCCGAGTTCACGGAGTTCTTGGTCGCGTCGAGGGCGGTCTGGCGGATCGCCCGCCCTCCCTCGGAGTTGCCGAACCGGTACGGCTCACCGGTGAGCCGGCCGTAGCACGAGGCCGTGAACTCGGGCATGTTGTAGCGCAGCCGCGACCCGTCCACCGTCTCCTGCAGCGCGTGCCCCTGCTTGAGCCACTCGAGCAGCGTGAACACCTTGAACGTCGAGCCGGGGCCGAAGCCGGCGGAGCCGCCGTACTCGAAGCTCGTGTTGAAGTTCACGGACGTCTCGCGGTCGGCCTGCTCGGCGAGCGCCGAGTAGTTGCGGTTCTGCGCCATCGCGGTGATCTTGCCGGTGCCGGGCTCGACGGTCACGATCGAGCTGGCGACGCCCGACGGGTCGTCGACCGGGACGCCGGCCTTGACCTCGGCGTCGGCGATGGCCTGCTCGCCCGGGATGATCGTCGTCATGATCGTCAGACCGCCCTTGTAGAGCAGGTTCGAGCGATCGGTCGGGGTCTCCCCGAAGGCGGGGTCCTGCGCGATGACCTTCGTGACGTAGTCGCAGAAGAAGCCCGAGCCGGGCACGGTGTCGCCCGCGGCCATGCATCCCTGGCGCAGCGGCGAGACGTTCAACGTGTCCTGGATCGGGGTCGCGAGCCCGGTCGCGAGCTCCTCGGCCGTGATGTAGCCGCCGGTGTGCATGTCCCGCAGCACCCTGTCCCGACGCTTCTGCGAGCTCTCGTAGCGCTCGGCGCGCTGCTCGTCGGTCTGGTCCGCCGCACCCACGGGGTCCCACGCGCTGGGGGACTGCGTGATGCCCGCGATCGTGGCGGCCTCGAGGTAGTTGACGTCCTTGGCGGACTTCGAGAAGTAGTACCGGGCGGCGGACTCGACGCCGTACACGGACGCCCCGAAGGCGGCGATGTTGAGGTACTTCTCGAGGATCTCGTCCTTCGTCATGCTCTTCTCGAGCGTGATCGCGATCTTCGCCTCGCGCAGCTTGCGCGCGATGCCCTCGGGGCCCTCGTTGACCTTCGCGGCGGCCTTCAGGCGCGCGCGCTCCGTCGGGTCCTCCACGCGCTCGGCAGCGTCGAGGAAGACGTTCTTGACGTACTGCTGCGTGAGGGTCGACGCCCCCTGCGTCTGGCCGTCGGCCTTCGCGACCAGGGCGCGCAGCATGCCCGCGGGGTCGATGCCGGCGTGCTCGTAGAACCGGCGGTCTTCGACGGCGACGACGGCCTGCTGCATGATCGGCGCGATCTCCGAGAGCGGGACGACGACGCGGTTCTCCCGGAAGAACGTCGCCAGCAGGGTCCCGTCGGCGGCGAGGATGACGCTCTTCTCCGGCAGCGGCTGCTGCTCGAGCTCGCTCGGCAGGTCGTCGAACGCCGTCGTCGACATCTCGGTCAGGCCGTTCGCGACGGCCACACCGGGCAGCACGAGGCCGGCGGCGAGCACGCCACCGATCCCTGCGACGAGGGAGAAGGACAGCAGCAGGGCGAGCGCCTGCACGGCGCTGACCTTGCGTCCGCGCGCGCGGGCAGGGTTCGGCATGCCCGCCAGGGTACCGGGGGGACCTGGACGCGCCGAGGCCGTGCGTCCCGTCCGCCCTGCTCCTCCACGGGACCTGCACACGAGGCCCGGCGTGCACGCGGGCGGATGATCCCGGACAGGGCCGTCCGGTGGAAGTACCCGTCCGGGGTCTCGTCAGGCGTGCGTGCGTGCCGATACGGTCACGGCGGCGACACGCAGGGAGCGACACGCGGAGGACCACGTGGCAGGGCTGGGGGCACAAGGCTATGACGGGCACTGGACGGCGCATGCCTCGTGCGGGCAGGGCGACGTCCCCCCGGACGCGCTGTTCGTCGAGGGGGCGGCCCAGCGGGAGGCGCGTGCGGTGTGCCTCGCGTGCCCCGTCAGGCTGGACTGCCTCGCCGACGCGCTGGACGCGCGGATGGACTTCGGCGTGTGGGGCGGGATGACCGAGCGCGAGCGCCGCGCGCTGCTGCGCCGTCGTCCGGACGTCGTGTCCTGGCGCACCGCGCTGGTCGGTGCCGACCAAGGGCTCGCCGGTCTCGGCGTGTGAGCGCTTCCACCGTGGGCGCGGACGCGTGTGCGGCGCCGACGCTAGGGTGAGCGCATGGCCACCCGCTGGGAGTACGCGACCATTCCGCTCATCATCCACGCGACCAAGGCGATCCTCGACCAGTGGGGCGGGGACGGCTGGGAGCTCGTGACGGTGATCCAGGGCCCCGACGGCGGCCTGGTCGCCTACCTCAAGCGTCCGGTGGACGCATGACGGTCGACGCGCCCGGGCGTGTCGCGGGACGGCTCGCCGAGCTCGGGCTGACGCTGCCGGCCGTGGCGGCGCCCGTCGCGGCCTACGTGCCGGCCGTGCGCAGCGGGTCGCACGTGTGGACGTCCGGTCAGCTCCCGTTCGTCGACGGTGCGCTGCCCGCCGCCGGCAAGGTCGGTGCCGACGTCGCCGTCGAGGACGCCACGGACCTGGCCCGCACCGCCGCGCTCAACGCGCTGGCCGCCGTCGGTGCGCTGCTCGCCGCCGAGGACGGCTCGGGAGACCCGCTCGCGGCGCTCGACCGGGTGCGCCGCGTCGTCAAGGTCGTGGGGTTCGTCGCGAGCGACCCCGGCTTCACCGCGCAGCCCGCCGTGGTCAACGGGGCCAGCCTGCTCCTGCACGACGTGCTGGGCGAGGTCGGCGTGCACGCGCGCTCGGCCGTCGGGGTCGCCGTGCTGCCGCTGGACGCGCCGGTCGAGGTCGAGCTGGTCGTCGAGACCGACTGACGGCGCGCAGCGCCGACCCACCCGACGAACGACGACGGGCCGCCTCCCGCGGGGGAGAGCGGCCCGTCGTCGTTCGTCGCAGGTGCCCGGAAGGCCGCGAGCCCCGGTGTCAGCGCGCGCGGCGCTCGAGCCGGTCGACGTCGAGCAGGACGACGGCGCGCCCCTCGCGACGCACCCACCCGCGCGCGGCGAAGTCCGCGAGCGCCTTGTTCACGGTCTCGCGCGACGCGCCGACGAGCTGGGCCAGCTCCTCCTGCGTGAGGTCGTGCGCGACGCGGATGCCCTCGTCGACCGGCTGGCCGAACCGGGTCGACAGGTCGAGCAGCGCCTTCGCGACGCGCCCGGGGACGTCGGAGAACACGAGGTCCGCCAGCGCCTCGTTGGTGCGGCGCAGGCGGCGGGCCAGGGCCTGCAGCAGGTGCTCGGCGACCGTCGGCTTGTCCGCGAGCCACGCGATGAGGTCGTGGTGGCCGAGCTCCAGGACGACGGCGTCGGCGACCACGGTGGCCGTCGCGGTGCGCGGCCCCGGGTCGAACAGCGACAGCTCGCCGAACATCTCGCCGGGCCCGAGCACCGCGAGCAGGTTCTCGCGGCCGTCGTTCGAGCGTCGGCCCAGCTTGATCTTGCCGTCCCGCACGAGGTACAGCCGGTCGCCCGGCTCGCCCTCGTGGAACAGCACGTCGCCGCGCGTGACGTCGAGCACCTTCATCGAGTCGATGAGTGCTCCGGACGAGTCCTCGTCCATGCCCGCGAACAGCGGTGCCGTCAGCACGATGTCCTCCGCCACGGCGGTTCCTTCCCCTCCGCCCGCACGCTTGCGGGCACACGTCGCGCCCGCACGTGCAGGACGTCCTGCGGCCAGTGTGCCCCATCGTGGCGCCGGAGCGCGTGCCGGGAGGGTCGCGACGCGCGGTGCGACGCGTGTCAGACGCCCTCCGCGAAGGCCGTCGTGGCCGCGTGCCCGGCCCTCGTCTGGTCCGCCACGTGTTCGACCAGCCGGGCGGTGGCCCGCTCGAGAGCGTGCTCGACGCCCTCCTGGTAGCGCGCGAGCCGCTCGTCGAGCGCGCGCAGCTCGGGCAGCCGGCCGACGTCGTGGACACCGGCGCCGGGCAGCGTGTCGCGCAGGTCGTCCGGGCGCGGCACCTGCAGGCACACGTCGAGCGGCAGCGTGTACGCGACCTGCTCACCGAGCGTCCCGGGGGGTGCCGCGGCGGCGACGGCCAGGTCCATGCGGGCACGGACGACGCGCCGCCACCAGCCCACGCGGTCGCGCTCGGCGCGCAGCGCTCGGCGTGCGAGGCGCAGGTCGTGCAGCGGGTGCTCGACGCGAGACGGCATGCGGGGTGATTCGGGCAGCGAGGCGGTCGGCTTGACCGTTCCGGCAGGAACGTGGCTTCTCTTCACCCGCCAGGAGCAACGCACGCGGGTGTCGGGGGTGGGACGTACGCTCGCCCGGTGGACACACCCCGCACCGAACGGGAACGCGCAGGTCAGGCGCACGCCGGGCCGGACGTCGCCGAGCCGGCCCGCACGGAGTCGGCGCTCGCGCGCAAGCGGCGCGCCCGCCGGGTCGACCGTGAGCTGGCGGTGCGGTACCCGGACGCGCACTGCGAGCTGGACTTCCGCTCGCCGTTCGAGCTGCTCGTCGCGACCGTGCTGTCCGCGCAGACGACCGACGTGCGCGTCAACCAGGTGACGCCGGGGCTGTTCGCGCGCTGGCCGGACGCGGCCGCCCTCGCCGGTGCGGATCCGACCGCGCTGGAGGAGGTGCTGCGGCCGACGGGCTTCTTCCGGGCCAAGGCGCGGGCGCTCACGGGCATCGGCCGGGCGCTCGTCGAACGGTTCGACGGCGAGGTGCCGGGCCGCCTCGAGGACCTGGTGACGCTGCCCGGGGTAGGGCGCAAGACCGCGAACGTCGTGCTGGGCAACGCGTTCGGTGTGCCGGGCATCACGGTGGACACGCACGTCACGCGGCTCTCGCACCGGCTCGGCTGGACGACGAGCGACGACCCCGTCGTCATCGAGGCCGAGCTCGGTGCGCTGCTCGAACGGCGCGAGTGGACCATGGCCTCGCACCGGCTGATCTTCCACGGGCGGCGCACGTGCTTCGCGCGTCGCCCCGCGTGCGGGGCGTGCCCGGTCACGGCGTGGTGCCCGTCGGCGGGGATCGGGGAGAGGGACCCGGTCCGCGCGGCCGCGATGCTCAAGGGCTGACGGGTCTCCCCACCTCCCCGCGAGAGCGCGATCCGATCGCGATCCCGCTCAGGGCAGCGGGTCGACCTCGGCGAGCCAGTCGGTGAGCAGCTCGCCCACGAGCTGCGGCGCCTGGTCCGTGAGGTAGTGCCCGGCGTCGTGCAGCAGCTCGAGCCGGTAGGGGCGGGCGACGTGCGCCGACGTCGGACGCAGTGCGGCGCCGCTCGCCGGTCGCAGACCGTCGCGCAGGCCGTGGACCTGCAGGACCGGCACGGGGCGCGCCTCACGCAGCGTGGTCCGGTACCGCCGACCGTCGGGGCGCGGTGTCGAGCGCACCAGCCAGCGCACCTGCTCGAGCTGGCTGTGCGCCGCGAACGGCACGCGCGCCGCGCGCCGGTACGTCTCGACGGCCTCGCGGTCCGGCCGGCCGGGCACGCCGCCCCAGTGCGCGAGCATGCGGTCCACGAGGTCGCCCTGGACCATCGCGCGCTCCGGCAACGACGGGACCTGGGCGAATGCGAGCACGGCCGACGACGCCGGCCCGGGCGGGGTCCGTGGCACCGCGATCGCGTCGAGCGGGTGGGGTGCGCCGAGCACGGCGAGCGCGCGCACGACCCCGGGGTGGTACGCGGCGGTCGCCCAGGCGACGTCGCCACCCGTCCCGGCGCCGACGACGACGGCGGTGCCCGCCCCCAGCGAGCGCACCACGCCGGCCGCATCGGCCGCGAGGGTCGGCACGTCGTACCCCTGCGGGGGCTTGTCGGACCCGCCCGTGCCGCGCAGGTCCATCGCGGCGACGCGGTAGCCGGCGGCCGCGAGCACGGGCAGCTGGTGGCGCCACGCCCACCACAGCTGCGGCACGCCGTGCAGCAGCAGCACGAGCGGCGCGTCCTGCGGCCCCGAGAGCGCGACGTGGAAGCGCGCACCGTTCGCGGTGACGAAGCGGTGCTGCCAGGGGCCGTCGATCAGGAGCGACGCGGAGTCGACGGGGGTCATCGGATGCGAACCTACCCGGTCGGTGCGTCACCCGGGGAGCCCGTCGGTGACGAGCGCGCCGCGTGCACGCGTGCGCGGCGCGCGAGCAGCGCGCCGCCGAGGGCCGCAGCGAGCAGCGACGCGGTCAGGACGGCCGCGACGACGTGCTCGTGACGTGCGGGCTGGGCGTCGAACGCGAGGGTGCCCACCAGCAGGGAGACCGTGAAGCCGATGCCGGCGAGCGCGCCGACCGCGAGCACGTCGGCCCAGCCGACCCCGGCGGCGAGGCGTGCGCGTGTGAACCGTGCGAGCAGCCACGTCGCGGCGACGATCCCGAGCGGCTTGCCGACGACGAGCCCGACGACGACCCCCTGCGCGACCGGGTCGGCCAGCGCCTCGCCGAGCGAGGCCGGCGCGATCTCGACGCCTGCCGCGAACAGCGCGAACACCGGGACGGCGACGCCCGCCGACACCGGGCGCCACGCGTGCTCCCAGCGCTCGGCGAGCGAACCGTCGGGCAGGTGCGGATCGGCCGGGGCGTGCGACCCGCGCGGAGGGCGCCCCGGTGCCGAACCGGGGGACGCCGGCACGACGACGCCGAGCAGGACACCCGCGATCGTCGCGTGCACGCCCGACGCGTGCAGGAGGCCCCAGGCGGCCAGCGCGAGGGGCACGAGCAGCCACGGCGCGCGCACGCCGCGGGCCAGCAGCACGGCGAACACGGCGATCGTCGCCAGGGACGCACCGAGCAGGGCGAGCGTGACCCGCTCGGTGTACCCGACGGCGATGACGAGGATCGCGAGCAGGTCGTCGACCACGGCGAGCGTGAGCAGGAACGCGCGCAGCGCGACCGGCAGCCCCCGTCCGACGAGCGCGAGCACCCCCACGGCGAAGGCGATGTCGGTGGCCGTCGGGACCGCCCACCCGGTCAGGTCCCCGGCCGGGTGGGCCGCGTTGAGCGCCAGGTAGATCGCAGCCGGCACGACCATGCCGCCGATCGCGGCGACCGCCGGCACGACGGCCGTCGAGGCGTGCCGCAGCTCGCCGACGACCATCTCGCGCTTGAGCTCGAGCCCGACGACGAAGAAGAAGACCGCGAGCAGCCCGTCGGACGCCCAGCGGGCGACCGTCAGGTCGAGGTGCAGGGCGGCCGGGCCGACGACGGTCGAGGAGACGGCGTCGTAGGAGCCGGGTGCGAGGTTCGCCCACGCGAGCGCCGCCACGGCTGCGACCAGCAGCAGCACACCGCCCGTGCGTTCCTCGCGCAGCGTGTCCCGCAGGTTGCGCTCGGCACCCGGGCGCAGCGCGCCGAGCAACGTGCGGTGGGGGCGGGTAGCGGGCGGTGGCGTCATGGCGCGGCACTCCGGAGGGTCGACGACAGTGCTGCCGACCAGGCTTCCCGGCGCTCCGCGGACCACTCTACGTCGTCGGCGGGGAGGTACCCGGGGCGCGTCCAGGGCTGCCGCCGGTCGTGGTGTCAGGCGTCCGCGTGCTCCGGGACGTCGTCGCGGTCGTCCGTGGGGCGCCGCTCCTTGGGCGGGTCGAACCGGTAGCCGACGTTGCGCACCGTGCCGATGAGCTGCTCGTGCTCGGGCCCGAGCTTGGCGCGCAGACGCCGCACGTGCACGTCGACCGTCCGGGTGCCCCCGTAGTAGTCGTAGCCCCACACCTCCTGCAGCAGCTGGGCGCGCGTGAACACACGCCCGGGGTGCTGCACCAGGTACTTGAGGAGCTCGAACTCCTTGTACGTCAGGTCGAGCGGGCGTCCGCGCAGGCGTGCGGTGTAGCCGCCCGCGTCGATCGTCAGCTCGCCGGACGAGATCTCCTGCGGTGCGTCGTCGTACGACGAGGACGCGGCCCGCTCCATGACGAGCCGGAACCGCGTCTCGACCTCGGCCGGGGTCGCGTGCTCCAGCACGATGTCGTCCGCGCCCCACTCGGCGGTGACGACCGTCAGGCCGCCCTCGGTGAGCACGAGCACGAGCGGCACGGTCAGTCCCGTGGCGCGCAGCAGCCGACACGTGGTGCGGGCGGTCACGAGATCGCGGCGTGCGTCGAGCACGACGATGTCCGCGTCCGGCGCGTCCACCAGTGCGGACGGCTCGACGGGAAGCACACGGACCCGGTGGGACAGGAGCCCCAGCGCGGGCAGCACCTGTGCCGAACCACCGGACGCAGGCGTGAGGAGCAGCAGATCCGCCACCTGTCACCTCCTGGCTGCGAGTGGGGACACGCTACCGCGTGCACGACCACGCCCGCGCCGTCCGACCGTGCGGCGCGCCCGTCCGGACGCGTGACACCCGGCGCGCACCGTCTGCGAGAATCCCCGCGTGCCTGCCGACGACGACCTCGCCCGCCCGTGCCCGGACCGCCCCACCAGGGGACGGCGGGGCGCCGAGGGACCGCCGCGATGAGCGTCGAGACCCGGTCCGTCGTCACCGCGGCGCTCGCCGCCGTCGTCGCCGTCGCGGGGTACCTGGGCGTCCTGCCGCTCGCCGGGTTCGCCGCCGCGCTCGTCGTCGTGCTGGCGATCGGGTGGCCGCCGCTCGCGGGCCTGCCGTTCACGCCCGGTGCGGGCGCCGTGGTCGCGCTCGGCGGCATCGGGTCGGTCGCGGCCGTCACGTTCACGCCCGACGACCCGTACCTGCAGCACCTGGCGCTCGTGCTCGCGGGCGCCGTGGTGCTCGCGTTCGTCAACGAGCTGCTGCGCCGCGACGGGCGGGTGCGGCTCGTGGAGTCGGTGTCGGGGACCGTCGCGGGCACCGTGCTGGCCGTGTGCGTCACGGGCTGGGTCGCGACCGCGCGGCTCGCGGGCGGTGCCGAGCTGGTGGTCGCGGGCGCCGTCGCGCTCGCGCTGGGCTCGGCCGTGGTCGCCCTGCGCTGGAGCACGTGGCTCGTCTACCTGGTCACGGTCGGCGCGGCGACCGCCGGCGGCACGCTCGTCGGCTGGCTGCTGCCCGGCGTCGAGCTCGTCGCGGGAGCCGTGCTCGGGCTGGGGGTCGGTGTGCTCGTCGCCGCCCTGCACGCGCTGTTCGACCGGCTCGCGGCACTCTCCCGCGTCCTGCCCTCGCTCGCCGTCGTCGCGCTGCCGGTGACGGTCTCGGGCGTGCTCGTCTACGTCGCGGGACGTGTCTTCGCGGGCTGACGTGCCGCACCGCACACGCCGCCACGGCGACCACCCGGCCCGTCGTCGTTAGGATCGGTGCATGACTGCGCTCGAGGGCTTCTTCATCGGTCTGCTCGTCGCGGCCTCGCTGACGATCGCATGGTTCGCGGGCTTCGTCGTGTACCGCCTCTACAAGGGCCAGCGCTGACCCCCGAGCGCTGACCGCGGACGGCCGACCCGGCCGCCCGCACACGGGCTCGTCACCGGCCGCCGCCGGGACGCGCCACCAACCTGAGGAGGCACCGTGCCGTTCGTGCTGCCCGAGGGCCTGGCGCCCGAGGTCTACCCCCTGGCCTGGCTGGTCGGCCGCTGGCGCGGTGAGGGTGTCGTGGGCTACCCCGGGATCGAGGAGAGCACCTTCACGCAGGAGCTCGAGATCAGCCACGACGGCGGCCCCTACCTCGCGTACCGCACGACCGTCCGGCTCGTCGTCGCCCCCGACGACGTCGCGGGCATCGACCCCGACGCGCCCGCCGCCGCCGACCCCGACGCCGCACCGTCCGGCGCCGACGACGCGCCCGACGGCCCCGTGTGGTCGACCGAGTCCGGGTACTGGCGCGTGCCGCCCGAGCGTCCCGCCGACCTCGCACCCGACCAGCATCCCGTCGAGCTGCTGCTGGCCGACCCCTCCGGGCACGTCGCCGTCTACGTCGGCACGGTCGGCAACGGGCGCATCGACCTGGCCTCCGACCTGATCGCGCACACCGCGACGGGCGCCGCGGTCAACGCGGGCAAGCGGCTGTACGGGCTCGTCAACGGCGAGCTCATGTGGGCGCACGACCTCGCCGCGTTCGGCGAGCCGATGCAGTCCTACGCGTCCGGGCGGCTGAGCCGGGTGGAGGACTGACGTGGGCGGGGACGTGCCGCAGGACGGCGTGCGGGCCGGCGACGTGCAGGTCGGCGACGTCGTCGTCGAGGCGCGGCACCGCAGCCCGCTGCTCGCCCGGCACGGCGCCGTGCCGGCCGCCGGCCCCGACGCCGGTGTCGCGTGGCACTACGGCGACCCGACGGCCGAGCAGCGGGCGCTGACCCGCGGCGGTGCCGTCGTCGACCAGTCGCACCTGGGCGTCGTCACCGTCACCGGACCCGACCGGCTCACCTGGCTGCACTCCCTGACCTCCCAGGACGTGTCCGCGCTGCCCGCGCGCACCTCGACCGAGCTGCTCGTGCTCGACCCGCACGGGCACGTCGAGCACGCCGCGGGCGTCGTCGACGACGGCACGACGACGTGGCTGCTCACGGAGACCGCGCCGGCGCTCGCGGCATGGCTCGACCGCATGCGGTTCACGCTGCGCGTCGAGGTCGCGGACGTCACCGACGACTGGGCCGCGCTCGCCGAGCCCGTGGACGCCGAGGGGGCGCAGGGCGAGCCCGTCACGTGGCGCGACCCGTGGCCGCGCACCGCGCCCGGCGGCACGCGCTACGGCCCCGACGACGACGCGCACCCCGGGTCCGACCGGCGGTGGCGGCTCGTGCTCGTGCCGCGCGGGCGCCTCGTCGAGGAGGTGCGGGCGCGCGAGGCCGCGGGCTGGCCCCTGGTCGGCACGTGGGCGTCCGAGGCGCTGCGCGTCGAGGCGTGGCGCCCCCGCACGTCGCACGAGGTCGACGACCGCACGATCGCGCACGAGCTGGACTGGCTGCGCACCGCCGTCCACCTGCACAAGGGCTGCTACCGCGGTCAGGAGACCGTCGCACGCGTGCACAACCTGGGACGCCCGCCGCGTCGACTCGTCATGCTGCACCTCGACGGGTCGGGGCACGTGCTGCCGGAGGTCGGTGCGCCCGTGCGCCTGCCCGCGGCACCCGCTCCCACCGCCGGCGGCGGCGAGGCCGCCGAGCCCGGACGCCCCGTGGGCCGGGTGACGAGCGTCGCGCGCCACCACGAGCTCGGGCCCGTCGC
>JAFAEH010000363.1 GCA_023424135.1 Actinomycetes bacterium | reverse complement strand
GCGTCGACCAGCGGGTCGAGCCGCGCGCGCAGCGGTGCGACGGCCTCGGGGGCGGGTCCGTCGAGCCCGGGCAGCGATGCGAGCAGCCCGTCGACGTCGTCGTCGCCGACGTACATCCCGGCGAAGTCCCGTGGCGGGACACCCTGCACGACGCGGCACACCGCGGCGTCGGCGGCCAGCACGACGTCCGCGAACCGCTCCCAGACCGGCGCGTCCATCCCCACGTCGTACCCCGCGGTGGCGCGGCGCACGACCCCCGCGACCCCGTCCTGCCCGTTCGTGCAGCCCAGCCGCGCGGGGCCACACGCCCCCGTGAGACAGAGGATCTCCGGCAGTGAGTGCCGGAGATCCTCTGTCTCTCGGTGCGTCCGCGGCCCTGCCCGTTGGGGCAGCGCGCACGTCCCCAACCGCCGCCCGTCCGGCACTGGCCCGCTGCCGTGGCGCGGCCGGACGCTGACGGGACGACGCGCCGGACCGCTCGACGCGCGAGCCGACGACGAGGGGGACGAGGCCATGGCCACGCTGAGCAGCATCCGGTCGCCCGGGGTGTACGTGCAGGAGGTGGCGTCCGGGCCTCGACCCATCCAGGGCGTCGGCACGGCCGTCGCGGCGTTCGTCGGGATCACCGCCGACGGGCCGTACGACCAGGCCGTCAAGGTCGTGAACTGGTCGCAGTTCACGCGCACGTTCGGCTCGTTCGTCGAGGGCGCGAACCTCCCGTACGCGGTGCACCAGTTCTTCGACAACGGCGGCGGTGCCGCGTACGTCGTGCGCGTCGGCTCCCTGGGGTCCGACGAGGGCGCACGGGCCGCGGCCGAGCTGACCAGCGCGGTGCGCGCCGGGCACGCCGTGTACCGCGTCGAGGCCGTCGACCCGGGCGCGGGCGGCGACGCGATCACGGTGTCGGTCGAGCCGCGCACCGAACCCGCGGGCGAGGGCACCGACGCGCCGCCCGAGGAGGCGTTCACGCTCGTCGTGCGCCGCGGCGACGACGTCGAGCGGTACGAGAACGTCACGACCCGCAAGGGCGGTGCGAACGTCCTGACGGCCGTCGCCGAGTCCCGCCTGGTGCGCCTGACGGAGACGGGCTCGTCGTCCGTCGCCGAGCGTGTGCCGGCGGGCGGGCAGGTGGCGCTCACGGGCGGCGCCGCGCTGCCGGCCCGGCTGACCCCGTCGGACTACCTCGGCGACGTCACCGCGCGCTCCGGCATCGCGGGGCTCGACGCGCTCGACGACGTGACGATCGTCTGCGTGCCGGACCTCGCGGCGGCCTACGAGGAAGGTCAGATCGACGCCGACGGCTTCAAGGCCGTGCAGTCCGCGATGATCTCCCACTGCGAGTCCCGCAAGGACCGCATGGCGATCCTCGACACACCGCGCGGGCTGAACGCGCAGCAGGTGCACGAGTGGGTGACGGAGAAGATGGCGTTCTCGTCGCCGTTCGCGACCGTCTACTGGCCGTGGGTGTCGGTGTGGGACACGCTGCTCGGACGGGCCCGCCTGTTCCCGCCCAGCGGTGCCCTCGCCGGTGTCTGGAGCCGCAACGACGACACGCGCGGCGTGCACAAGGCACCCGCGAACGAGGTCGTGCTCGGGGCGCTCGACGTCGAGCAGGCGCTCACCCGCAAGGAGCA
The DNA here is from genome assembly GCA_023424135.1 of Actinomycetes bacterium. Classification (GTDB taxonomy): domain Bacteria; phylum Actinomycetota; class Actinomycetes; order Actinomycetales; family Cellulomonadaceae; genus Cellulomonas. The sequence continues at coordinate 3,746 of JAFAEH010000363.1, read as the reverse complement.
CGACGACCTGAACCCGGCTGGCATCAACGCGATCCGCGCGTTCCCCGGCCGCGGGATCGTCGTGTGGGGCGGGCGCACCCTCGCGTCCGACGCGCAGTGGCGCTACATCAACGTGCGCCGCCTGTTCAACTACGTCGAGTCCTCGATCCTGCTGGGCACGCAGTGGTCGGTCTTCGAGCCGAACGACCTCAACCTGTGGCAGCGCATCGAACGGTCCGTCGGTGCGTTCCTGCTGGGCCTGTGGCGCGACGGCGCGCTGTTCGGCACGACACCCGCCGAGGCGTTCTACGTCAAGTGCGACGCCGAGACCAACCCGCCCGACCAGATCGACGCCGGGTACGTCGTCATCGAGGTCGGCATCGCGCCCGTCAAGCCCGCGGAGTTCGTCGTGTTCCGCATCAGCCAGCTGCCGACCGGCGGCGCGGTCGCCGAGTGACATGACGTCCGCACGGACGTCCGACAGGTCGAGGAAGGAGCGGACCGATGCCCATCGGTGAGGACGCGATCGGCGCCAGCCTGTTCGAGGTGCAGGTCGACGGCGTGACGATCGCCCAGTTCAAGGAGGCCTCCGGGCTCGGCATCGAGATCTCGGTGATCGAGCACCAGGAGAACAAGCCGGGGGGCATCCCCCAGCTCAAGAAGCTGCCGTCGGCGCAGAAGTTCAACGACGTCACGCTCAAGCGCGGCATGACGAAGGACGACGGCTGGTGGAAGTGGATCGCGTCGGTCCAGGAGGGCGACATCGACGGTGCCCGCCGGGACGCGTCGATCATCCTGCTCGACTACCTGCGTCACGAGGTGCTGCGGTTCAACCTGTTCTACTGCTGGCCGTCGAAGATCACGCTCGGGTCGCTGCAGGCCGGGTCGACCGAGGTCGCGATCGAGGAGGTCACGCTCGTGCACGAGCGTGTCGAGGTCAAGGTGGCGTGACGTGAGCGCCGACCTCGGCACGGACCTGGGCGCGCACGCGGGTGCCGGGGCCGACGTCGGTGCCGGGGCCGGCGTCGGCCCGGTGCTGGTGCCCGCGGGCGGGCTGCAGACCGAGTTCTTCTTCGAGCTGCCCGTCGGCTTCGAGGACGACCACGGCCGCGTCCACCGTCAGGGAACCATGCGCCTGGCGCGCGCCCGCGACGAGATCGTCCCGCTGCGCGACCCGCGCGTGCGGGACAACGAGGCCTACCTGACGATCCTGCTGCTCGCCCGCACCGTCACCCGGCTCGGCGACCTGCCGGCCGTCACGACCGGCGTCGTCGAGGGCCTGTTCACCCCGGACCTGGCGTTCCTGCAGGACCTGTACCGGCAGATCAACTCGGAGGGCCGCACGACGAGCGACGTCACCTGCCCCGCGTGCCACGAGCAGTTCGCCGTCGACCTGCGGGCCGGGGTGCCGGACGGGTCGGCCGGCCCGGGCGACGCTGCGGGCCGAGGGGCGGGTGGTGCCCCGGGGGGATGGTGACGTACGCGACCGGCGACCTGCTCGACGAGATCGCGTACCTCGCGGCGGTGCTGCACTGGCCGCTGGACACCCTGCTCGACCTCGAGCACGCCGACCGCGCGCACTTCCTGGCCACGGCGCGCACCCTCATGGACCCGCCCGCTGCCGACCAGCCCGCCCCGGGGTGGACGTGACCGGTGTGGACGTGACGGTGCAGACGTGACCGGGCGGACGTCCGGCAGGCCCAGGGCAACAGGCGTGGGACGGCACGGCGCAGACGCGGGACGGAGGACACCGGACGGAAGCAGGACACCACGACGCAGGACGCACGACGCACGACGCAGGACGCACGACGCAGGACGCAGGACGCAGGACGCAGGACGCGAGCAGGACGCACGACGCAGGACGCGAGCAGGACGCACGACGACCGGATGGAGGTGGCGCGGTGAGCGACGACGGCCCCGCACGCGACGGCTGGCGGCCGGTCGCGGCGCGGCGCGTCGAACCGCGCGCGGCGACGGCGAGCACGTCGTTCGCGCGCGCCCTGACGACCCGGCACACCCTCCCGGTCACGGCGTCCCGCGCGCCGTCCCTCGCATCCGCGTCGCACCCCACCGCGCGCCGCGCACCCACCGCCGTACGCACCCCGCTCACCCCACACCCCACCAGTGCCGCACACCCCACAGGTGCGCGACAGAGCAATCCGATCGCTCCCTCACACCCCACAAGTGCGCGACAGAGCAATCCGATCGCTCTCTCACGCCCCACAAGTGCGCGCGCAGCCACGTCCGGGCTGCGTCGGCTGTGGTCACGCCTGCGCGGGCAGGACGCACCCGGCCAGACCGTCGACCGCGCGGCCGACGGTCGGTCACCCGCTGGTCCCGCGCAGGCGCCGACGGTGTCGGCCGGGAGCACCGTCGCGCCGCACGCCGCACGAGCGGGGTCCTCGGACGTCGCGCACCCGACCGGGACCGTCCAGCGCTCGACCACGGGGCCCGGGCCGTCGAGCACCCCGGCGTCCGGCGCAGCGCATGCGAGCACCCCCCGTCCGACGACCGCCCACCGCGACGCCTCGGTCGTCCGCGCGCCGTCGGGCCCGGGCCGAGCGCCCGCTCCCTCGCCTGTCGCCGTCCCCCCGATCGACGCGTCACGGCGCAGCGCACGGCTGGCCCGTGCGTCGGGCGGCGAGCGCGTGGACGGTGCGACCGCCTCCCCGCCCGTCGCGCGGGCGACCTCGCCCGGCCCCTCACCCACGGCCTCACCCACGACGACGTCCGCGCCTGCCCCGACGCCGGGCACGTCCGGCCACGGAGGACTCTCCCGGACCGGCGAGGTGTCCCGGACCGGCGAAACCTCACGCGCCGGTGGAGCCCCCCGGTCCGGTGGTGCGTCACCGCCCCGTGGTGCGTCGCCGTCCGGTGACACGACGGCCCCGGCGGTCCACGACCCGCGGCTGTCGCGATCCGTCCCGGCGTCCCCGGCGCCGACACCCGGCGGCTCACCCGCGGGCCCCGGGGGTGACGCGCGACGTGCCCCGACGACGGGTCACCTGCACGGACCGGGAGCATCGTCGGTGGCGCGGTCGTCGTCCTCGTCCTCGTCGCCGTCGTCCGCCGTCCCGTCCGCGTCGTCGACGGCCGGCTCACCCGCGTCGCGGTCGCCGTCGACCGTCAGCTCGACCGCCACGCCGTCGCCGACGACCACCGGCTCGCCTGCGTCGGCGGTGGGACGTCCCGGCACGTCCCCACCCCTCGCGAGGTCGTCCTCGTCCGCCGCGCCCACGTCCGCATCTCCGGTGGCAGCACGGGCGTCGGCGCCCCCGGTCGCGGGGCCGCAACCCAGCGCGGTTGCCCGGCGCAGCGTCCCGCCAGCTCACGGCGCATCCACCGGTCCGGTGGACCGCACGCGCACCGACGGCGGCGTGCGCGCCCCCGGCTCGGCGATCGGCGGGGACGGCAGGCGTGCACCCGGTCCTCACGGCGCAGCGGTCGGACGCGTCGCCGACAGCGGGGACGGGATGCGGGCGCCAGGCTCCCCCGGCGCCGCAGTCGGACGCGTGGCCGACAGCGGGCACCGCGCGCAGACGCCGGACCCTCATGGCGCAGCGGTCGGACGCGTCGTCGACGGGATCGGGCCGAGCAGTGCCGGGGCGCCCCTCGCGCGGGACGCGGGGCCGACGCCTGCGGGCCGTGGCTCCCCCGGCCCGACGGGTCCCGTACGTCGGGCAGCCGGGGCACCGTCGTCACCGCCGAGCACTCATGCTGCCGCCCCGGGCGCACGTGCCGCGTCCGCGGGTGCCGACGTGCCACGG
>JAFAEH010000229.1 GCA_023424135.1 Actinomycetes bacterium | reverse complement strand
GAGAGCAGGAACTGCCCCATCGAGGCGGCCATGCCCATCGCGATCGTCGCGACGTCGGGCTGGATGTACTGCATGGTGTCGTAGATCGCCATACCGGCCGTGATCGACCCGCCCGGCGAGTTGATGTAGAGCCAGATGTCCTTGTCCGGATCCTCCGCGGCCAGCAGCATCATCTGCGCGCAGATGGCGTTGGCGTTCTCGTCGCGGACCTCCGAGCCGAGCCAGATGATCCGCTCGCGGAGCAGTCGGTTGTAGATGTGGTCGTTGAGGCCGAGGCCCGGAGACTCTGCCCGGGCCAGGGACGGCACCTGCTCGTTCACGAAGGCTCCCTCGTCTGGCTGCGTCCTGCCGGCGCCTCCGGTGCGCCCGGTCCCCCGGGCCCGCCACCGGCGGCGCGTTGCTGCGACCCTAACGCCCGCACGCACCCCCTCATGTCCCGCCGACGCGCCGTTTCGCTGTCGGCGCAGCGCCGACGCCCGGACGGCGCCCACCGCGACGGCACCCGTGTCGGCGGTGCACGCTCGCCTCGGTCCGGACGACGACGGCCCCGCCGCGCCGGTGGGCGCTGCGGGGCCGTCGTCGTGCGTGCGGACGCGTCGTGGCGTCGCGGCGTCAGGCCTTCTCGTCGGCCGATGCCTCGCCGAACGCGACGGACGAGACGTCGGTCGCCGCGTCGACCGGCTGGGCCGGTGCGTCGTCCTGCGCACCCTGCTCGGCCTGCTCGAGCTCGGCGTCCTCGGCGTCCGTGCCGATGAACTCCGACAGGTCGACCGTGGCGCCCGAGCCGTCGACGACGTTCACGCGGCGCAGCGAGACGGCCAGCGCCTTGGAGCGTGCGACCTCGGCGACGACGGCGGGGATCTGACCCTGCTGGTCGAGCGTCGTGATGAACGTGTTCGGGTCCATGCCGTACTGGCGCGACTGGCTCACGAGGTAGTCGATGAGCTCGCTCTGGCTCACCTTGATCTCGAGCCGCTCGGCGAGCGTGTCGAGCAGGATCTGGTTGCGCAGCGCGGTCTGCGCCTCCTGCGTGACCTCGGCGCGGTGCTCGTCGTCCTCGAGGCGCCCCTCGGACTCGAGGTGGCGGTGCACCTCGGCCTCGACGACGCCCGCCGGCACCGGGATCTCGGTCTCGGCGGTGAGCTTCTCGACGAGCAGGTCGCGCGCCTGCACGGCCTGGTTGGACGCCTTGATGCGGCCGGCCTGCTGGCGCAGGTCATCCTTGAGCTCGTCGATCGTGTCGAACTCGCTGGCGAGCTGCGCGAACTCGTCGTCGACCTCGGGGAGCTGACGCTCCTTGACCCCGGTCGCCGTGACGGAGACCAGGGCGTTCTCGCCCTTGCGGTCGCCGCCGGCGAGCGCGGTCTCGAACGTCGTCGACTCACCGGAGGACAGACCGGTGAGCGCCTCGTCGAGGCCCTCGAGCATGTTGCCCGAGCCGATCTGGTAGCTGGTCCCGGAGACCTGGTCGATCTCCTCGCCGTCGATCGTCGCGGTCAGGTCGATGACGACGAAGTCACCCTCGGCCGCGGGCCGGTCCACGCCGACGAGCGAGCCGAAGCGCTCGCGCAGCGCGTCGAGACGGGCCTGCACGTCCTCGTCGGAGACCTCGACGTCGTCGACCGTCAGGGTCACGCCGTCGAGCTCGGGCAGCGTGACCTCGGGGCGGACCTCGACCTCGGCGGTGAAGTGCAGCTCGCCCTCCTCGCCCGCGACGAGACCGGGCACCTTGGTGACCTCGACCTCGGGCTGGCCCATCGGCCGCAGCTCGTTCTCGCGCACGGCCTCGGCGTAGAAGCCGGACAGCCCCTCGTTGACGGCGTGCTCGATGACCGCGGGGCGGCCGACGCGCTGGTCGATGATGCGCGGCGGGACCTTGCCCTTGCGGAAGCCGGGGACCGTGACCTGCTCGGCGATGTGCTGGTACGCGTGCTCGATGCTCGGCTTGAGCTCGTCGTACGTGACCTCGACGGACAGCTTGACCTTGGTGGGCTCCAGGGTCTCGACGGCGCTCTTCACTTCGATGGTCTCCAACTGGTCGTGGCCTGGCGCCGGCGGGTCCGACGGGGTGGCTCGTGGTCTGCACGGTGCGTCTGCACGCTCTCGCGCGGCACGCGGGCGAACCAGGACCACGACGGCCCCGGGGGGTCCTCGTGCGGCACCCGACAGCGCGTACGCGCGACCCTCGATGCTACGCCACGCGCGGGACCGACCGCCAAAGCGGCCACCCGGCGCACCGCCACGGTCGCCGCCGACCAGGGCCGCGACCCGCACCCGCTGCGGACCCGGTACCCTTGCTGCGCCGCCAGGTCGCTCGCGTCGCTCCGACGTGTCGTGACGGGCGTGTGCGGACGTAGCTCAATGGTAGAGCCCCAGTCTTCCAAACTGGCTACGCGGGTTCGATTCCCGTCGTCCGCTCCACACGAGGGCCAGGTCAGGGCGCATGCTCTGCCTGGTCCTGCCGCGTCGGGGCCCGAGCCAAGGGCGGGTGGGCGCCCCGCGCCGTGTCGACGAGCGGCACCGCTCACCCGCCCTCGGCGCACGGCCGAGGCGCACGGCACGCGCCTTGGCAATCGACGACGACGGGCGAGATCCGCGCCCCCACCGCGCTCGGACGTCGATCCGGATAACCAGAAGCATGTCCGGTGAACCGGAAGCTCACGCACGTCCGCAGCGTCCGTCTGCCCGTCACCGACACGTCCCCCGCGCGTCGCCCGCCGGTTCCCTGCCGCTGGTGGGCTGCGGCCGTGCGCGTCGCGATCGTCACAGAGTCCTTCCTCCCCCAGGTCAACGGCGTCACCAACTCCGTCGTGCGGACCGTGGAGCACCTGCAGCGCGGGGGCCACGAGGCGCTCGTCCTGGCGCCCGGCGCACCCCCGGGATGCGTGCACGGCGCGCGCGTCGTGGGCCTGCGGTCGGTGCCGCTGCCGGGGTACGCGGAGTTCCGGGTCGGCGTGCCGTCGGCGCGCACGATCGCCCGCGAGCTCGCGGCGTTCGCCCCGGACGTCGTGCACCTGGCGTCGCCGTTCGCGACGGGACGGCCCGCCGTGCGCGCGGCTGCGTCGCTCGACCTGCCGAGCGTCGCGGTCTACCAGACGGACGTCGCCGGGTACGCGGGGCGCTACGGGCTCGGCGCCGCGACGGACGCCGCGTGGCGCGTCGTGCGCTCCATCCACCAGCAGGTCGACCTGACGCTCGCGCCGTCGCGCACGTCCGCGCGCTCGCTGGCGGAGCACGACGTGCCGCGGGTCACGGTGTGGCCGCGCGGCGTCGACACCACGGCCTTCTCCCCCGCGCACCGTGACGAGGCGTGGCGGCGGCGCGTCGCACGCGGCGGCGAGGTGCTCGTCGGGTTCGTGGGGCGGCTCGCGGCGGAGAAGCAGGTCGCGGACCTCGCGGCCCTCGACGACGTGCCGGGCGTGCGCGTCGTCGTCGTGGGCGACGGCCCCGAGCAGACCACCCTGCGCAGGGCGCTGCCTGGTGCCGTGTTCCTGGGCCAGCTGACGGGTGCGGCGCTGTCGCGCGTCGTCGCGAGCCTCGACATCGCCGTGCAGACCGGCCCGCACGAGACGTTCTGCCAGTCCGCGCAGGAGGCGCTCGCGGCGGGTGTGCCGCTCGTGGCCGTGGGCGCGGGGGCGGTCGCCGAGCTCGTCGACCCCAGCCGCACCGGGTGGCTGTACCCGCGCGACGACCTCGCGTCGCTGCGGGCCGCGGTGGCGGACCTCGCGGGCGACGACGCCAAGCGCCGCGCCATGGGCGAGGCGGGACGCGCGCAGGTGCAGGGCCGCACGTGGCAGGTCGTCGGCGAACAGCTCCTGTCCTGCTACGACGCCGCGGTCACGCACCACCGCACGGTCGCTGCGGTGCGGTGAGGCGCGCGTGCACGTCGTCCACCTGACCAGCGCCTACGCACCCGCGTCGGGCGGGGTGCGGACCATGGTCCACGCGCTCGGCGCCGGCTACCGCGCGCGCGGGCACCGGTTCACGCTCGTCGTGCCCGCGGCCACCGCGGGCGTCGACGACGAGCCGTGGGGTACACGCGTGCGGCTGCGCGGACCCCGCGTCCCGGGCACCGCGGGCTACCACGCGCTGCTCGACCGGTCCGCGGTCCGACGCACGCTCGAGGACCTCGCGCCCGACCGTGTCGAGGTCTCCGACCGGTTCACGCTGCGGCACGTCGGGACGTGGGCGGCCGACCACGGTGTGCCGTCGGTGATGTTCGCGCACGAGCGCCTCGACGGGCTCGCGTCGTCGCTGCTGCACGCACCCGGACCCGTCGCCCGTGCGCTGGCCGACCAGGTCGACCGCCGCTGGGCCGGCGCGTTCGACCACGTCGTCGTCACGTCGCCGTACGCCGCCGAGGAGTTCGACCGCATCGGCGTCCCGACGGTCCGCGTGCCCCTGGGCGTCGACACCGACCTGTTCCACCCCGCGCGCCGACGCCGACCGCAGGCACCGCAGGACGTCGTGATCGCGCTGTGCAGCCGGCTGTCCCCCGAGAAGGCGCCTGCTGTCGCGGTCGACACCCTGCGTGTCCTGCGTGACGGCGGGCTCGACGCGCGTCTCGTCGTCCTCGGCGACGGACCCGAGGCCGCGCGTCTGCACCGGCGGGCGCAGGGTCTGCCGGTGACGTTCGTCGGCTACCTGCAGGACCGTCGGGACGTCGCCCGGCTCCTCGCCGACGCCGACGTGACGCTCGCGCCCGGCCCCCTGGAGACGTTCGGGCTCGCGGCGCTCGAGTCGATGGCGTGCGGCACTCCCGTCGTCGCGGCACGCGGGTCGGCGGTCGCGGCGCTGACCGTCGGCGCGTGCGGACCCGAGGAGACGGCCGCACGGGTCCGCGAGCTGCTGCGCGCCGGACCGGCGGCGCGCGCCGCCGCCCGCGTGCGCGCCGAACGTCTCGGGTGGTCGACGACGATCGACGGGCTGCTCGCGCTGCACGGCGAGCGCGACCGGGACCTGGTGGCAGGTGTGCCCGGTGAGGCGTCTCCTGTCGGCTCGTCCGCAGCGGGCGCGACGCGGTGAGCGTGCGGTACGGCGACAGCGACGGGCCGTTCGTCGTCCCGCACCGCGCCGGCGCCGCACTGGCGACCGAGAACACGTGGGAGGGCGCGGCGCGCTCGGTCGCGCTCGGCCACCGCTACCTGGAGACCGATGCGCGCACCACGCGCGACGGTGTGGTCGTCGCGTTCCACGACCGCACCGTGACGCGCCTGGCCGGGGTGCCGGGCGAGATCGCCGCGATGACGTGGGACCAGGTGCGCTCGATGCGACTGCACGGGGGCGGGCGCGTCGCCCGGCTGGCCGACCTGCTGGCCACGTGGCCGGAGGTCCGCTGGACCGTCGACGTCAAGGACCCGGCCACGCTCCCCGCGCTGGTCGACGTGCTGACCACGACCGGTGCGACGCGGCGCGTGTGCCTGGCGGGAACCCGGGACCGGTGGCTGACGGCCGCGCGGGCGGGGCTCGGCGACGGTGTGAGCACCGCGCTCGGCTGGGAGTCGATCGCGGCCCTCGTCGCGGGCGGCCCGTTCCGGCTGCCCCCGCACACCCCGCGGTTCGTGCACCTGCCGTGGTGGCTGGTCCGGCACGCGGGGGTGCGCGGCGTGGTCCAGCGGGCGCACGACGCCGGGCTGCGCACCGTCGTGTGGGGTGTCGACGACGCAGCGACGATGCACCACCTGCTGGACCGTGGCGTCGACGGTCTCATCAGCGACCGCGCCGACACGCTGCGCGAGGTGCTGCTCGCACGGGGACGCTGGGTGCCGGCCCCGCTCACCCCACCGCGCGTCGCACCAGGTCGACGAGCGCCCGCTCGACCTCGTCCGTGATCGTCGTCAGCGCGACGACGGTGCGCGTGCGTCACCACACGGCCCACGAGCATGCTTCTCGGATCCTGACCCGATGGTCGGGGTGGCGGGATTCGAACCCACGACCTTCCGCTCCCAAAGCGGACGCGCTACCAACCTGCGCCACACCCCGCGCGCCGCGGCCCCTGGCAGGACGACGGCACGCGCTCACCCTACCGGCGCGACAGGCTCGCGCCTCGCACGGAAAACGCTCCCCATCTCCGGCACCTGTGGTGGGATGTTCCCGTGACGACGCTGCTGCGCACCGGGGACCGTGTCCTGCTCACCGGGGACTCGATCACCGACTGGGGACGTGACCGTGACCAGCCCGACTCCCCCTGGGGCCTGGGCCACGGGTACGCGGGGATCATCGCGTCGCTGGCGGCCGCACGCCGCCCCGACCTGCAGCTGAGCTTCCTCAACCGTGGCGTCGGCGGGGACACCGCCCGGATGCTGCGCGACCGGTGGCAGCGCGACGCGCTGGACCTGCGTCCCGACGTCGTCTCGGTGATGATCGGCATCAACGACACGTGGCGTCGCTACGACTCCGGCACCCCGACGGGCGTGGACGAGTACGAGGAGCACTACCGCGCGGTCCTCGACGCGACGCGCGAGCACCTCGACGCACGGCTCGTGCTGGTCGAGCCGTTCGTGCTGCCCGTCCAGGACGGGCAGGAGGCGTGGCGCGAGGACCTCGACCCCCGCATCCACGTCGTGCGCCGCCTCGCGGTCGAGCACGGCGCGGTGCTCGTGCCCGCCGACGGGCTGTTCGCGGCCGCGGCCACACGCGCACCTGCCGCGACGTGGGCGTTCGACGGCGTGCACCCGACGCCCGCGGGGCACGGGCTGCTCGCGGAGGCCTGGCTCGACGCGGTCGGCCTGCCGGCCGCCTGAGCGACCGACGTCGCCTCGCGGGGCGGCGGGCGCACCCGACGCCCGCAGCACCGACGGCCGCAGCACCGACGCGGGAGCGCCGCCCGGATGCCGGGACGGGCGTCTCACGGGAACCTTTGCGCCCGCTACCGTGTTGACGCTAGCGTCGGCTCGACCACGGGCCGACGCCCGTGCCACGGGCGCGCCGCACGGCGCACCCCCAGGACGAGGAGAGCGATGCGCGTGCCCACCGCCGCAGCTGCCCCCGTCCGGCGCGCCTGCGTGGCGTGCACCTGTTGTCGCTGTCGGTAGAGCGCTGGCCGCTCCCGCACGTCGCCGTGCACGCGCCACTCCGGCGCACCCTCGCCAGCGCTCGCCCCCGGAGGGCCTCCGCGGCGCTCCCCCTCACCACCCGCGTCGCACCCGCGCCGCACGCTCGTCCGAAGATCCCCCGCACCTGCCGCGTCCGACGGGGCCCGGCACCGACCGAAGAGGAACCATGGCACGCATCTACGAGGACGCCACCGCGCTCATCGGCAACACGCCGCTGGTCCGGATCAACAAGATCACCGACGGCGCCCCCGCGCGGGTCGTCGGCAAGCTCGAGTTCTACAACCCGGCCAACTCGGTCAAGGACCGCATCGGCGTCGCGATCATCGACGCGGCCGAGAAGTCCGGCGACCTGCAGGCCGGCGGCACGATCGTCGAGGCCACCAGCGGCAACACGGGTATCGCGCTCGCGTTCGTCGGCGCGGCCCGCGGCTACAAGGTCGTCCTGACGATGCCGGAGACGATGTCCAAGGAGCGGCGCGCGCTGCTGCGCGCGTTCGGCGCCGAGCTCATCCTCACGCCGGGCTCCGAGGGCATGAAGGGCGCGGTCAACCGCGCCAACGAGATCGTCGCCGAGCGTCCGGGCGCGATCCTCGCCCGCCAGTTCGCCAACGAGGCCAACCCGGAGATCCACCGCCGCACGACGGCCGAGGAGATCTGGGCCGACACGGACGGCGAGATCGACATCCTCGTCGCCGGCATCGGCACCGGCGGCACCATCACGGGCGTCGGCCAGGTGCTCAAGGAGCGCAAGCCCGACATCAAGATCGTCGCGGTCGAGCCGGCCGAGTCGCCGATCCTCAACGGTGGCGCCCCCGGCCCGCACAAGATCCAGGGCATCGGCGCGAACTTCGTCCCGGAGATCCTCGACACGAGCGTGTACGACGAGGTCATCGACGTCGACGCCGAGACGGCCGTCGCCGTCGCCCGCCGCGCCGCACGTGAGGAGGGCCTGCTCGTCGGCATCTCGTCCGGCGCCGCGCTGCACGCCGCGACCGAGCTGGCCAAGCGCCCGGAGAACGAGGGCAAGCTGATCGTCGCGATCATCCCGTCGTTCGGCGAGCGCTACCTGTCCTCGGTGCTGTACGCCGACCTGCTCGACTGAGCACCCGGGCCCGGCCACCGTCCTCGCCGACGGCGGCCGGGCCCGCACCCGTCCCACCGGTGCGCGTCGACCACGCACCGCCTGCGCCCCACGCTCGACGCGTCACGACGGAGCCCACCATGCGCCCCCTGCACGACTTCCTGCGCACCCTGCTCGAGGACCTCGACGCGGCGCACCGCCACGACCCGGCCGCACGCACGCGGCTCGAGGTGGCGCTCGCCTACCCCGGCGTGCACGCGATCTGGTTGTACCGGCTGGCGCACCTGCTCTGGCGCATCCCGGCGCTGCGCCTGCCCGCCCGGCTCGTCTCCCAGCTGGCGCGCGCGACGACGGGTGTCGAGATCCACCCCGGCGCACGGCTGGGCGCGCGGCTGTTCATCGACCACGGCATGGGTGTGGTCATCGGTGAGACCGCGGAGGTCGGCGACGACGTCGTGCTGTTCCACGGCGCGACCCTCGGCGGCCGCTCGATGAAGCGCGGCAAGCGTCATCCCACGCTGGGCGACCGCGTCGTCGTCGGCGCGGGGGCCAAGATCCTCGGGCCGGTGTGGGTCGGGCACGACGCGCAGGTCGGTGCGAACGCGGTCGTCATCACGGACGTGCCGGCCCGCGCCGTCGCGGTGGGCGTGCCGGCGAAGATCCGCCAGCGCGGCACCGAGGTCCCGTTCGACGTCGAGGTCGACGACCCCGCCATCTTCATCTGACGCCCCCACCCCCGTCGCCCCCACCCCCACCCCAGCCCTCACCCCGTCGAACTCGGACTTCGGCGGCTTCCGAGCGTTCATACCCCGCCGAAGTCCGAGCTCGGCGGAGGATATTGTTCTAGTTGTTGGGTAACTACGGGTAGACTTGGGGCGTGCTCTTCCGCATCGACCCCACCGCCGACGACCCGCTGTACCTGCAGCTCGCCGCCCAGGTACGCACGGCCGTCGCGCGCGGTGAGGTGCGCCCCGGCGAGCGGCTCCCCGCCGCGCGCGAGCTCGCGACGTCGCTCGACGTCAACCTGCACACCGTGCTGCACGCGTACCAGGAGCTGCGCGACGAGGGCCTGATCGAGCTGCGGCGCGGCCGCGGTGCGGTCGTCACGGGGCACACCGCGCCCGACCTGTCCGACCTGCACACGGCGGTCGACGCGCTGGCCGCGACCGCCCGGCGCCTGCGCGTCGCTCCCGAGACCGTCACGACCCTCGTCAAGGAGGCCCTGCGATGACCACCCGCCCGACCCCGCCCCACCGGCTCGCGACGACGCTCACGACCCTCGTCGTCCCGCTGCTGGTGCTCGTCGCGACGGTGCTCGTGGCGCACGGCTGGTCCCCGCGCCTGCCCGACCCCGTCGCGGTGCACTGGGGTGCGTCGGGGGCGCCGGACGGGTTCGGCTCGGCGACCGGGCTCGTGGTGCTTCCGCTGGTGCTCGTCCCGCTCTTCTCGCTCGGCATGTGGGCGCTCGGGTTCTACGCGGGACGCGACACCTCGACCCGCCGCCTGGCGGCCGGCACCTCGACGGGCCTGGCGGTGCTCATGGCGACGATCACGCTCGGCTCGCTCGCGATCCAGCTCGACCTGCCGGACACGGCCGACGCACCCGGCGTCGACGGGGTCATGGGGATCGCGTTCGGTGCGGCGGTCGTCGCCGGCGGGCTCGTCGCCGCGCTCGTCCCGCGCACCCCGCCGCTGCCGACGAGCGCCCCCGTCGACGCGAGCGCACCCCGGACGTCACTCGCACCCGCGGAGCGCGCCGCCTGGTCGCGGACCGTGACGAGCCCGGCGGGCGCGTGGGTCGGCGGAGGTTCCGTGCTGCTCGTCACCGCCCTGGCGCTCGCCCTGCAGATCCCCGCGCTGCTCGTCCTCGCGGCGGGGCTGGGCCTGCTGCTCGGCACGAACCTCGTCCTGCGGGCGACGGTCGACGACCGTGGGCTGGTCGCACGCTCACCGCTCGGCTGGCCGTCGGTGCGCGTCCCGCTCGACGAGGTCGTCGCGGCGCGCGCGGTGCAGGTCGACCCGTTCGGCGACTTCGGGGGCTGGGGGTACCGCATCGGCACCGGTGGACGCGTCGGCTTCGTGCTCCGCAAGGGCGAGGGCATCGAGGTCGAACGCACCGGCGGGCGCGTCACCGTCGTCACCGTCGACGACGCGCAGCAGGCCGCGGCGCTGCTCAACACCCTCGCCGACCGCGCCCGCACCTGACCCCGCCCCGTGAGACAGAGAAGATCGGGCGCAGAGTGCCGGGAATCCTCTGTCTCACGGATGGGGCTGGGGGTGTACCGGCGGGTAACCTCGGCCAGGCGCCGGAGGGCGCGCGTCGACGACGACGGACGAAGGAGTTCGCATGCGCCTCGGATACCACACCGGCTACTGGTCGGCGGGCCCCCCGCCCGGGGCAGCGCAGGCGGTGCACGCGGCCGATGCGCTCGGGCTGGACTCCGTCTGGACGGCCGAGGCGTACGGGTCCGATGCGCTGACGCCCCTGGCGTGGTGGGGCGCCGGGACCAGCCGGGTCCGCCTCGGCACCGCGATCGCGCAGCTCTCGGCGCGCACGCCCACCGCCGCGGCCATGGCCGCGCTGACGCTCGACCACCTGTCCGGCGGACGCTTCGTGCTCGGCCTGGGGGCATCCGGCCCGCAGGTCGTCGAGGGCTGGTACGGGCAGCCCTACCCCCGGCCCCTGGCGCGGACGCGCGAGTACGTCGACGTCGTGCGCCAGGTGCTGCGCCGCGAGGCCCCCGTGACGTACGACGGGGCGTTCTACCGCCTGCCGCTGCCCGCCGACCAGGGCGCGGGACTGGGCAAGGCGCTGCGCTCGACCGTCCACCCGCTGCGCGCCGACCTGCCCATCCACCTCGCGGCCGAGGGCCCGAAGAACATCGCCATGACGGCCGAGATCGCCGACGGGTGGCTGCCGCTGTTCTACTCGCCCCGCATGGACGCGACCTACCGCGAGCTGCTCGCCGAGGGCTTCGCGCGCAGGTCCCCCGACCTGCGCCCGGCCGACGAGTTCGAGGTCGTGGCGACCGTGCCGATCGTGCTCGGCGACGACGTCGAGTCCGCGGCCGACACCGTGCGGCCGTTCATCGCGCTGTACGCGGGAGGCATGGGCGCCAAGGGCGCGAACTACCACCGCGCCGTGCTCGACCGCCTCGGGTACTCGCAGGCCTGCGACGAGATCCAGGCGCACTACCTCGCGGGGGACAAGGCGCGCGCGACGGCCGCTGTGCCGACCGAGCTGGTGCGGGACATCGCGCTCGTCGGCACGGAGGACGACGTGCGCGCACAGCTGCCCGCGTGGCGCGCGACGGCGGTGACCACCGTCCTCGCGCAGACCGATCCGCGTGCCCTGCCCCGGATCGCCGCCCTGTGGGGTGATCCTGGTCACCACACCGGCCCGGCGGTCGGAGCGGGCCCCGACCCGGCCTAGCCTGGGGCCCGCGACGCACCGCCGGCGGTGCGTCGTCCGCACGGGAGCACGTCGGTCAGGGGTCGCATGGCAGTCGTCGAGCAGGTCGCTGCGCGCCCCGTCGTGCGACCCGTCGCGCACGCCACCGCAGCCGGGCCTGCCCGCCGCACGCCCCTGCCCCACCTGCGCGGGCTCGACGGCGTGCGGGCGCTCGCGGTCGTCGCGGTGCTGCTCTACCACCTGCGCACCCCGTGGACGCCCGGCGGCTTCCTCGGCGTCGACGTGTTCTTCGTCCTGTCCGGGTTCCTCGTGACCACGCTCGTGCTCGACGAGGTCGAGGCGACGGGGACGTTCCGCCCCGGGCGCTTCCTGGCCCGACGCGTGCGCCGGCTGGTCCCCGCGCTGCTCACGCTGCTCGCCGCGGTCGCCGCGGCCGGGCTCGTCGTGCGCGACTCGCTCGGCGCCCTGCGCGGGGACCTGCTCGCCGCCCTGACGTACACGTCGAACTGGTGGCAGGTCGTCGCGGACCGCTCGTACTTCGAGCTCACCGGGCGCCCTCCCCTGCTGGCCCACCTGTGGACGCTCGCGGTCGAGGGGCAGTTCTACCTCGTCGCCCCCCTGGTCGCGCTGCTCGCGCTGCGGGCGGGCCGCGCCCGGGTCGGCCAGGTCGCCGCCGCGCTGGCGGTCGCCTCGACCGTGGTGGGCGCCGTGCTCGCGGCACGCGCCGGCATGCCCGTGCCGCACGACCCGACGCGCGTCTACGTCGGCACGGACACGCACGCGATGGGTCTGCTGCTCGGTGCGGCGGCCGCCACCGTGTGGCAGCCGTGGCGCACCTGGCGCCGCGCGGGTGCGTGGACGACCGAGCGGGGTGACCCGGTGCGCCGGTTCGAGGCCGGGGTCACGGACGTGCTGGGTGTGCTCGCGCTCGCCGGCGTCGTCGCGTGCATCGTGCTGGTCGACGAGTTCTCGACCGCGCTGTACCAGGGCGGGTTCCTCGCCTTCGCGGGCCTCGCGGTGGTGCTCGTCGGCGCCGCGGCGGACCCCGCCGGCCTGCTGGGACGCGCGCTCGCGTGGGCTCCCCTGCGGTGGGTGGGCGAGCGGTCCTACGGCATCTACCTGTGGCACTGGCCGGTGCTCGTGCTGACCCGCCCGGGGCTGGACCTGTCCCTGCCGCCGGGCGCCTCCCCCGTGCTGCGCGTGGGCCTGACGCTGCTGCTCGCGGAGGCGTCGTACCGCTGGGTCGAGACCCCCGTGCGGCGCGGTGCGCTCGGTCGGCTGGCCGCCCGGCTGCGCACGCCGGCACCCGGACGGACCGCGCTCGTGCTGCGCACGGCCGCGGCGGGGACCACGGTCGTGACGGTCGTGGCGCTGCTCGTCGTCGGCGTGCTGCGCACCCCCGCCCCGCCGGTGCCCGACGCCGCGCCGACGGCGACGGCCGTGCGGACCC
>JAFAEH010000091.1 GCA_023424135.1 Actinomycetes bacterium | reverse complement strand
CGCTGCGCCGCGTCGCCGGGCGGACCGGCGACCAGGACCTGCGGGTCGTCACGCGGGTCGAGGGAGACGCCCGTCCGCTCGCGGCGCCCGTCGAGACGACGCTGCTGCGCGTGGCGCAGTCGGCGCTGGCCAACGTCCGCCAGCACGCGCACGCGCGACGGACCGACGTCACCCTCACCTACCTCGACGACCGCGTGCTGCTCGACGTCGTCGACGACGGGACGGGGTTCGACCCGGCGGCGCCGGCGTCGGGGGGCGGCTTCGGCCTGACGGCCATGCGGTCGCGCGTGCGCGAGCTCGGCGGCACGCTGACCGTGGAGACGACGACCGGCGAGGGGACCGCCGTCGCGGTGAGCCTGCCCGCTGCGGTCCGCGGTACGGACGAGCAGGAGGACGCGTGATCGACGTCGTCATCGCCGACGACCACCCCGTGGTGCGGGCGGGCCTGCGCGCCGTCCTCGAGGGTGAGGCCGACGTGCGCGTCGTCGCGGAGACGTCGACCGCCGAGGACCTGCTGGCCTGGACCGCGACGCACCACGCCGACGTCGTGCTGCTCGACCTGCGGTTCGGCCCCGGCCGGATGGGCGGGGCGCAGGCGACGCGGGTCCTCGTCGAGCGCGGCGGACCGGCCGTCCTCGTCGTGACGACGTACGGCTCCGACGCGGACATCCTGGCCGCCGTCGAGGCGGGTGCGACCGGCTACCTGCTGAAGGACGCGCCGACCGACGAGCTCGTGCGCGCGGTCCGCGCGGCCGCAGCCGGTCAGGTCACGCTCGGCCCGGCCGTGCAGCAGCGCCTGCTCGGCCGGGTCCGCGCCCCGCAGCTCGCGCTGACGTCCCGGGAGCTGGACGTCCTGCGGCTGGTGGCGGCCGGCCGCTCCAACGACCAGGTCGCGCGCGAGCTGTTCGTGTCCCGGGCCACGGTGAAGACCCACCTGGCGCACCTGTACGACAAGCTCGGGGTCTCCTCACGCACCCAGGCCGTCGCCGTCGCCCGCGAGCGCGGCGTCCTGACGACCTGACGCGGACCCGGCTCGGCCACGCACGACCGGCGGCGTCGGCCGGTGCACGGACGTCCGCGTCGCCGCGGGTCCGCTCGCGCCCCGCGCTGGCTAGGGTGGCACCGTGGCACTGACGGCACGGCAGGTGGCGGAACGGATCGGCGCGCACGTGGGGGTGCCGCCGCGACCGGTCACGGTCGACGGGTTCCTCGCCGGGGACCCCGACGCCCCCGTCCGCGGGGTCGCCGTGACGGTGATGGCGACCCTCGACGTGCTGCGCCGCGCCGCGGAGCGGGGGCTCGACCTCGTCATCACGCACGAGCCGCTGTACTTCGACCACCACGGCGCGTCGGACGCGACCTTCGAGGCCGAGGGCGACCCGGTGTACGCGGCGAAGTCCGCGTTCGTCGCCGAGCACGGTCTCGTGGTGCACCACCTGCACGACGCCTGGCACGACCGGCGCCCGGACGGCATCCTCACCGGCACCGCGCGTGCCCTCGGCTGGCTCGACGCCGCACGGCCGGGCGACCCGGGGGTGTACGACGTGCCGACGACGACGCTGGGTGAGCTCGCCGCGCACGTGGCCCGCTCGCTGGACGCGCGCGCGCTGAGGTTCGTCGGCGACCCGGGCGCGCGCGTGTCGACGGTGGGCCTGCAGCCCGGGTTCCTCGGGTTCCAGCTCAACCGGCCGCTGCTCGCGCGGCCCGACGTCGACGTCATCGTCATCGGCGAGGGGCACGAGTGGGAGACCGGCGAGTACGCCGCCGACGCCGTCGCCGCGGGTCTGTGCGCCGGGCTCGTCGTCGTCGGCCACGCGCCGTCGGAGCAGGAGGGGATGGCCGAGGCCGCGCGCTGGCTGGCGGACCTGGTCCCGGAGGTCCCCGTCGAGCTCCTGCCCGCACCGGACCACTACCGGACGGTCCAGCTCTGACCTGAGCCGGGCACGACGTCGACGGCACCCGATGAGTCCGCGCACCGTCGCGGGTCTGCACCGTCACCGGTCCGGACGGGCCGGGTGGACGACCCCGCGAGCCGCACGATGACCGCGACCTACACGTACGACGTCTTCGCCAGCCTCGACGGCCACGGGTCGTTCGGCCCTCCGGGCGACTGGGGGCGCACCGGACCTCGACCTCGAGCTGCTCGACAGCCACGTGCTCGACGGCCGCACCCTCGAGCTGACGTACCGCCCGACGCTGCACCGCGCACACCGCCCGTGAGGCAGAGGATCTCCGGCACACAGTGCCGCAGATCCTCTGCCTCACGCCCACGGGTGCGGGTGCGGTCAGCGCCGCGGCAGACCCCACGCCCAGCGGCGGACCCGGTCGTCGGCGGGGCGCACCGTGTACTCCGCCGGCGACCTGCTCGTCCACCACGGGTCCGCCGCCTCGGTCGCGTCCGCCTCCCCGCCCGACGGGGGTTCCGCGGGCACCTGCCCCTCGTCCTGCCGTACCGACATCTCGTCTCCCTCCACAGACCGCCGCACCCGGCGGTCGACGTCTCTCCTGCGTGCCGTGGCGGGTGGGCACGAGCCCCCTCCGACCCGCGCCCGCCCACCACGGCGCGACGGCAGGGCGCAGCGCGGCGCCCGCCTCCGTGCGGTGTCAGCGGCACGAGGACGGCTCGACGACCGGCGCCTCCTGGGCGCGCGTCGTCGGCGTCCCGTGCACCGCCCGTGCGTGGGCGGCATCGTGCCGGGCGTCGGGTCAGTCGGGGCGGGCGCCGGGTCGCGGTGCGACGACGTCGGGGACGGCGTCGTCGTCGGCTGTCCGGGCGCCGACCGCGACGAGCGTCGCCACCGCCGCGGGGCCGGGCAGCAGGGCCGGGTCGCCCGACCGGCCGGACGACGGGCACGGCCCGGCCCCGCCGGTGGACGAGCTGCCGGCGGGGACCGGTGCGAGCGGTGCCGGGACCCCCGGGACCGTCGGCGCACGAC
>JAFAEH010000034.1 GCA_023424135.1 Actinomycetes bacterium | reverse complement strand
GCCTGCCGTGCGGCGTCCGTGCGGGCGCCGCCGCTGCGCGACGGCCGGGCGTCGTCGAGGTGGGCGGCCGCCGCGGCGCGCAGCCGCACGTGCAGGTGGCGCATGCCGGCATGTGCGAGTGCGACATCGAGCGCGCGGTGCTCGTCGGCCGTGAACGCGCGGGTCAGCAGGTGCTGGTCGAGGATGTCGCGGGTCCGGACGCCCTGCTCCCACTGCTCGGCGACGACGCACGCCAGGTCGATCACGCGCGGGGAGGACGGCGGCAGGCGCACGGGCGGCGCCCAGGGGTTCGTCGCGACGTGCGTGGTGGCGAGCGTGAGGCCCGGAGGGTGGTCGCCGCCCAGCGCGTCGGTGCGCAGGCTCACGAGGACCTCCTCGGGGGCGGTGCCGCGCGCGAAGACGGTGAGCGCGGTGACGTACCAGCCGGCCCCGCGCAGGCGCCGCGCGGCCGCCCACCGGTCGTCGGGCGTCGGGCACCACAGGTCCACGTCGCCCGCCCCCCGCAGCAGGCCGTGCGGGTAGTGCGACGCGATCGACGCGCCCTTGACCACCCGGACGCCGGGGACGTCGTCGCGCACGAGGTCCACCGTGCGGGCGTAGAGGTCGACGCGCCGTCGCTGGGCGTCGAGGAATGCGTGCCACGAGTCCGGCATCGGACGCTGCTCCCGCACGCGGGCGCTCGCGAGCAGCGCGGCCATCTTCTGGCGCGGGCCGCGGGCGGCCGCGAGCAGCGCGTCGTCGTCGGTACCGGCCGCGAGCCGCGCCCGTCGCCGGGTCGTCTGCTCGAGGTGCGCCGAGCTCCAGATCGTCATCCTGCCTCCAGGGGGGCGGGCCCCGTGACGCGGCGTTCACGCCACGGGGCCCGGTGGTGTCAGCGCTTCGCCTTCTTCTTGCTCGGTCGCACCCGCACGGGCTTGCACACCTGCATCTGCACTCACCTCCTTCGCTGTGGACGGGTGGGGAAGGTCCTGGTCAGTCACCCGTGTCCGGGATCCCTCGTGCACGGACGGTGCGTTCGACGATCGGGAAGGCGGCCGCCGCGATCGCGAGCCACAGGAGGCCCGTCGCGAGCGACCACAGCAGCGCGTGGCCCGGCGACGTCCCGGGTGCCTGCCCGGCGGCGGCCCGCACGGCCTGCAGCGCGTGGGCGCTCGGCAGCAGGTCGCTCACGGGGCGCAGGACGGCGGGCAGGTCGGCCACCGGTGTGAAGGCGCCCGTGAGGACGGTCGTGGCGAGGTAGCCGAGGTTCGCGACGACGCTGCGTGCGCGGTGCGCGAACAAGGTCAGCGCACCGAGCGTCAGGGCGACCGGGTAGGTGCCGGCGGCGGCGGCCAGCGCGGCGACCGGCACCACCCAGGCGTGCTGCCACCGCACCCCGAGCGCGGGGGCGAGCGCGGCCAGGGCGACCAGGGACGTCAGCACGCCGCTGGCCGGCCACACCCAGCCGCGGCCCAGGGCGGTCCAGAACATGGCCTGCGGCGCGTGGACCTGGCTCTCGAGGGTGCGCAGGCCCACGTCCCACGCGGTGGCGCCGACAGCGAGCATCGCGTCCATCACGGCGAGCATCACGCAGGCGCCGACGGCGACGTAGCGGCCCGTCGCGGCGTCCCCGACCAGCCACCCGAGGGAGGCGAAGTACGCGACCTGGCACAGGCACCGGGTCAACCAGCCGCACAGCCAGCGACCGCCGCCGTGGATCGCGCGAGCATCGGCGAGGGCCACGCGACCCGCGGCGCGCACGGTGCGCACGCCCGCCGGGAGCTGGTCCAGGGCCTCAGGCATGCAGCACCTCGCCGGTGCGGCAGGCGCGAGCGGTGACGCGCGCGAGCGCGAGGGCGCCGGCGCCCCACCCGAGGCCGGCGAGCAGCACGGCTGCGCTCATCGGCCCGAGCAGCTCGGCCGGCCCGCGCCCGGCGAAGGCGGCTCGCAGCAGGTCCGCGTTCCAGGACAACGGCACCAGCCGGCACGGCCACTGTGCCCACACCGGGAGCTGGTCCACGGGGACGAGAAGGCCACCGAGCAGGTACACGGGGTACGTGAGGGCCGCCTGGTACACGCGCGTCGTGCGCGACAGCACGAAGGCCGCGGCCACGAGCACCGCCCCAGCTGTGGTGGTGAGCACGGCGAGGGCGAGCGCGACCGTGAGGGTCAGGGGTGCGACGCCCGGCGTCACGCCCAGGACGAGGCTCGCGACGACGGCGGCCTCCAGGAACCCCAGGGAGCCGACGGTCGTGACGACGAGCGCCCGCCCCGTCGTGGTGGCGGCCAGGGGGGCAGGGGCGGCCAGCGTGAGCTCGAGCGTCCCGAGCGTGCGTTCCCGCGTGACGAACTGCCCCGCGGTGGCGACCGTCACGTTCCACAGGGTCATCAGCCCGGTCGCGGTGATCGCGTGCCCGACGAGGTCGGCTCGCCCGCTCCGGGCGAGCACCGCGGTGAGCAGGTAGGCCATGACGGGCGCGACGAGGAGGGCCTGCACGCCCTGCAGGTCGTCGCGGTAGGACATGACCTGGAACCGTGCCCCGGTGAGAACGGCGTGCATCAGCGCACCCGGAGCCCGGTGCCGCCGAAGCGCTCACGGTAGACGTCCCGCAGCGACGGCGGTGTGATCGCGTACTCGTGGATCCCGTGCTCGTGCAGCAGGTGCACGGCGGCGACGAGGACGTCGAGGGAACGCACGGTGATGCAGAGCGTCCCGTCGACGACGTGGACGCGGTCGGCCGCGTCACCCAGCAACCTCGTCGCGGGGTGCTCGGCTGCGGGACGCCCGTGCAGCGGGATGCGCAGGGTCCGGGTCTCGCCCGCCCCGTCGCGGAACGCGCGGCTCGACATCCGTGCGACGACCTGCCCGCCGTCGAGGAACGACACGTCGTCGCAGAGGAGGGTTGCGTCCGGCAGGTCGTGCGTCGTCAGGAGGATCGTGCGGACCGGGGTCCGCACGGAGTCGAGCACGGAGCGCAGCCCGTCCGCGGCCTCGGGGTCCAGGCCGGCGGTGGGTTCGTCGACGACGAGCAGCGGTGGGTCCGCGACGAGGCTCCGGGCGAGGTGCAGGCGCTGCTTCATCCCGCGGCTGAGCGTCTCCACGCGGTCGTCGGCGCGCGTGGCGAGCCCCAGCCGCTCGATGAGGTCGGGCACGACGCGCCGGGTGGCGGCGCGCCCGAGGCGCTGGAGGGCAGCCGCGTGGGTGAGGTTCTCCCGGACCGTCAGTCGCGGGTAGAGCCCCCGCTCGCCCCCGAAGGAGACGCCGACCAGCCGTTGCACCTCGCGCCGGTCCCGGACGACGTCGCAACCGTGCACGGCGGCTGTCCCCGACGTCGGGGACAGCACGGTGGACAGGATGCGGCACAGGGTGCTCTTCCCGGCGCCGTTGGGTCCGAGCAGGCCATGGACCTGGCCCGCGTGGACCGTGAGGTCGAGACCACGCAGGGCGTCGCGTGGTCCGGCGCTGGTGGTGAAGCGTCGCGTCAGCGCGACGGTGCGAACGGCTGGTGCCGGCGTGTCGTCGACCATGGCCCCCTGCTCCACCCTGGTGGTCCTGCGTCCGGGTGGGTGAATGCAACCAGTCGTTCGCGCCGACCCGTGGGCCGAAGGTCTCTGTGCAAGGTGACCAAGGTCACGCACCGGATGACGCGCGACGGCGCGCGCCGGCGACGTCGGACGGGGTGACGTGTCACGGCCCCCCGGTCGGACCTGTCACAGGTGCGGACTGCTGCGGCACGGGCGTGGCCGGGGGTGTCGCCGAACCGGGCGCGAGCGGCAGCGGCTCGCCGTCCAGGACGGCCTGCCCCGCGCGCTCCTTCGCCTCGAACTGCTCCACGCCCCAGAGCTCGGCGAGCGCCGTCAGGTCGTCGAACGTGTACCCGGCGTCCCAGAACGCCTCGTACCGCTCGACCTCCGGCATGTACGCGGGGACGGACCCGGGCGCGACCGGGACCTCCTCGCCGTCGAGCAGCATCTGCCCGATGCGCGCCTTGGTCTCGATGTGCTCGGTGCCCCACAGCTCGGCGAGCGCGTCGATCTCCTCGACCTCGTACCCCGCGGCCCACAGCGCCGCGTCCTGCTCCCGCGTGAGGCCCGGCGGCATGAAGGACACGTCCAGCCCCACGGTGCGCGCGGCATCCTCGAACGCCACCGCGACGCGCGAGTACGGGTTCGCCGCCGCGGCGGCACCCGCGGCCGCGACCGCGATCGACCCGGTGACGACGCCGGCGGCGAGGACCTGGCCGCCGCGGCGCACCACGACCCTGCCGGGCGACGTG
>JAFAEH010000024.1 GCA_023424135.1 Actinomycetes bacterium | reverse complement strand
GTGTCCGAGGCGGCCGGTGCCGGTTCGGCCGCAGCCTCGACGGGCGCGGTCTCGACGGGTGCGGCGTCGTCGACCGCGTCGTCGTCGGGCGTGGCCTCCACGGCTTCGGCCTCGACGGGCGCGGTCTCGTCGGTCGCGGTCGGACCGCTCACGGCGTCGCCGGACCCGTCACCCGTGGTGGCGTCGGCTGCGGCCTCGTCGATCACGACGGGCTGTGCGGCGTCGTCCGTAGCGGGCCCCGCCTCGGGCGCGGTTGCGGCCGCGTCGTCGTCGGCGGGGCCGGCGGCGTCCTCAGCCGTCGCCGGGGCATCCGACGCCCCTGCCGCGTCCTGCGCGGGCACGTCGTCCGGCGCGGCCGGCGGCGTGGGTGCCTCGCCGGGGGACTCCGGCGCCTCCTGCGTGCCGCCCGCGAGGGGAGGAGCCTGCTCGGCGTCGTCCGCGGACGGCGTCGTCGGGTGCTCGGTCACTGGATCTCCACTCCCTCGATGATGACGTCGGTGACCGGACGTTCGCTGCCGTCCTGGGTCCCCGCGTCAGCGATGGCCTGCACCACGTCCAGACCGGACGTGATGTGGCCGAACACGGTGTAGCCACCCGCCGCGTCGGACGGGATCTGCGAGTCCTCGTAGACGAGGAAGAACTGGGAGCCCATCGACTCGCCCTCGCCGCCGACGCGCGCCATCGCGATGGTCCCCGCCGGGTAGACGTCGTCGGAGGGCGCGGCCTCGATCGGGCCCCACGTGTACCCGGGACCGCCCATGCCGGTCGCGGTCGGGTCGCCGCACTGCAGCACGTAGATGCCCGCGGTGACGAGACGGTGGCAGAGCGTGTCGTCGAAGTAGCCCTCCTGCGCGAGGGTCACGAAGTTCGCGACGGCCTGGGGCGCCGTGGTGCCGTCGAGCTCGACCCCGATGTCGCCGGCCGACGTCGTCAGCGTGCCGGTCCAGACCCTGTCCTCGGCCAGCGCGGCGTCGGGGAGCGCGCCACCGTTGCCGGTGCGCTCGGGGAACGTCTCCGCCGCGGGGGCCGTCGAGGTCGCCTCGGGGGAGGCTGCGGGCTCGACGTCGCCGCGCGTCAGGCCGACGACCGCGGCGATCGCGACGCCGAGAGCGAGCACGACGACGACGCCCACCGCGATGGTCCGCGTGCGCCGCTGCTTCGCGTGCGCCTGCTGGCGAGCCTGCCACTTCTCGTACCGGTGGCGCTCGTACTCGCGCTTCGAAGACACCGCTCTCCCCGCCTCGTCGTGCCGGCGACGCGCGCCGTGCCCTGCCGTCGTCCGTCGTCGTGCAACCGGTCGTCCGTCCCGTGGGCGACCGGTCCGGCTGCGGCGTCGTCATCAGGTCACGCCGCAGCCCCCGACAGTCTAGGCAAGCCCGGGGGATCGGTGCGCACACGACACCGACCGTGAGCAGCCGCAGCGCGCCGTGCCCCGCGCTCGTCTAGCGTGCGGTGCCATGCGGATCCTCACGGTCGTGGCCCCGGTGTTCGGCGCGCGGTGCTCGGTGCTCGTCGCGCAGGACGGCGCGTGCGTCGTCGTCGACCCCGGCGCGGGCGCGGGCGAGCAGGTGCGCCGCCTGGTCGCGACGCACGGGCTGACGCCGCGCGCGGTGCTCGTGACGCACGGGCACGCCGACCACACGTGGGACGCGCCGGGTCTGGCGGACGCGTTCGACGTCCCGGTCCTGCTGCACGCCCGGGACGCGTACCGGCTGGACGACCCGTTCGGCACGCTGGGCGTCCTCGACCCGGGTCGTGACCCGTCAGGACCGCTCGCGCAGGCGCTGCGTGCCGCCGGCGTCGACTCCGCGCGCTGGACGGCACCGGGGCGGGTCGAGGTGTTCGGCACGGCCACGGGGCCGCGCGACGCGGACGTCACGCTCGACCTCGGCGGTGTGCGTGTCACCGCTCGGCACGCCCCGGGCCACACCGAGGGCTCGACGCTCTACCTGCCGGACGTCGGCGACGACGTCCCGGTCGTGCTCACGGGCGACGTGCTGTTCGCCGGCAGCGTGGGACGGACCGACCTGCCCGGCGGCGATCCCGCCGCGATGGCGGCGACCCTGCGGGAGGTCGTCGCGGTCCTGCCCCCGCACGCGCAGGTGCTGCCGGGGCACGGCCCCGGCACCGACGTCGCCACCGAGCTCGCGACCAACCCGTACCTGCAGGTCCGCTAGGGCCGCACCCGCTCGGCGCGCGCCCCGGACGCGTGCGCCCAGCCCGCCCGGCACGCGAACGCGCGCACCGCACGGGCCGCCGCGTCTGGGATCATCGGCGCATGGCGCGACCCACACCCCTGTCCGGATTCCCCGAGTGGCTGCCCGACGGGCGCATCGTCGAGCAGCACGTGCTCGACACGTTGCGTCGCACGTTCGAGCTGCACGGCTTCGCGGGCATCGAGACGCGGGCCGTCGAGCCGCTGGACCAGCTCCTGCGCAAGGGCGAGACCTCCAAGGAGGTCTACGTGCTGCGGCGCCTGCAGGAGGACCCCGACGCCGCGCCCGAGCGTGCCGGTCAGCTGGGCCTGCACTTCGACCTCACCGTGCCGTTCGCGCGGTACGTGCTCGAGAACGCCGGGCACCTGGCCTTCCCGTTCCGCCGCTACCAGATCCAGAAGGTCTGGCGCGGTGAGCGGCCCCAGGACGGGCGGTTCCGGGAGTTCGTGCAGGCCGACATCGACGTCGTCGGCGCCGGGACCCTGCCGTACCACTACGAGGTCGAGCTGCCGCTCGTGATGGCCGACGCGCTCGGCGGGCTGCGCGACCTGGGCGTGCCGCCGGTCAGGATCCTGGTGAACAACCGCAAGGTCGCCGAGGGCTTCTACCGCGGGCTCGGGCTGTCGGACGTCGAGGCCGTGCTGCGCGGCATCGACAAGCTCGACAAGGTCGGGCCCGACGCGGTCGCCGGGCTGCTCGTCGCCGAGGCCGGCGCGACGCCCGAGCAGGCGGCCGCGTGCCTCGAGCTCGCGGGCATCAGCGGCGACGACGTCTCCGTCGTGGACCGCGTGCGCGCGCTCGCGCAGCGGCACGACGCCGGCACCGACCTGCTCGAGGAGGGGCTGGCCGAGCTCGGTGCGCTCGTGGCCGCCGCCGCCGTGCGGGCGCCGGGTGTGCTCGTCGCCGACCTGAAGATCGCCCGCGGCCTCGACTACTACACGGGATCGGTCTACGAGACCGTGCTCGTCGGGCACGAGGACCTGGGGTCGATCTGCTCGGGCGGACGGTACGACACGCTCGCGTCGGACGGCGCGACGACCTACCCGGGTGTCGGGCTGTCGATCGGGGTGTCCCGACTGGTCTCCCGCCTGCTGTCGGCCGGCCTGGTGCGCGCGACCCGCTCCGTGCCGACCGCCGTGCTCGTCGCCGTCACGTCCGAGGACCTGCGGGGACGCTCCGACGAGGTCGCCGCCGCGCTGCGGGCCCGCGGCATCCCCACCGAGGTCGCGCCGAGCGCCGCGAAGTTCGGCAAGCAGATCCGCCACGCCGACCGGCGGGGCATCCCGTTCGTGTGGTTCGTCGGCGACGCCGGTCAGGACGGGGCGCCCGCGCACGACGAGGTCAAGGACATCCGCTCCGGGGAGCAGGTCACCGCGGACGCCGCGACGTGGGCGCCCCCCGCGCAGGACCTGCTGCCGCGCGTCGTCGCGGCGGGGTGAGCGCCGGCTTCCCACACTGGACGCGCCTGGTGTGATCTGATCTGATTACATCATGGCGGATGTCGAGGATGGTGATCGTCCGCGCGGGAGCGAGGACGGTTCGGGGCAGGGCGCGAATCATCGTGCGCCGAGTCCTCGTGCGCTGCGCGCCGACGCGGTGGGACCGCTCGCGGACGTGCTCGACAGCGCCGCCCGGCTGCAGGCGCTCGTGCCGGACACCGTCATGGTCGGCGGCTCGGCGGCGGCCGTCCATGTCGGACACCGGGTGTCGTTCGACCACGACCACGTGCTGGCCGACCTCGCAGAGCGCTTCGACACCGTGCTCGACGCGCTGGAACGCGACCCCGAGTGGATCACCAACCGCGTCGTGCCCGGCAAGCTGATCCTCGGCGAGCTCGGTGGCATCGAGACCGGCATCCGTCAGCTGCGCAGGCGGGTGCCCCTGGAGACCGAGGTCGCCGTCCTGCCCGGAGGTGAGCGGGTCGTCGTCCCCACCCTCGCGGAGACCTTGCGGGTCAAGGGCTACCTGATCGTCAAGCGCAACCAGGTGCGCGACTACCTCGACGTGGCGGCGATCTCCGACTCCGTCGGGCCGCGGACGTCTGCCGACGTGCTCGCACGCATCGACGACCACTACGAGGACCTCGTGCACGACGAAGGGCCTGTCGCCACGCAGCTCGCCGTCCAGCTCGCCGACCCCCGGCCCAAGGACCGGGCAACGATCCGGCAGCTCCCGCGGTACAAGGGGTTGGCCCGCCGTTGGCACGACTGGGCGGCCACCCGCGCGATCCTCGCGGCCGTCGCCGACGAGATGCTGTCCGTCGGACCCGATCGACGCGAGGGGAGCTGACCGTGGCCCTGCAGTTCCGCAACATCGACGCCGACCCCGCCGATCCCGTCGAGACCTGGGGCGTCGAGGGCATGCTGACCGCCGTCGAACGGGGCTACCTGCCCCACTGGCAGCGCATCGTCGCTGCTGTCCGGGCCGACCCCTACGGTCAGGTCGCCGACGATCTGGCGGCCGCGCTCGATGCAGCCGACCGGGCCGGTGCCACGGTCCTGCTGCGCCGCGCCCTCGACCGCGCACAGGCCGGTGACGCCGGGGAGGTCGCCCGTCGCGTCGACCTCGCGGTGGCCTGCTCCGGTCTCTCGCTGCGGCAGTTCGCGGTGCAGGCCGGAACCTCCCCGTCCCGGCTGTCGTCCTACCGCACCGGTTCCGTCGTCCCCCGTGCCGATGTGCTGGTGCGGATCGAGCGGACCTCCCGCGAGTGCGCCCGCGCCCGGATGTGACGCTGCGGCTTCCGGCCCGGGACTGGTACCGGGCGTGACGCGGGTCAGTTGAGGACGGCGATGCCGAGGTTCAGCGTCGCCGCGAAGGCGACCCACGCGGCGTACGGACCGAGCAGCCACGACGCCAGCCGGTCGTACCGCCAGAACGCCGCAGCGGTCGCGACGACCAGCACCTCGAGCACCACGATGACCACCAGCGCGACCCACGGCAGGCGCCCCGCGAAGAAGACCGGCGTCCACGCCGCGTTGAGGCACAGCTGCGCGACGTAGAGCGTCAGCGCACCGCGCGCGTGCGACCACCCGCCGATGCGCCACACCCGCCACGCCGCGACGGCCATGAGCACGTACAGCACCGTCCACGCGGGCCCGAACACCGCCGGCGGCGGGTTCCACGCGACCTTCTCGGCATCGGCGTACCACCCGTCGACCGCTCCCCGCGTGGACAGGCCCCCGAGCGCACCCACGAGCAGGTTCGCACCGACCAGGAGAGCGAGCACGAGCGCCGAGCCGACCCCACGCTGCGGGGTCGGCGACGTGCGCAGGTCGAAGGCCGTGCTCGCGGTCGCCATGACCCGACACTGGGGCACGACACGCCGACCGGCAACCGCTGCGCTCGACATCAGGTCGAACACGTGTTCGAATCGACCGGTGCGATGGGACGGCCAGAAGATCGACGCGCGCGACGGCGCCCTGCCGGGCCTCGAGCCTCGGGCCCTGCCCGGGCTGGTGCGCACGGTGCGCACGCCGGACTTCGCGGGCGTCACCTTCCACGAGGTGCTGTCCCGCACCGCCCTCAACCGCGTCCCCGACGCGTCCGCCGTCCCGTTCCGCTGGACGGTCAACCCCATGCGGGGCTGCACGCACGGCTGCACCTACTGCTTCGCCCGGGGGACCCACCGGTACCTGGACCTCGACGCGGGTGCGGACTTCGACGCGCAGATCGTCGTCAAGACCAACGTCGCCGAGGTCCTCGCCGCCGAGGTCACCCGCGCGTCGTGGACCCGCGAGCACGTCGCGCTCGGCACCAACACCGACCCCTACCAGCGGGCCGAGGGGCGCTACCGCCTCATGCCGGGCGTCATCGAGGCGCTCGCGGGCTCGGGGACGCCGCTGTCGATCCTCACCAAGGGCACGCTGCTGCGCCGGGACCTGCCGCTGCTGGCCGAGGCTGCCCGTGAGGCGCCCGTCTCGCTCGCGGTGTCGGTCGCGGTGCTCGACGACGACCTGCAGCGGAGCCTGGAGCCGGGCACCCCGACCGCGCGGGCGCGCCTGGACCTGGTGCGGACCGCCCGCGAGGCGGGGCTGCCGGTGCACGTCATGGTCGCGCCCGTCCTGCCGTGGCTGACGGACTCGACCGACCACCTCGACCGGCTCCTCGCGGCGGTGGCGGCGGCGGGTGCGCAGCACGCGACCGTGCTCGCCCTGCACCTGCGGCCCGGTGCGCGCGAGTGGTTCCTCACGTGGCTCGCGCGCGAGCGCCCCGACCTGTGCGCCCCGTACGAGTGGGTGTTCCGCGGCGGGGCCTACCCGCACCGCGAGTACCGGTCCTGGCTCGCCGCGCGCGTCGGACCGCTGCTCGCGCGGCACGGGCTCGACCGTGCGTCGCGTGACGACACGCAGGGCGGCGGCGACGGGGGAGTGCGGTGGGGCCGCCGCCAGGGTGAGGCCCACGCGGCGGCCACGCACGTGCAGCCGGCGCTGTTCTGACGTCGGCACCGCTGCAGCCGGACGATGCTGCCCGGGCGCAGCCCGGCGCGGCCGGTGCGTACGACGGACGGCGGCGCGGACGTGGAATCGGGTCGGGTGCGCCCGGGTCGCGCACCTATGATCGTGGGGGCGTCCGACCGGGCGCCCGACCCCGACCTGAAGGACCTTCCGTGCTGCGCACCCACACCGCCGGCTCGCTGCGGGCCGAGCACATCGGCACCACCGTCACCCTCACGGGCTGGGTGGACCGGCGGCGCGATCACGGCGGCGTGGCGTTCGTCGACCTGCGGGACGCGTCCGGCATCGCCCAGGTCGTCGTGCGGGACGAGACCGTCGCGCACGGGCTGCGAGCCGAGTACGTGCTGCAGGTCACCGGTGAGGTCGGGCGTCGCCCCGAGGGCAACGAGAACCCCAACCTCGCGACGGGCGAGGTGGAGGTCGTCGCGAACGAGGTCGTCGTCCTCAACGAGTCGGCGCCGCTGCCGTTCCAGGTCTCCGCGTCGGTCGACGAGCAGCCGGGCGAGGAGGCGCGTCTGCGCTACCGGTACCTCGACCTGCGCCGCCAGGGTCCGTCCCACGCGATCCGGCTGCGCGCCCAGGTCAACCAGGCGGCGCGCCGCGTGCTCGACGAGCGCGGGTTCGTCGAGGTCGAGACGCCGACGCTGACGCGATCGACCCCCGAGGGTGCGCGTGACTTCGTCGTCCCCGCGCGTCTGGCACCCGGCAGCTGGTACGCCCTGCCCCAGTCCCCGCAGCTGTTCAAGCAGCTGCTCATGGTCGCCGGGCTCGAGCGCTACTACCAGATCGCCCGCTGCTACCGCGACGAGGACTTCCGCGCGGACCGCCAGCCGGAGTTCACGCAGCTCGACGTCGAGGCGAGCTTCGTCGACCAGGACGACGTCATCGAGCTCGCCGAGGCCGTCCTCACCTCGCTGTGGGACCTCATCGGGTACGCGATCCCCACGCCGATCCCGCGCATGACGTACGCCGACGCGATGCGCCGCTACGGCACCGACAAGCCGGACCTGCGCTTCGGGCTCGAGCTGACCGACCTCACCGCGTACTTCGCGAGCACACCGTTCCGCGTGTTCCAGGCGCCGTACGTGGGCGCCGTCGTGCAGCCCGGTGGTGCGAGCACGCCCCGGCGCGGGTTCGACGCCTGGCAGGAGTGGGCCAAGCAGCGCGGCGCCAAGGGTCTCGCGTACGTGACGATCGGCGAGGACGGCGAGCTCGGCGGTCCGGTCGCCAAGAACATCTCCGACGACGAGCGGTCCGGCCTGGCCGCCGCGGTCGGCGCCCAGCCCGGTGACGCGGTCTTCTTCGCCGCGGGCAAGCCGTCCGAGGCGCGCGCGCTGCTCGGCGCGGCGCGCCTGGAGATCGGGCGCCGCGGCGGGCTGGTCGACGAGGACGCGTGGTCGTTCGTGTGGGTCGTCGACGCGCCGCTGTTCAAGCCGACGGGCGAGGACGACGACGTCGCGGTCGGCGCCGGTGCGTGGACGGCCGTGCACCACGCGTTCACGTCACCGACCCCCGAGTGGGTCGACCGCTTCGAGGAGGACCCCGGCGCCGCGCTCGCGTACGCGTACGACATCGTCTGCAACGGCAACGAGATCGGCGGCGGGTCGATCCGTATCCACCGTCGCGACGTGCAGCAGCGCGTGTTCGAGGTGATGGGCATCGGCGCGCAGGAGGCGCAGGAGAAGTTCGGCTTCCTGCTCGACGCGTTCGCGTTCGGCGCCCCGCCGCACGGCGGTATCGCGTTCGGCTGGGACCGGATCACGGCCCTGCTCACGCGTGCGGAGTCGATCCGTGAGGTCATCGCGTTCCCGAAGTCCGGCGGGGGGTACGACCCGCTCACCGGCGCGCCCGCGCCGATCTCGCCCGAGCAGCGCCGGGAGACGGGCGTCGACGCGCGGCCGAAGAGCGCGGCGGCCTCGTCCGGTGCCGGTGCCGGTGCCGGGGCGGCGGGACCCGTCCAGGGGTGAGCGACCCGTTCCTGTCGGCGCTCCCGCCCGCGCTGCGCACGCGGCGGGACGTGCTCGAGGAGCGTGGGCGGTGGGCGTCGGGTCGCGTCGTCGCCTCGAGCGCGCACGCCGTGGTGGTCGCGCTCGGCGCGCCCGCGCTGGTGTGGGCGCTCGGCGACGACCGGGACCTCGCCGTGCTCGTCCCGCAGGCCCTGGCCACGCTCGGCCCCGGGGTGCGGTGGGTCACGGCACCGCGCGCGGTCCAGGTGCCCGACGACGCGCTGCGTGCCGCCGGGCTGGAGCGACGCACCTCCTGGGACCGGATGACCCTCGAGGTGCCGCCCCCGCACCAGCCGGGTGAGGACGACGTCGTCGCGGTCGACGTGACCGCCGACGCGGACGCCGTCGTGGCCTGCCTCGCGCTGGCGAACCCGCGCACGCACGCGGCGCCCGGGGGACCGGACGACGTCGCCTGGTGGGCGGTGCGTGCCGCCGACGACGGGTTCGACGGCGTCATCGGCGTCGAACGGCGCTCCACCCTGCCGCCCGCCGCACCGGACGGGCCGGGCGGGCACGCCGTCTTCCTGCACGGGCTGGGCGTCGTGCCCCACGCCCGCGGGCGTGGGCTCGGCGCCGCGCTGACCGCCGTCGCCGCACGTCGAGCGTTCGAGGCCGGGGCCCCCTCGGTCGGGCTGGGCATGTACGCCGACAACGCTCCGGCGCGCCGCGTGTACGACGGGCTCGGCTTCACCGTGCTCAGCGCGAACGCGGGCTACGGCCCGCCGGGCGCCGACCGTCCCTGACGGGCTCCGGTCGGTCAGAGCCGCGGGTCGGTCCCGGGCAGGCCATCCTCGTCGTCGGTCCCGCCGAGAGTCAGGTGAGGTCGCGACGGCCCGTCGTCCTGCACCACCGGTGGCCGTCGCGTGATGGCCCACCGCCACAGCCGTGGAAGCAGCAGGGTGAGCGCGACCGTCAGGACGCCCAGCTGGAACCAGCCGAGCGCCGCCTCGGTCGCCCCGGGACGGGTGGCGCGCGAGGCCGCGACCAGCAGCATCCACACCATCGCGCACCACAGGCTTGTCACGAGGGTGGCCCAGACGAGTCGCAGCACCGCCCCCGGGGTGAGGCCGTGTCGTGCGGGCGGCGGGATCACGGTGCCGTCAGTGCACGAGCGCCAGTCGTGCGTGCAGGCGGCGCAGCGGGCGCGGTGCCCACCAGTTCGCACGTCCCAGGATCGTCATGGTCGCGGGCACCAGGAAGAGCCGCACGAGCGTGGCGTCGAGGAGGACGGCCACGGCGAGGGCGAAGCCGACCTCCTTGATCACGAGCAGGTCACCGGCCACGAAGCCCGCGAACACCACGACGATGATCGCAGCGGCCGACGTGATGATCCGCCCGGAGCGCTGCAGGCCGAGCCGGATCGCCACGTCGTTGGGCGCGCCCTCGTCGTGCAGCTCCTTGATCCGCGAGAGGAGGAACACCTCGTAGTCCATCGCGAGCCCGAACGCGAACGCGACCACGAGCGCCAGCACGTACGTCTCGATGCCCCCGACGGACTCGAAGCGCAGCAGCGACCCCAGGTGCCCGTCCTGGAACACCCACACGAGGATGCCGAGGGACGCGAGCAGCGACAGCGCGTTGGTCAGCAGCGCCTTGACCGGGATGACGACCGATCCCGTCATGAGGAACAGCAGGACGAGCGTCGCGAGCGCGACGATGCCCAGCGCCCACGGTGCGCGGTCGACGAGCGCCTGAGTGAAGTCCACCTGGGAGGCGGCCTGCCCGACGACCCACCGCTCGAACGGCACGTCCAGCGCCCGGACCTCGTGCACGACGTCGACCGCGACGGGGCCGCCCGGGTCGTCGGTGTCGGCCCGCACCCCGATGACGACGTACGACGACAGCGCGACGGGCGGGTCGACCGACGCGACACCGGGCAGCTCCGCGAGGTCCTGCGCCCACGCGGTCGCCTCCTCGAGCGACGTCGCCGCCACCACCGTGACCGCGGGCGACGCGGCCGCGGGGTAGTTCTCCTCCAGCTCCGAGACGTACTCGCGCTGCGTCGTCCCTGCCGGCAGGAGCTCGATCCCGCTGATCCGCAGGTCCATCCGCAGCACGGGTGCGGCGAGCAGCCCCAGCAGCGCGAGCGAGGCGAGCACGACCCACCAGGGATGCCGCTGCACACGCACGGCGAGCGCGGAGAACGCGCCCTCCTCCCGCTGCACGTCCGACGCGCGACGGATCCCGGGGATGCGGGCCACGAACCCCGGACGAGCCAGCCGACGGCCCGTCATCGTCAGCAGCGCCGGCACGAGCGTCACGGCCGTCGCGACCGCGATCAGCACGATCGCGACCCCGCCCGCGCCGATCGCACGCAGGATCTCCGGCCGGAACACCAGCAGCCCCGCGATCGAGACCGCGACCGTCACGGCCGAGAACACCACGGTCCGCCCCGCGGTCGCCATCGTCCGCTCGACCGCGGCCACCACGGGACCGTCACCGCGCCGCCGCCGCGAGCCCGCACCGCCGTCGGCGTCGACGAGCCGGTGCAGCTCCTCGCGGAACCGCGAGACGACGAGCAGGCCGTAGTCGATCGACAGGCCCAGGCCCAGCACCGTCACCACGTTCACGACCGACGCGTCCACGTCCATGGCGTACGTCAGCCCGAGCAGCGCACCGAGCCCACCCGCGATCGACGCGAGCGCCCCCGCCATCGGCATGGCGGCGGCGAGGAAACCACCGAACACGACGACCATCACGAGCAGCGCCACCGGCAGCGCGACGAGCTCACCCGTGCGCAGGTCCTGCTCGACCTGGTGGGTGATCTCGTCGACGATCAGGTGCTCGGCCCCGACCACACCCCGCACGCCGGGCGCCGCGGCCTGCAGGTCGGCCGGCACCTCGCGCAACCGCTGCTCCACCGCGTCGAGCGCCGCGACCTGCGCGTCCGCGTCGAGCTCGGGCGCCAGCTCGACGACCACGAGGAACCCGTCCCCGTCCTGCGCGAGCAGCGGTGCCGCCGCGGGGTTCTCGACACCCCCCGGCAGTGCGAGCGGGTCGAACACCGAGGCCACGCCCTCGACCGCCGCCAGGTCGGCGCGCGCCGGCTCGAGGGCCGCAGCCACGTCCGCGTCCGCAGGGTCGACACCCGTCAGCACGAGATTCACGCTCGGGCCCGTCGTGCGCTCGGCCGCGAGGATCCGCTGCCCGGCCGTGGACTCGGCCCCCGGCACCCCGGGAGCCCCCGTCGCGACCCGGTCGAACAGGTTCTCGCCGTGCAGACCCTGCACCGCCAGCCCGTAGCCCACGACCGTGAGCACGACCCAGACGACGACCGTCAGACGCGGATGGTGGGCGACGAGGCGACCCAGGCGTGCGAACACGCGGGTCATGCTCGCAGGTCCACGGGCCCTTGCGCACGTCACGGCGGATGCCTGTGGACGGTGAGACCGGTCGTGACCGCCCCCGCGCGCCCGCACGGGCCGACGCTGATACGTCGGCAACGGTGCGTAGGCTCGCCGCATGGACCTGTTCGACGCGGTCTCCTCGACCGCGCACGGCCTGCCGGCCCCAGGGGCCGGCGCACCGCTCGCCGTGCGGATGCGCCCGCGCACCCTCGCCGAGGTCGCCGGCCAGGCGCACCTGCTCGTCCCCGGCTCGCCGCTGCGTCGGCTCGTCGAGCCCGCCGACGACGCCTCGCGCCGCGCCGCACCCTCGTCCGTCGTCCTGTGGGGCCCGCCCGGCACCGGCAAGACCACGCTCGCCTACCTCGTGGCGAGCACCTCCGGACGACGCTTCGTCGAGCTGTCCGCCGTGACCGCCGGAGTCAAGGACGTGCGCGCCGTCGTCGAGGACGCCCGCCGCCGACTCGCCGCCGACGGCTCCGAGACCGTCCTGTTCGTCGACGAGGTGCACCGCTTCACCAAGGCCCAGCAGGACGCCCTGCTGCCGAGCGTCGAGAACCGCTGGGTCACCCTCGTGGCAGCCACCACCGAGAACCCGTCCTTCTCCGTCAACTCACCGCTGCTGTCCCGCTCGCTCCTGCTCACGCTCCAGCCGCTGACGACCGACGACGTGCGCGCGCTCGTCGAGCGCGCCGTCACCGACGAACGCGGCCTCGACGGCACCGTCGAGCTCGCCGACGACGCGCTCGAGCACCTCCTGCGTCTCGCCGGCGGCGACGCACGCAAGGCGCTGACGATCCTCGAGGCCGCCGCCGGCGCCGCGCTCGCCGACCACGACGAGGCCGACACCCGCGGCACCGGTCCGACACCACCCGCGACGGTCGACCTCGCGACCGTCGAACGCGCCATCGACGTCGCCGCCGTGCGCTACGACCGCGACGGGGACCAGCACTACGACGTCATCAGCGCCTTCATCAAGTCGATGCGCGGCTCCGACGTCGACGCGTCGCTGCACTACCTCGCGCGCATGGTCGCCGCGGGGGAGGACCCCCGGTTCATCGCCCGCCGCATCGTCATCGCCGCCGCCGAGGACGTCGGCATGGCCGACCCCAGCGCGCTGCAGACCGCCGTGGCCGCCGCCCAGGCCGTCGCGCTCATCGGCATGCCCGAGGCGAGGATCATCCTCGCCGAGGCCGTCGTCCACCTCGCGACCGCCCCCAAGTCCAACGCCGCGTACGTCGGGATCGACCGCGCGCTCGCGGATGTACGCGCGGGGCGGCTCGGGAGCGTCCCGGCCCACCTGCGCGACGCGCACTACGCCGGGGCGCAGGGGCTCGGGCACGGGAAGGGCTACCGGTACGCGCATGACGAGCCGCACGCGGTCGCACCGCAGCAGTACC
The DNA here is from genome assembly GCA_023424135.1 of Actinomycetes bacterium. Classification (GTDB taxonomy): domain Bacteria; phylum Actinomycetota; class Actinomycetes; order Actinomycetales; family Cellulomonadaceae; genus Cellulomonas. The sequence continues at coordinate 589 of JAFAEH010000024.1, read as the reverse complement.
TGCCCGACGAGCTCGTCGGCACGCGCTACTACGAACCGTCGGACCGCGGCTACGAGCGCTCCGTCACCGAGCGCCTGACCCGCATCCGCTCGATCCTCGGCGAGGCCGACCGCCGCTGAGCGCACCGTCGTCCGTGGGCGAGGGGGTCGACGTCCGGGGCGGTTGTCCACAGGTGGTGGCGATCGGCCCACGGGTGTGTCCGGTTTCGGTAGGTTGCAGCGCATGCGTGGACGAGGCGGTGCGACGGCGACGGGTGGGCGGGCCCGAGCGTGCGCGGTGGGATGCGGTGTGCTGGTCGTGCTCGCGCTGGTCGGGGGGTGCACGGGGGGTGCCGACCGTCCGGACGAGTCGGCGACGGCCGCGCCGAGCCTGACACCGACGATGAGCCCGACGCCGTCGCCGACGCCCACGCCGATGGAGCGTCCGGTCGAGCCGGCGGCGATGTCGGAGCCGACGACGGAAGGTGCGATCGCGGCGGCGACGCACTTCCTGGCGTTGTACGACTACGCGTTCTCCTCCGGGGACTCCGCTCCGTTGATGGCGATGTCGGCTGACGGGTGCGAGTACTGCACGTACGTGCGTGACGAGG
>JAFAEH010000344.1 GCA_023424135.1 Actinomycetes bacterium | reverse complement strand
CGCGAGCGTCGTGCGGCGGTGCTGTCGATCGCGTCGCGCGTGCGCGGCGTCGGGGACGCCGTGCTCGCCGCGGGTGAGCTCGTCGAGACCGCGCAGGCCGATGCGAAGGCCGCGACCGAGGAGCGCGACGCCGCCGAGCGCAACGCGCTGCTGCGCACGCTCGGCGCCGAGGGTGCGGCCACGCTGCCGCCCGCGGTGCGCGGGCAGGTCCGCCAGCTCGAGGAGGAGCAGAAGCGCCGTGCGACGCGCGCGCAGCGCGACGTGCTCGACCGGGCGATGGTCGACCTGCTCTCGCTGTACCGCGACGTGCTGGTCGTGCAGCTCGGTGCGGGCGTCGAGCTCGTCAACGTCGAGCAGGAGGACGAGGTGCGCGGGCTCGCGGCGGGCAGCACCCCGGAGCAGACGCTGCGCCGCATGGACGCCGTGGGCCAGGCGCGCACGCGGCTCGCGGGCAACGTGGCCCCGCTGCTCGCCGTCGAGGCGATGGCGATCGCGCTGCGGCCCCAGGGCTGACGCCTCGGCCGCACGGATGACGGGCGTGCCCGGTGCGTGACGCGGCGGCACCGGCCCGGCGCCGGACGGCTACCGTAGGGGCCATGCCGACGCACACCGTCCTGCGCCGGTGCGCCCTCGTCGCCCTCGTCGTGCTCGGCCTGTCCGCATGCGTCGCGCCGAAGCACCAGGCCTCCGCCCCGACCGCCGGTGCGTCCACGTCCGGGTCGGCCACCGCCGACGCCGACGTCGCGCGCTTCTACGACCAGGTCCTGGAGTGGACGACGTGCGGTGAGGAGCAGTGCGCGGACGCGACCGTGCCGCTCGACTGGGCCGATCCCGACGGTGAGACGATCACCGTCGCGCTGCGTCGTGTGCCCGCCTCCGGTGGCACGCCGGTCGGCTCGCTGCTGGTCAACCCGGGGGGCCCGGGACGGTCCGCGATCGACACGATCAGCTACTTCCGCCAGGTCGTCTCGCGCGACGTCCTCGCGGCCTACGACATGGTCGCGTTCGACCCGCGGGGCGTGCAGCACTCGTCGCCCGTCACGTGCGTCGACGCGCCCGAGCTCGACGCCCTGACCGCGTGGGTGCCGGACTTCACGACCGACGCCGGGATCACCGAGGCGATCGCCCGCAACGGCGCCTTCGGGGACGCGTGCCTGGAGCGCACGGGCCCGCTGCTGGGCCACGTCGACACCCCGAGCGCGGCGCGGGACATGGACGTCCTGCGGGCCGTGCTCGGCGACGAGGCCCTGACGTACCTCGGCTTCTCCTACGGCACCGACCTGGGGGCGACGTACGCGGCGCTGTTCCCCGAGCGGGTCGGGCGCCTGGTGCTCGACGGTGCGCTCGACCCGACGCTCGACTCGGGGCAGATCGCCGCCGGGCAGGCCGCCGGGTTCGAGAGCGCGCTGCGGGCCTACGTGACCGACTGCCAGGCGGGCGCGTCGTGCCCGCTCGGCGGTGACGTCGACGCGGGCCTCGCGCAGATCGCGACGATGTTCGACCGCATCCGGGCCAACCCGCTGCCCACCGGCACCGACCGTGAGCTGACGGTCTCGCTCGCGTTCTCGGGGCTCGCCGCGACGCTGTACGCGCAGGGGAGCTGGCCGCTGCTGACGCGCGGGCTCACCGACGCGATCGACCGCGGTGACGGCAACGTGCTGCTGCAGCTGTCCGACAGCTACTACGGCCGGCAGGCCGACGGCACGTACTCGTCGAACCAGAACGAGGCGTTCTCGGCGATCATGTGCCTCGACGACCGACCGTCGGCGGACCCTGCCGAGATGCGCGCGGACGCCGCGCAGGTCGAGGCCGTCGCACCGACCGTCGGCCAGTTCTTCGCGTGGGGCGGTGTCGGCTGCGCGGACTGGCCCGTGCCCGCCGTGGGCTCGCTCGAGTCGTACGCGGCCGACGGTGCCGCGCCGATCCTCGTCATCGGCACGACCAACGACCCGGCGACGCCCTACGCGTGGGCCGAGCGCCTCGCCGACCTGCTGTCGTCCGGTGTGCTGCTCACCTACCAGGGCGAGGGGCACACGGCGTACGGGCGCTCGAACGACTGCGTGAAGCAGGCCGTCGACACGTACCTGCTCACGGGGGAGCCGCCCGCCGAGGGCACCCGCTGCTGACTTTGGAGTCCGGCGCCCGGCCGGGTACAGTGGGCGCGCTCGCCGATCGGCCGCGCCACGCAGCCGGACGACGATGCCGCCTTAGCTCAGTCGGCAGAGCGTCTCACTCGTAATGAGAAGGTCTGGGGTTCGATTCCCCAAGGCGGCTCCACGGCAGAAGGGCCCTGCGACCAGCGCACACGCTGGCGCGGGGCCTTCGTCGTGCGGGGCTCTCGTCACGTGGGGTTCGGTCGGGCGCGCACCGTCGTACGGGGTTCCGCCGTGCGTGCACCGTCGTGCGTGTGCCGTCGTGCGAGCGCCGCGGGTGGGGCGTGCCGCCACGGACCGAGGTCCCTCGTGCCGGGGCCCCGCGCGCCCCTAGCCTGCGGAGCGAGCCCCGGTCGGGGAGGGCGTCATCGGCAAGGAGGCCGACATGCGTGTCCGTCCGTACCACTCCGCGCGCAGCACAGCGCCGCACGTCTACCACGAGGACGACGACTGCCCGGCGGGCCGCCGGCTCGCGTGGTTCGACAAGGTCGAGGGCGCCGACGGCTGCCGACCGTGCCCCACGTGCACGGCGTCGTCGGAGGCATCTGCCGCCCCGGACCTTCTCACGACGCCGACACCGACACCGACGTCGACGCCAACGCCAACGCCAACGTCGACGTCGACGTCACCCGCCGCACCCCCGCACCGTTCGCTCACCCCCACCCACTCGTGACGGAGCGATCCGATCGCTCTGTCACCCCCTGCCTGGTGGTGAGGGGGCGATCGGATTGCTCGGTCACCCTCTCTCTGGTGGTGAGAGCGCGATCGGATTGCTCGGTCACCCTCTCTCTGGTGGTGAGGGGGCGATCGGATCGCTCTCTCACCCCCTGCCTGGTGGTGAGGGGGCGATCGGATTGCTCTGTCGCCCCCTGCCTGGTGGTGAGAGAGCGATCGGATTGCTCTGTCGCGGCGGTGGGGGTGGGGCGTGGTGTCCGTCGGCACGGGCTCGGTGGTCGGTAGGTTGGGGGCCATGGAGGTCCGACGCTCGTACGGTCAGGTGCTGCTCGGTGTGGTCGTGGTCCTCGCCGGGATCCTGCTGCTGCTGGAACGCACGGGGGTCGTCGAGATCGACCTCGGGGCGATCGCGTCCACGCTGTGGCCGCTGGTCGTCGTGCTCGTCGGGATCGTGTCGCTCGCGCTCGTGCCGCGCGCGTGGTTCGGCCCGGCGGTGATCGCGACCGTCGGGGTCGTGCTGCTGCTCGACCGGCTGCACGTGCTCGACGTGAGCGTGTGGGACTACCTGTGGCCGGTCGCGGTCATCCTCATCGGTCTGGGCATCGCGCTCGGTGCCGCCCGCTCGGGCGACGAGCGGCACATCACGGCGCTCGCGTTCTGGTGGGGCGCCGAGCGCAGGACGCGCACGCAGGACTTCCGTGGTGCGAGCCTCACCGCGATCATGGGCGGCGTCGAGCTCGACCTGCGCGACGCCGACATCCAGGAGCGTGCGCGCATCGACGTGTTCACGTTCTGGGGCGGCGTCGACATCAAGGTGCCGCGCGGGTGGGACGTGCGCACGACCGGCCTGCCGCTCATGGGCGGCTGGGAGAACCGCACCGAGCGTCCGCCGGCCGGGGCGCCCGTGCTGGAGGTGCGGCTGGTGACGGTCATGGCCGGCGCCGACGTCCGGCACGGCAAGCGGCCCAAGGACGCGCCCGTGCCGGACGGGCCCGTGCAGGACGCCCCGGTCGCCTGACGCCCGGCGGCGGACCGCCCGTCGGCAGGGCGGTCAGCCGCCCACGAACGTCAGCGCCTCGTCGACGAACGTCGTCCACACCCGCGGGTCGTCCGAGACGACGGCGACCCACTCGCGCATCGGCGGCCGGCCCGACGGGAACGGCAGCCCCTCACCGCCGGCGACGAGCGCGGTCACGCGCGCGGCCGGCAGCTTCACGACGAGGTGCTCGTCCGGCGTCATCGCGGCGATCTTCCCGTGCACGCGCAGCGTCGCGGTCCCGAAGTGGCGCTCGCCGAGCGCGGGTGGCACGACGCCCGGGCGGTCGGCGAACCGCGCGCTCACCTGCTGCAGCCGTGCCTCGGCGGCCGCGTGCTCAGGGGTGTCCCGGGCCATGCGTGCAGCGTAGGACGGGATACCGTCCGCGTCGTCCGGGACGGTGGTGCGGCGCGGTGCGTCCCGCGCCGGGCGTGCCTACAGGACCGGCGCCGACTGCCCGACGACCTCGGGGCCGCCGACCTCGCGGCCACCCTGCTCGTCGTGCGTGTACGAGTGCGCCACCCGGATCCCGGGGCGTCCCACGGACGACGCGTCGACGACGACCCGCGGGTACGGGCGGGTCGCGTCCGCCGGGCTCGTCCACGCGACGGCAGCACCCGTCCAGCCGCCGTGCCGCGCGGCCTCGCGGGCCTGCGCGAGACCGGCGTCGGAGTGCTCGAAGTCCAGGACCTCGACGTCGTACTGCTCGCGCACCAGCACGAACGGCGCGCAGCCGTCGGTGCCGCGCACCGCACGCTCGAGCGCGAGCTCGAGGGCACGCAGCGCGAGGTCCTGCACCCGCTCGGAGGGCCGGTGCGGCAGGTCGTCCGGTGTCAGGGGCCGGTGCGCGACGACGGGCAGCCCTCGCCCGGGCGTGACCTGCGGCTGCGGGGCGGGCGTGTGGACGTCCGGCAGCGTGGCGAGCCCGACCGGTGCGACGTCCTCGACCGGTGCGACGTCCTCGGTCGGCGCAGCGAGCTCGACCCGCGCGAGGTCCTCGGCCGGCGCGGTGAGGCCGACCGGTGCGACCTCCCCGACCGGGACGACGTCCTCGACCACGGCGATGTCCTCGACCACGGCGACGTCCTCGGCCGGTGCGTCCTCCCCGAGCGGTGCGACCGGCGCGCTCGTCCCGTGGGCGGGCGTGGTCGTCGCGAGCTCGTCGACGGGGTCGCCGACGGCGGCCGGACGCACACGCACGAGGGGTGTGTCGGCGGGGACGAACGTCGGCACGTACGGGCCGGTGTCCGGGGTGCTCGCCGCCGGGGCCGTGTCGTGCGGGGGCTCGACGTGCTCGGGGGACGGGCGCGGGACGGGCATGACGGGCGCGCCGCCCTGCGTCAGGTGTGCGGCGGCCCGGGTCACGTAGTCCGCGGCCCACGTGTGCGATCGCACGCGCCACCGCGTGTGCGCGTCGAGCACCGGCAGGACGGGCATGTGCGGGCGGTCCGGCACGAGCACGCCGGGCGTCGCCCCGTCCGGGCCGGGGCACATCATCCAGGTGGCACCCGTCGCGGCGACGAGCACGTCGCCGACGGCGATGCCGATGGCCGCGATCACGCCCTGCGGTGCGGGCGCGTCGGACGGGGAGGTCACGACGAGACGCTCCCAGCGGGCGTCGAGCGCGGCCACGTCGTGCGCGTCGGTCCCCTCCTCGACGAGCCAGGTGCGCAGACGCTCGAGGTGGGACCACTCGCCGGCGGTCAGCGGACGTGCGAGCAGGGGCTCGGTGAGCTCGGCGGACCTCGCCGCGAGCGCTGGCGAGACGGTGTCCATGCCGTGGCATCGGCGGACGGCGGCGACCTCTTGAGCCCCCGGACGTGTGACCCGTTACCGTGGTCGTCCACCCCCGGGAGGTCATCATCCGCCGCGTCGCCGTCGCCGCCGTGACCGCGGCCTCGCTCGCCCTCGGCGTGGGTGCGGGCGCGGCCGTCTGGGTCGGCGGGGAGCGTCGCGAGGCGCGCGAGCGGCTCGAGGCGGCGCAGGAGCGGGTCGACGG
>JAFAEH010000338.1 GCA_023424135.1 Actinomycetes bacterium | reverse complement strand
GGGCGGCACCGACGAGGACGCGACGCGGGCGCGGGGGATCGTCGTCGGACGACCCGTGCTCGTCCCGCCGTCGACCGCACCGGCACCTGCGCCGGTCGGCGAGCCCGTCGACCCGCCCGTGCGACGGCGGACCCGTGTGGTCGCGGTCGTGGCGGGGGTCGTCGTGGTCGCCGCCGTCGTGGGCGTCCTCGTCGCGACCCTCGGGGGCGGCGGTGCACCCGACCCGGGCGTCGCGCCGTCGGACACGCTCGCGCCGCCGACGCAGCCCGTCGCCGCGGCGGTCCCCGCACCCCACTCGCTCGACGGCACCCGTGCGGCGGACGGATCCGTCACGTTCACGTGGCAGAATCCGGACCCGCAGGACGGGGACCGCTACCTGTGGGGTGTGCTGTCGGCCACCGGTGAGCCGACGCTCGAGCTGGTCGACGACGCGCGCGTCACGGTCCCCGCCGACCAGGCGACGGGTGAGGTGTGCATCCAGGTGGCGATCGTGCGAGCGGACCGCTCGAGCTCCGCGCGCCCCGCGCAGGGGTGCGTGCCGTGACGTGGTGGCACCCGCGCACGTGGCGCCGTTCCCCGGTGGGGACGGCGGCCGCGGTCGTCACGGTGCCCGCGATCGTGCTCACGCTGGCGCTGGTCGACCGTGGGTTCCCGCTCGCGCGCGTCGACCTCAACGACGGCGGCGTGTGGCTGACCGCGACGTCCCAGCTCTCGCTGGGGCGGTACAACGTGCCGGTCGAGGAGCTCGACGGCGGGCTCGTCACGACGAGCGGCACGTTCGACGTGCTGCAGGACGAGGGCGCGGTCATGCTGGTCGAGCCCGGCGTCGTGTCGGTCGTCGACCCCGCGTCCGTCGCGACGACCACCCAGGTCTCCGCCCCGGACACGGACGTGTCGATGGCCGCCGGGCGGGTCGTCCTCGTCGACGGCGCGGGCGACGCGTGGGTGCGCGACCTGGGCGAGCTCGACCGGCTCGACCTCGACGCCGACACACCGGACCTGCAGCTCGGTGAGGACGGCGCCGCGGTCGTCGCACGCAGCGGTGCGGTGCTGGCCGTCGCCCCGCAGGACGGGACGGTGACCCGCGTGCCCGCGGCCTCGCCCGTCGAGGCGGAGGCCGCCGGCAGCCTGGGTGCGCTCGAGGTCGATGCGGTGACGGCCGTCGGGGACGAGCTCGTCGTCCTGTCGGGCAGCACGGTGCGCACGCTCACGGGCTCGGTGGAGGTCGACGACGAGGACCTGGTGCTGCAGCAGCCGGGCCCCGCGTCGGACGTCGTGCTCGCCGCGGGACGCTCGGCGCTGTGGGAGGTCCCGCTGGACGGCGGGACGCCGCGTCGCCACGACACCACGGGCACGGGTGTGCCGGTCCCGCCGGTACGGGTCGGTGCGTGCGCGTACGCGGCGTGGGCGTCGTCCCTGGGCGGGTCGTTGACGCTGTGCGACGGCCAGGACGCCCGGGTCGAGGACCTCGAGGGCATGACGTCGGGCGACGTGCTCGCGTTCCGCGTGAACCGTGGCTTCGTCGTGCTCAACGACACGGTCGGCGGTCGCGTGTGGCTGCCCCAGCAGGACACCCAGGTGCGGGTGCCGAACTGGGAGGACATCGTCCCCGAGGAGGACCCGCAGGACTCCGAGGAGGACTCCGAGAGCGGCGAGGTCACGCAGGAGCCCGTCACGGAGTGCACCGAGCAGTCCTCGGCACCCGTGGCCGCGGACGACGAGTTCGGGGTGCGGGCAGGACGTTCGCGCGTGCTGCCGGTGATCGACAACGACTCGTCGTCGGACTGCGGGATCCTCGTGATCTCCGAGCTCGACACGCTGCGGGAGGACTTCGGCACCGTCGAGAAGGTGCGCGGCGGCCGGGCGCTGCAGGTGCACGTGCACGAGGGCGCGAGCGGGACCGCCGAGTTCCGCTACTCGGTGACCGACGGGCGCGGCGTCAACGCACCGTCGACCGCGACGGTGCGCCTGACCGTCGGCGACGGCGACAGCCCGCCGACGCAGGTGCGCACGTCGTCGCTGACCGTCGAGACCGGCGGGCAGGTCGTGCACGGCGTGCTCGCGGACTTCCAGGACCCCGACGGCGACGACCTGCTGCTGGTCGGGGCGACCGCCGACCCGACGGTCGGCACCGCGCGGTTCCGCCAGGACGGTGTGCTGACCTTCGCGGCCGACGGCGGCGGGCTGGGGCGCACGACGGTCCAGGTGCAGGTGTCCGACGGGACGAACGTCGTCGACGGCGAGGTCGTGGTCGACGTGCGTGCCGCCGGGTCCGTGCCCCCGCAGATCGACCCCGTGCACGCCGTGACGTACGTGGGCCAGGAGGTCGAGGTCCGCCCGCTGGACTCGGTGCGCTCGGCGTCGGCCGAACCGCCGCGCCTGGCCGCGGTGTCCGACACGGTCGGCGCGACGATCGCACCGGACCTGCAGGCCGGGACGTTCACGTTCAAGGCCGCGCGCGCGGGCAGCTACTACGTGACGTTCGTCGTGACCGCCGCGCCCCAGCAGGCCACGGGCATCGCGCGGATCGACGTGCGCGAGTGGCCCGAGCAGGCGCAGCCACCCGTCGCGGTCCGCGACCTCGCGCTGCTGCCCGCGGGCGGTGAGGTGACGATCGACCCGCTCGCGAACGACGAGGACCCTGCGAACAACGTCCTCGTGCTGCAGTCGGTGACCGCCCCCGAGGGGTCGGGCCTGCAGGTCGCGGTCGTCGACCACCGGTACGTGCAGATCCGTGCCGAGCGCACGCCCGACGGACCCGTCGTGCTGACCTACGAGGTGTCCAACGGGTCGGCCGCGGCCCGCGGCGAGATCGTCGTGCAGCCCGTGCCCCCGTCGGCGTCCTCGCAGGCCCCGGTCGTGCCGAACGTCGAGGCGACGGTGCGCGCGGGCGGCGTCGTCACGATCCCCGTGCTCGAGAACGCGTCCGACCCGGACGGCGACGCCCTGACGGTGCTGCGCGACCTGCCGGAGCCGTTGGCCGAGGGGGACGGGCTGCTGTTCGTCTCGGGCGACGTGCTGCGGTACCAGGCTCCCGACCGCGCCCTGACGGCGCGGGCGACGTTCGCGGTGCAGGACACCGCGGGTAACGTCACGGCCGCGACCGTGACCGTGCGCGTGCACGAGTCCGACCCGCAGACGAAGTCGCCGCCGCGGCCCAAGGACGTCGAGGCGCGCGTGTTCGCGGGCGACACCGTGCGCATCCCGGTGCCGCTCGTCGGGATCGACGACGACGGCGACGGTGTGACCCTGCTCGGGCAGGCGAGCAGCGGTCTGCTCGGCTACGTCTCGGACGTCGGTGCCGACTGGATCGAGTACACGTCCGACGCGGAGGCCCGCGGCACGGACACGTTCACGTACGCGGTCGAGGACTGGGTCGGGCAGCGCGCCGTCGCCACCGTGCGGGTCGGCATCGCCCCGCGGCCGTCGGACGCCTCGGGCGTCGTCGCGGTCGACGACGAGGTCACGCTGCGGCCCGGGCAGCGGGTCGAGGTCCGCGTGCTCGCCAACGACATCGACTCCTCGGGACGCGAGCTGACGCTCGACTCGATCGTGGTCCCCGACGGTGTGACGGCCGAGATCCAGGGCCGACGCATCGCCGTCACGGCACCGTCGACCCCGGGCGTCGTCGTCATCGAGTACCTCGTGACGAACGCCGCGGGCGGACGCGACTACGGCGTCCTGACCGTCACGGTGACCGACGAGGCGGCCGTCGAGCCACCGGTCGCGCGCGACGTGCTGGTCCCCGCGATCGACACGCTCGGCAAGACCGAGGTGTCCGTCGACGTGCTCGCGGTCGCGCAGAACCCGTCCGGGCCGCTGTCCGACCTCGACGTGCAGGTGCCGTCGTCGCACGCCGGCGTCGCGCGCGTGACCGACGGCGGGGACGTCGTCGTCACGCTCGTCGACCACGCGCAGACCGTGCCCTACCGGCTGGTGAACCGCACGGCACCGGAGATCGACGCGTACGCGTTCATCACGGTCCCGGCGCTCGGGTTCTTCCCGCCGCAGCTGCGTCCGCGCGCACCCGAGCTGCGGGTCGCCAGCGGCGAGCAGCTCGTGATCCCGCTCGCCGAGCACGTCCAGGTGGCCCCCGGCCGCGAGCCCCAGGTCGCGGACCCGACCCAGGTCACCGCGACGCGCTCGAACGGCGACGCGCTCGTGCAGGACGCGAGGACGCTGGTGTTCACGTCCGCCGACGGGTACGCGGGCCCCGCGTCGATCACCGTGCCGGTGACCGATGCGACGGGCTCGACCGACGCGACGGCCCGTACGGCGCTGCTCACGCTGCCGATCACGGTGTACGCGGTCGACGACCACCCGCCGACGTTCACCCCGACTCCTGTCGAGGTCGAGCCGGGTGAGTCAGCCCGACGTGTCGACCTGCTGAGCCTGACCACCGGCCCGGAGCAGCAGGACGGCGCGACGGCGGCCGACCGGTACGGCTACCGGCTCGTGTCCGGCGTGCCGGCCGGGTTCTCGGCGACGCTCGAGGGCAGCGAGCTGCGCGTCTCGGCCGACGCCACGACGCCCAAGGGTGCGACCGGGAAGCTCGACCTGCAGCTCACCTACGGGCGGTCCGGCGTCATGGACGTCGCGGTCGACCTGCGGGTCGTCGCGAGCACGCGTCGCACCGCGACCGTGCAGAACCACATCGTCGACGACGCCGTCCAGGGACGTGACAGCACCGTGCAGGTGCTGGCCGGCGCGTGGAACCCGTTCGAGGACCAGGGGCCGCTGACGGTCGTCGGCGCCGTGGTCGAGACGGCCGGCGCCGGGACGGCGAGCGCGACGTCGAGCACCGTGACCGTGCGCCCGGGTGCCGACTTCATCGGGAACATGGTCGTGCGCTACCGCGTCCGCGACGTCACCGGCGACCCCGCGCGCGAGGTCGAGGGACGCATCAGCGTGCGGGTCAGCGGCGTGCCCGCCACGCCCGTGCCGCCCCGCATCGGTGAGGTCCGCGACCGTACCGTCGTGCTGTCCTGGACCGCGCCCGACCACCGCAACGAGCCCATCACCGAGTACCGACTCACCGCGAACCCCGGCGGGCTGACCAAGCGCTGCGCGAGCACGACCTGCACGTTCGACGGACTCACCAACGACGTCGAGTACACCTTCACGGTCGCCGCGAACAACCGCGTCGGCTGGTCGGAGGAGTCGCCCGCGTCGGCGCCGGCCCGCCCCGACGCGGTCCCCGAGGCACCCGGTGCGCCCCGGCTGACGTTCGGTGACCGCGCGGTCACGGCGACGTGGGACGCGCCGGCATCGCCCGGCTCCGCCGTGGTCTCGTACGACGTCGAGCTCTCCGGACCTCGCGGACTGACCACGAGGACGACGTCCTCGACGACGGTGACGTTCACCGACCTGGAGAACGGTGCCCAGTATCAGGTTCGCGTCCGTGCGCGGAACAAGTTGCCGGACCCCGGTCCGTGGAGCCAGTCGTCGCTTGAGATCCCGGCATCCGTGCCGTCGGCTCCCGTGCCGTCGGCGACGAAGAGCCAGATCGACGTGCTGGGCAACGGCGTGATCGACGTGTCCTGGCCGGCGCTGTCCAGGGGGCCCGACGGCGGTTCCGACGTGATGCGATACGAAGTCTCGGTCGACGGGGGCGCACCATTCAGCGTCGGGACGTCCACGGGCTATCGGTTCACGGACGCGCAACGCGGTCGTGTGTACGAGTTCGCTGTGCGCGCCGTCAACAAGGCCGGTGCGGGTGCCTGGGGCCGTGACACGGGTGAGCTGTGGAGCGTGCCTGGCCCGGTGTCCAGCCTGAGCGCGAACCCCTCTCGCGCGGATCAGCGGCGGCCGTACGGCGACGGTCAGGTCACGCTGTCGTGGCAGCCGCCGAGCGACAACGGCGGTGCACCGATCGTCGCGTACGAGATCGAGGGAGTTGGCCGGCTGCCAGGGACCGCCAGAGGTCACGTGGTCTCGGGTGTGGCGGGCGGAGCCACGCCCACCTACCGCGTCCGCACGATCAATCAGCGCGAACTCGCAGGTGAGTGGCGTCAGGTCACGTCCGACCCCGTCGTGACGGTGCCGGACAGCGTGAGGAACGTCGTCATCAGTGACCCGGAGTGGGTCGACAACCAGCCTGTGTCGATCAGCGCGTCGTGGGGGAGTACGGACTGGGGTGGTGCACCGGGCACGTACACGGTCGAGTTCTGGGTCGACGGTCAGATGCGTGACAGGCAGACCGGTGTCACCGGGACGACCGCGCGTTCGAGCAGCGGAATGCCGAGGTTCAGCTTCCTCAAGCGGTCGGCGCAGTTCCGTGTCGTTGTGGTCGCGACCAACGCGGCCGGGTCCGGCGGTGCAGGCGCGGCCGACAGGACGATACGTCGCGGATCTGAGCCCGGGAATGTGTCCAGCGGGTTCCCGATCGAGGTGGCCGAAGACGGTACGTCGGTGTCTGCCGACTGGTCGCCGCCGAGCGATACCGGTGATGCGACGATCACGGGGTACAACGTGCAGATCGACCTCGGCTCCGGGTGGCGGGACATGCCGTTCGCCACCACGGACAAGCTGACGAACGCACCGACGCCAACGGCGGCCGCGCCCGGCGCGGTGGTGCGCATCCGGGTGCAGGCCGTGAACAACTTCGGCTCGTCGTCCGGCTGGGGCGAGTCGGCCCCCGCGACGGTCCCGGTCCCGACCGAGCCCGAGGACCCCGACCCGGGCGACGGAGGCGGCGGATGACCCGCCGACCCGCGTCCCCTCGCCCCGCCGACACCCGCGACTGGAGCCCGACCACATGACCCCCGAGCAGACCACCTGGTTCGCCGAGACGTTCGACGCACTCGTCGCGAACGTCGGGCAGGCCGTCCTCGGCAAGGAGGACACCGTCCGCCTCGTGCTGACCGCGATGCTCGCGGACGGGCACGTCCTGCTGGAGGACGCGCCGGGCACGGGCAAGACGTCGCTCGCGAAGGCGATCTCGGCGACCGTGCAGGGCTCGCACCACCGCATCCAGTTCACGCCGGACCTGCTGCCGTCGGACGTCACGGGTGTGACGATCTACGACCAGTCCTCGCAGCGGTTCGAGTTCCACCCCGGTCCGATCTTCGCGTCGGTCGTCCTCGCGGACGAGATCAACCGCGCCTCGCCGAAGACCCAGGCTGCGCTGCTGGAGGTCATGGAGGAGGCGAACGTCACGGTCGACGGCGTGACGCACCCCGTGGGTCGCCCGTTCATGGTCATCGCGACGCAGAACCCGATCGAGCAGGCCGGCACGTACCGGCTGCCGGAGGCGCAGCTCGACCGGTTCCTCGTCAAGACCTCGCTCGGCTACCCGGACCGCGGGTCCGCGGTCGAGATCCTCGCGGGCGCGAAGGACCGCACGGCGGCGCTGCGCCCGCGCATCACGACGCAGGCCGTCGGGACGATGGCGGACCTCGCGCTGACCGTGCACGTCGACGAGGCCGTCCTCGACTACGTCGCGCGGCTGCTCGAGGCGACCCGCGACGACCCGCAGACGTCCCTCGGTGCGAGCGTGCGCGGCGGTCTCGCGCTCGTGCGCTGCGCCAAGGTGTGGGCAGCCGCCGACGGGCGCGACTACGTGCTGCCCGACGACGTGAAGGTCCTCGCGCAGCCCGTGCTGGCCCACCGGCTCGTGCTCGACTCCGAGGCGGAGTTCGCGGGCGTCACGGCCGAGGAGATCCTCGGCCGGGTGCTCTCGCAGGTCGCGCCGCCGGCGCTGCGGCAGGGCTGAGCGGTGGGTGTGCGCGTCGCGCCCCTCGGATGGGGGGTCGCCGTCGTGGCGCTCCTCGCCGTCGTGGCGGGACGCCTGCTGGGCTGGGGCGAGCTCGCCGCTCTCGGCGTCGCGCTCCTGGGCGTCGTCGTCGCCTCGCTGCTCATGACGGCCGGTCGCACCCGGTACCGCGTCGTGCTGGACCTGGCGGACCACCGCGTGCGCATCGGGCAGCGCGCGGTCGGGCGCGTCGAGATCCGCAACGCGGCGCGGCGGCGTGCGCTGCCGTCGCAGGTCGACCTGCCGGTGGGCGAGCGCGTCGTCGAGCTGTCGGTCCCGAGCCTGCCCGCGGACGCCGTGCACGACGACCTGTTCGCCGTGCCGACGGACCGGCGTGCCGTGATCGTCGTCGGACCCGTGGTGTCGCGCCGTGGCGACCCGCTGGGCCTCGTGCAGCGACGGCTGCGCTGGACCGAGCCGGCCGAGCTGTTCGTCCACCCGGAGGTCGTCCCGCTGGGCGGTGCGAACGCCGGCCTGCTGCGCGACCTCGAGGGGCAGGCGACCCGCGACCTGTCGGACTCGGACCTGAACTTCCACGCCCTGCGCGACTACGTGGCCGGGGACGACCGCCGCTACATCCACTGGCGCACCACGGCCCGCCGCGGCGAGCTCATGGTCAAGCAGTTCGAGGACACCCGCCGCACCCTGACCTCGATCGCCGTCGCCTCGGCGACGTCCGACTACACGCAGCCCGAGGAGTACGAGCTCGCCGTCTCGGCGGCCGCGTCGATCGCGGTCCAGGCGATCCGCGACGAGCGGGACGTGGCGGTCCTCGCCGGACCGGACCGGCTGCGCACCGCGACGCCGCCGCTGCTGCTCGACGACTGCTCGCGGCTGTCCTGGTCGCCCGCCGGGGCCGGTGTCGTGCTGCTCGGGCGCCGCGTCGTGCGCGAGACGCCCGACGTGTCGGTCGCGTTCCTGGTGACCGGTGGCGCACCGAGCGACACCGACCTGCGCCTCGGCGCGCGCACGCTGCCCGCCGGGACGCGCACGGTCGTGCTGCGCTGCGCGGTCGGCGAGGAGGTCGCGGTCCGCACGCAGGGTGCGCTGACGCTCGCGACCGTCGGGGCGCTGGCCGACCTGCCGCGCGCGCTGCGCCGGGTGGTCG
>JAFAEH010000329.1 GCA_023424135.1 Actinomycetes bacterium | reverse complement strand
CCCTCGACGCGCGCCGTCAGCGTGCGGACGTCGCCGGGCAGCAGCTCGACGCGCGCCGCGCCCCCCGGCACCCCCAGCGGCACCGGGCCGCGGCCGGCGACGGTCGCGGTCGCATCCAGCACGAGAGCGGCGTTGCCGTCGTTGACGACCTCGACGCGCACGTCGACCGCGCCCGGGGTCAGCGGGTTCCACGCGACGTCGTACGACGTGCGCACGCCCGCCACCGCGACCGACGGGACCACCTCGCCGGTCACGCGGGTGACGACCCGGAACCCGACGCGCGAGTCGACGCCGACCCCCGCGGACGCACCCGTGCCGACGGTCCGGACCGACGCGGCCACCCCGGCGGCGTGGTCGCCCGGTGTCGCGTCCGCCGGGACGCTCACGGTGTACGGGACGACCGCGGTGCCGCCCGCCGCGACCGTCACCGACGCGGGCACGTCGATCCACGTGCCCGCGCCGGTCGAGGGCGTCCCCGCCGGCAGCATCGTGAACCGGCCCGTGTCCGTGAGGTACCCGTCGGCCGCGCTGAGCGTGAACGTCACCTCCTCGCGCCCGAGGTTGCGGACCGCGAGGTGCTCGGTGACCGACACGCCCGGGTCGAGCTCGAGCTCGACCCACCGTCGCTCGTCGGGGCCGTCCGCGGTCGCCGGGTCGACCGCCCAGGACACCGTGCCGTCGGACGGTGCGGCAGGCGCCTGCCGGGTCAGAGCCGTCGCCGCGGCGGGCGCACCCAGGACGAGCGCGACCACGACTGCGAGGGTCGCGGGTCCGCGTCCGCCCGGACGCCCCCGCCGCGGGACGGTGCTCATCGCCGGCGCCGTCCTACTCGAACAGGGACAGCGTCACGGTGGCCGTGTACGTGCCCGGTGCGACGGTCGTCGGCGTCTTGAGCGTCAGGTCCGCCGTCGCGGTCCACTGCCCGTCCGGTGCCGCCTCGGCCGACGTCGACGAGTACGCGAGGAACTCGCGGTCGACCAGGCCCGGACCGCCGTCGAGCGCCGGCTCGACGTCGTCACCGACACCGACCGTGCCGGTCCCGGGGTCCGCGAGCAGGCGCGGCGCCCAGCCGAGGTTCTCGGCACCGACGACCTCACCGCCCGCCGTGAAGTCCGTCGTCGTGCCGACCACGTACCAGGCGGCCCCGTCGGGGATCTCCTCCGCCGAGCGCGTGTCGGTCACCGTGACCGTGGGCAGGGTGCCCGTGAAGACCCGCGCGGCGGCGTCGGTGCCGTCCTCGGTCAGCGACGTGGCCGTCCCGCCGACGCTCAGGGCGAGGACGCCCGGGCCGGTGGGCTCGGTGATCTCGACGGTGACGTCGACGTCGCCCGTCCCCTCGATCTCGTCGGCCGCCGCCGCCGTGGCGACCCCCGCGAGCAGGACGGCCCCTGCGGTACCTGCCGCGAGCCGGGTGATGCTGTTCATGGAGCTGCTCCTTCGTCGATCTGGGTGGTTGCGTGCTGCACGGTCAGGGCTCAGCCGCAGCTCGCGGCGGGGTAGGCCGCCGACAGCTGCGTCGTCGTGCCGCCCGTGCCCGCGCTGACGCCGAGGGTCACGCTCCCCGCGTCGAGCGTCGCGGCCCGGTGCGTGAACTGGTGGAACGCGGTCGCGCCCGGCTGCACGGTGAGCGTGCGGGTCGTGCCGACCGCGCTCGCGGTGACCGTCACCGGCACGTCCTCGCCGTTGACGACGGTGACCGTCGGCATCGCGCGGCCCGCGAGGCAGCGCGACGCGGCGGTGGCCGTCACGTCGAGGGTCGTGCCGTCGCCCGCGCCGAACGTCCACGCGTCGACCTGCACGAGCCCGCCGTCGGCGTCGTCGCCGTGGAAGACGACGTACAGGTCGTGCTCGCCCTCGACGTCGTCCAGCGTCGTCGAGACCGTCGCCCACGCACCGGGCGCGGAGTCGAACGTGAGCTCACCGACCTGCGGCCCGTCGGCGGTGTCGAGGTGGACGGTCGCGCTCGCGCCCGGTGCGAGCACACGGACCTTCGCGTCGAGCCGCCCGACGCCGTCGAGCGACGCCTGGGACAGCGCCACCCAGTCACCGTCGTCGACCTTGTCGAGCGCCATGTTGACGGCCGCACCGTCGCCGGCGGGCTCGTCGACGGGGATCGTCGTCAGGCCCTTCTGCCACGCGATCGTCTCGGCCTCGACCCGGCCGCTCACGTCGAGCGGCTGCACCTGGTCGACGCCCGCGTACGTGCCCTGGACGAGGTCCATCGTGCCGTCCGCGGCGAACGTCACCTCGTCGATGTGCGTGCTGCGGAAGCCCCTGACCTGCGAGGAGACGCCACCGACGAGCGCGAGGTTCACGGTCTGCGCGTGGTACGCGAGGTAGTGCCGACCGTTCAGCTCGAAGAACGACTGGTGGTTGTTGCCACCGACGCCGAAGAACGTCGACGGGTTCTGGAACACCGTCCCGTTGTTGCGGGCCGGCAGCTGCGCGGGCGTCCACGGGCCCATCGGGCTGTCGCTCATGAGGTAGGCGATGACGCCGCCGCCGGGGTAGCCCTCGGGGCGCGACCCGCCGTTGAAGTTGCTCGAGTACGAGTAGTAGTAGATGCCGTCACGCTCGAAGACGTGGCTCGCCTCGAAGACCTGGGGTGCGTCGATGACCTCGGCCTCGCCGACCGTCGAGACCATGTCCTCGCCCAGCCGGATGACGCGCGTGCTGCGCGGGTTGTTCGGGTCGCGCTCGACGGCCCCGCCGCCGAAGTACAGGTACGCCTGCCCGTCGGAGTCGACGAACGGCGCCGGGTCGAAGAGCCAGTTCTGCCCGTCGGACGCACCGGGCGTCTGCGCGTTCACGAGCGGCTTGCCGATGGGGTCACGCCACGGGCCGATCGGCGAGTCGCCGACGATGACGCCCGACGAGCCCCCGTTGTTGCAGAAGTAGAGGAAGAACTGCTCCTTGCCGTCGACGACCTTGCTGGCCATGCCGGGCGCCCACGAGTTCGTCGCCCAGGTCGCGACGCCGTCGGGCCCGGCGACCTGGATGGACCCGTGGTCGGTCCAGTTGACGAGGTCGGTGGAGCTGATGACGTTGATCTGGTTGATCTTGGCGTACGTGTTGGTGTGGTCCGGGTCGTTCGGGTCGAGCTCCTGGGAGTCGTTCGTCATGTACACGTACACGCGGCCGTCGTGGACGAACGCGTACGGGTCGGCGCCGTAGCGCTGCGTCATGAGCGGGTTCGAGTCGCCCGGCTGCTTGGCGACGACGTCGCTGGGGTCGGTCGGCTCGGTGCCGCCCGTGCGGGTGATGACGACGTCGTCGACGAGGAAGTCCATGACGTGGTTGGCGGGGTTCGCGGCGACCTCGGCGCTCGAGACCCAGGAGGTCTCGAGGAAGACGTCGTACGTCGCGGGGATCGTCGCGCCGGTCGTGAACGTGCCGGTCATGGTGCTCCACGTGCCGCGCGTGGCGTTGACGCCCGCGAGGTTGCTGTACGCGCTGCCGCCCGTGAACGACGTGATGAAGAACTGCCGGGTCGCCGGGCCGGTGTCGTACCGCACGGAGGCGGTGACCGAGTACACCGAGTCGGGCTCGAGCGCACCGGCCACGCTCTGGGCGGGTCCGGACTGCGTGCCGGTCCGGTCGGTGACCAGCAGCGCGTGCTCGCCGGTGCGGGCGTCGTCGGTGATCGCGAGCTGGGCGTCGGCGCGGCCCTGCCACGGCGCGACCTGCCCTGTCTCGAGGTCGCCGTTGACGACGATCCCGGTGTCGGCGGCCACGGCCGGGGACACCACGAGACCGGCGCCGGCCAGGCAGGCGGCGAGGGCGACGGCGAGCGTGGCGGTGGTCCTGCGCTGTCGGGGTCGTGAGACGGTGCGACGGTGCACGTTCTTCTCCTCGGGGTCGTCCTGGCGCGACGGGGCGCGGCGGGCACGGCGAGGCGCGGGACGGTGCCCTGCTCCGCCAGCCGTGTCGTGCCCGTCGTCGCGACGGTGGTCGACGAGCCCGTCCGGTTCGATCGCGGCGGTGCCACCCGCCCCGGCGCAGGCTCGTCAGGTACCGGGGTGTCGCGCTGCGCTCACGTCCGTGTGAGCGCTAACACAACTCTTCGGTACCGCTGACTTCATCTCCGGGGGGTGTCGGGAGACCGCGGTGCGTCCGTCGTCCCCCCGGGCGCGGCACTGCGATGTTATCGTTCACAACTCGCGTTCGGCAAGGAATCCGTCGAACCGGACGATGCTCGTCAGGTCGCCGCCGCCACCCGGGCACGCACCGCGACGTGCCGGCCCACCGGCGGTCCGGCCGGGGCCCGGGTCGGGTTCGGACGCCCGTGCCAGGCGGGTTCGGGCCGGGTGCGACCGAGCGTGTCGGGCGGGGTCGGGCCGGGCGCGACCGCCCGTGTCAGGCCGGGTCGACGGCCGGTGCGGGGGAGGTCCGGCCCACCGGCGCGTCGTGCGCCGTGACGTCGTCGACGACGACCACGCGGGGTGCCGGACCGGTGCCGCGTCGCCGCTGCCACGCCTCTCGGCCCTTGTCGACGCCGGCCTTGCCGGTGGCCTTCGCACGGTCCAGCCAGCGCCGCGCCCACGCGAACTCGGTCGCGAGCAGGGCGAGACCCGCGACGATCGTGAGGATGCCCGGGCCCGGCAGGACGAGCATCGCGACGCCCGTGAGCACGACGGTCCCACCGACGACGGCCACCGCGACGACCCGCACGGGGCGCGGCAGCGCGGCGATCTGCGCGCGCACGCGCACCAGGCGCTCCGACCACGTCGCCATGCCGACCCCCGTCCCCGGACGCCGGTGCGCCCGTGCTCCCCTCAACGCGGAAGCCTAGCGAGGAGTTTCCGGCAGGCCCGCTCGGTCCGCGCCGGACGTGCCCGGCCCGCCGGGGTCAGACCAGCCGGCGCTGCACGGCCGCCGCGACGACGTCCGTGACCTCCGGCACGACGTGCAGGTTCAGCGCAGGCTCGAACAGCTCGGCCTCGAGCAGCACCAGCCCGTGCGCGGCGGAGTCGACCGTGTCGACCCGCGCGTACAGCGGCACGCCCAGCCCTGTGGCGTCGGCGACGGCCGCGACGACCGTGCGCGCGAACGCGGCCTCGGCGTCCGTGACGTCGACCCGCTCGGGGTGCTCGACGTACACGCCGCCCAGGAGGCCGCCGCCGGGCGCGAGCAACGCACCCTTCGCGATCGCGTGGGTCAGCTCGCCGTCGATCACGTACAGCGCCTTCTCCCGGCCCTGCGTGAGCTCGTGCACCTCGGGCTGCACCATCACGACGCCGCCACGGGCGACGACGCGCGCCGCGAGGTCGAGCGCGGCAGGGTCGTCGGCGCGGAACAACCCGGTGTCACGGGCGCCGGCGGACACCGTCGGCTTGAGCACGACGCGGGCGTCGGCGTCGGCGCGGACCGCCTCGGCGAGGTCGGTCCGTACGTCGTCGACGGAGGTCCGGTACGTCGTCGGGACCACGGCGACTCCGAGGTCCGCGAGCTGCGCGAGGTACCGCTTGTCGAGGTTCCACCGGACCAGCGCGGGCGGGTTGAGTACGGGCGTGACGGCCTCGGCGGAGTCGAGCCACGCGGTGAACTCGTCGAGCCGCTCCGGGTAGTCCCAGGGGCTGCGCAGCACCAGCAGGTCGTACGACGCCCAGTCCACGGCGGGGTCGTGCCAGACGACGGCGGAGGCGTCGCCCCCGAGGGCGCGCAGGGCCGCGACGAGCGGGGCGGTGTCGTGGTCGATGTCGTCGACGGGGTAGTTGTCGGTCACGACGACGCCGATGCGGGGTGCTGCACTCACGCCTGGACCCTACGACCGCACCCGTGAGACAGAGGAATCCAGGCCCTGAGTGCCGGAGCCCCTCGGTCTCACGGGTGCGACGGTTCGGTTAGGGTGCCGGGCGTGACGAGCGGCGGGGGACCCGGCGACGGCGCTGCCGGGGTCGACGGGCCCGATCCGGCGCGGCGGCGGCTCGCGCTCGCCGCGCTGACGGTCGTCGTGCTCGGTGCGGCGGTCGCGCTGCTCCTGCG
>JAFAEH010000124.1 GCA_023424135.1 Actinomycetes bacterium | reverse complement strand
CTCCGCGAGCTCGTGCAGCTGGTCCAGGTACTGGCCGATGACGAGGGTCGGTTCGCCCTCGTGCTTCGCGACGATCTGCTCGACGACCCGGTTCTTGCCCGACGCCGTCGCCGCGAGCCGGTACCGGCCACGTCTCGGGGACGAGGCCGTCGAACGTGTCGACGTAGACGACGGTCAGCCGGTAGGGCGTCTCCTGCCCGACGCGGTCGACGGCGTCCTGCACCGCCGACGCGTCGCGCAGCACGCCGGCACGGTCGACGACCGTCTGCCCGCCGTGGTGCATCGTCTCCCGGTGCAGGTGCACGGCCAGTGCCGCCACCGGCTGGTCGGCGTAGGAGGCTGCGCACGGACCAGCAACCGGGGACCGGTTTCCACAGGTACTCGTCGTCGGTGAGCCCCTGGACCCGCGGCCACAGGCTCGTGTCCCAGGAGAACTCCAGCTGGTCGACCAGCAGCGCGCCCCGGTGCACGTGGCACCTCCCGTGCTCGACGACGGCACCGGTCCACCACCGGGCGCCGACACGGCGCGGTGGGCACGCGTCGCCGTGCGGTGGCCGCGCGGCGCGTCGCCGCACGACGTCAGCCGGCGAGCTCGGCCAGCCGCACCGCGTCGGTCACCGAGGTCCACCGTCGTCCGGTGGTGACCACGCCGGCGCGTCGAAGGCGGCTCATGACCCGGGACACCGACTCCGGCGTCGAGCCGGTCATGGCGGCGAGGTCGGCGCGCGTCAGCGGCAGCTGCAGCAGGGTCCCGCCCGCGTGCTGGTCCGAGCCGAGCCGGTCCGCCAGGCGCAGCAGCACCCCGGCGACGCGCTGCTCGACCGTCCCGCTCACCGTGCGGGCAGCCCCGACGCGCGTCGCCTGCAGGCGGGCCGCGACGGCGTCGAGCACCTGCAGCGCCACCGGCGGGTGCGCGGCGAGCACGTCGCGGAACGCGGCGACGTCCATGCGCAGCGCGCAGACCGTGGTCAGGGCCAGCGCCGTCTCTCGGTGGACGGGGTCGCCCGCGGTGCTGACGGTGCCGAACAGGTCGCCCGGCACGAGGACGTCGGTGATGACCTCCGTGCCGCGCTCGGTGGGGTGGACGACCTTCACGCGTCCCGCCGCGAGGACGTACAGGTGCTCCGCGGGCTCGCCCGCGCGGTGCAGCGGCTCGCCGGTGCGCCAGGCCAGCGCGACCATCCGCCGGTCGAGGTCCGCGAGCGCGTCGGTGTCGAGCCCCGCGAACGACGCGGTACGTGCCAGGACCCGTCGGCGCAGCGCGGGCGGGCAGTCGTGCGGCTCGCCGCAGCCCGTCGCCAGCGGTGTGCGCCGCCGTGCGAGCGGCACCGTGGTGCTCGTCGTCGCGTCCACCTCCCCCCACCACCGTAGGCCGAGCGCAGGGCCCGCGTGGGGGACGAGGGTCCCGCTGCGGGTCGACCGTCGATTGACGTACGTCATGGTCGGCCCCCGGTGCCGTCCGTAGCGTCCGGGACGAGGCGCCGCACCGGCGCCGGACACGAGGAGGACCCCATGGCCACGACCACCACCACCCGGACCGTGCTGCGCGCCGACGGCTTCAGCTGCCCGTCCTGCGTCACGACGATCGAGCGGCGGCTGCGCCGGGTCGACGGCGTCACCGGGGTGCGGGTGCGGTTCGCGTCCGCGCGCATCGAGATCGACCACGACCCCGCACGGGTGACCGTGCCCGAGCTGGTCGCCGCGGTGGCGGACGCCGGGTACACCGCGCACCCGGCCTGACACGCCGGACACCGCGACCGCGACGACCACGACTGCCCGACGCCCGAGGAGACACCATGACCACCGCCCGCACGCACCGCCGCTGGACCGTCCCCGTGGTCGGGGCGCTGCTCGTCCTGGCCGCGCTGCTCACGCGCGGCGCACCGCCGTGGTCCGACGTGCTGATGGTCGCGGCGGCAGCCGTCGGGGGTGCCGCGACCGTGCGGCGCGCCGCCCGGGCGCTGGCGGCACGGGTCGTTGGCATCGACCTGCTCGTCGCGGTCGCCGCGACGGGTGCGGTCGTCATCGGGGACTACTGGGAGGCGGCCGCGGTGACCCTGCTGTTCGCGGTCGGGCACGCCCTGACGGACGCGACGCTGCACCGTACGCGCGCCGCCCTGGCGGACCTCGTGGCGGCCGCACCGCGCACCGCCCTCGTCGAGCGGCAGGGGGCGCAGGTCGAGGTGGCTGCCGGTGACGTACTCGTCGGCGAGACGGTGCTCGTCGTCGACGGGTCCGCCGTCCCCGTGGACGGCGTGGTGACCGGCGGCGGTGGCGCGGTCGACGAGGCGTCCGTCACGGGGGAGTCGATCCCCGTGGAGAAGACCGTCGGGGACGTCGTGCACGCCGGCACGGTGTCGCACGGGGGGATGCTGCGCGTCCGTGCGACGGGCGTGGGGGAGGACACGACCCTCGCGCGCATCGTGCACCGCGTCGAGGAGGCGCAGGACGCCCGCGCCCGCACCGCCGCCTTCATGGACCGGTTCTCCGCGTGGTACACGCCGGGGGTCATCGGGCTGGCGGTCGTCGCGGGCGTCGTCAGCGGCGACGTCGCTCTCGCGCTGACCCTGCTGGTCATCGGCTGCCCCGGGGCTCTCGTGATCTCCGTGCCGGCGGCGGTCGTGGCGGGGATCGGGCGTGGCGCGCGCGACGGCGTGCTGGTCAAGGGCGGTGAGCACCTCGAGACCGTCGCACGGGTGACGGCGGTGGCGTTCGACAAGACGGGGACGCTGACCCTCGGGCGCCCGCGTGTCACCGACGTCGTCCCGGCTGCCGGCGTGGACGACGAGACGCTGCTGACGTGGGCGGCGCGTGCCGAGCTCGGGTCCGGGCACCCGTTGGCCGGGGCGGTGGTCGAGGCCGCGCGCTCCGCGGGCCTCGACCCGGATGCGGCCGACGACGTCCGCCCGGTCGTCGGGCGCGGCGTTGTCGCCCGTGCGCGTGGACGACGCGTCCTCGTCGGCACGCCCGCGCTGCTCGTGGAGCACGGCGTGCCGACCGGGAGGGTCGACGACGTGGTGGGTGACCTGGCGGACGCCGGGCGCACACCCGTGGCGGTCGCGCTCGACGACGACGTGCTCGGTGTGCTCGGTGTCGCGGACACCGTCCGGCCGGAGGCCGCGGAGGCGGTCGCACGGCTGCGTCGCGCCGGGGTGCGGGAGGTCGTCGTGCTGACCGGCGACCAGCAGCGCGCCGCGGAGGCCGTCGCTGCCGCCGTCGGGATCGCGGACGTCCGCGCGGCGCTGCTGCCCGAGGACAAGCTCGACGCGGTACGTGAGCTGCAGGCCCGCGGGCACGTCGTCGCGATGGTCGGCGACGGTGTCAACGACGCCCCGGCGCTCGCGGCGGCCGACGTCGGTGTCGCGATGGGCGCGGCCGGCTCGACCGTCGCCGTGGAGACCGCGGACCTCGCGCTGATGAGCGGGGACCTGCTGCGGCTGCCGCACGCGCTGCGGATCGCTCGACGCACCGTCCGCGTGCTGCGGCAGAACGTCGCCGTGGCGCTGGTGACCGTGGCGGCCCTGCTGGCGGGTGTGCTGCTCGGCGGTGTGACGATGGCTGCGGGCATGCTGGTGCACGAGGTGTCCGTGCTGGTCGTCGTCCTCAACGCGATGCGGCTGCTGCGGCGCGTACCCGCGTCCCGCGGCGGTCCGGCCGACGTCGTCACGGCACCGCGGACGGTGGCGTCGGCTCGTCGGGCGGCTCGTGGTCCCGCCGCACGACGCTGATCATGCCGTTCGGCTCCAGGACGACCCGCTCGACCTCGTCCAGGTCGCCGATGCCGTGCAGGCGCAGCTGGGACATCACCTCGTCGCGCGTCATGAACTCGCGGTGCAGCGCGCGCCGGTCCAGCTCGCCGTCCCGGGCCAGCACCCGCGGCCGTGCCTTGACGACGCGCGCCAGGTGCGGGAACCGGTACGCGAGCGCGTCGACGACGACGCTCCAGAACAGCACCGTGACGACGAGCAGCAGGCCGTCGGTGATCGACGTGCCGTCGCCCGACAGGCCGCCCGACGCGGCTTGCGCGATGAGGACGACGACCAGCAGGTCCGTGATGCCCAGCCCGCCGGCCTCCCGCTGGCCGGCCACACGCATCAGCAGCAGCAGGGCCAGGAAGACCACGGTGCCGCGCACCGCGATCTCCCCGAGGTGCATCGACGGTGCGAAGAGCTCGGCCCAGTCCACGACGGTCCTCCCGGGTCGACGGCAGGGGCCTGTCGATCCTCGCCCGCCGGGGCGTGGTCCGCCCGTCCGGGCGCCCGTCACCCGTGCGCCGGCAGGGACGTCGGCGCGTCAGGACACCGTGACGTACCGGTGCCAGGACTGCGTCCGGTACGACGTCGTGAAGCCCGTCGACACGTACAGGTCCGCGGCGCCCGTCGGGGAGTCGGCGTCCACCTCCAGCGCGACGGACGACCGCCCGCGCTCGGCGGCGTCGGTGACGACCGCGTCGAGGAGCGAGCGGGCGACACCGCGACCGCGGGCGGTGCGCAGGACGCCCAGGTACTCGACGTAGCTGCCGACGTCACGCCCCTCGGCGTCCCGCGACTCGCTGCCGAGCAGCGCACCCACCGGCTCGACGGCGTCACCGTCGACGAGCTCGGCGAGCCACCAGTGGTCCCACCGGTGACCCGGGTCGGCACGCAGCCGGGCGAGGAACTCGCCGAACGTCTCCTCGTGGTGGTTGAAGTGGTCGGCGAACGCCCGCTCGAGCACCTCGTGCGCCGCGACGAGGTCCCCCCGGTCCGGCATGCCGTCCGCCTCACGCCCGAACCGGCGGATGCGCACCCCCGGCTTCGTCGGCTGCGCGCCGCGGTCGTCGTCCGTCACCGGACGCCGCATCTGCCACCACGTCCGGACGTGCGTGTAGCCCGCGGCGGCGAGCCGGCGGCCCTGGCGCGGGTCCGCCTCGAAGGCGCCGCTGTCGAGCTGGGTGTCCGTCAGGCCGCGAGCGCGCGCGTACGCCGCGCCGGCCTCCGCGGCCCACGCGAACAGCACGCCCGCGACGTCGTCACCCGTGGCGTCGTCCAGGTCGGGGTCGACGACGACGGCGACGAGCACTCGCCCGGCGGCGCGGTCGTGGGCCGTCGCCCACCCGCGCACGACGCCCGACGCGTCCCGCACCACCC
>JAFAEH010000095.1 GCA_023424135.1 Actinomycetes bacterium | reverse complement strand
GGGGCGAACAGGTCGTCGTCGAGCGGCGGTGCGGGCACCGGGGCGGTGGGCGGTGCCGACGCACGCTCCGCACCCGTCGACGGCGTCCACGGGCGGGCTCCCGACCGCGGACCGCTCGGGGCGGACGTGCGTCCCGCACGCGCGCCGGCCGGTTGCGGAGCCGACGCCGCCACCACGGCGGTCCCGGACGCCTTGTCGTGCCAGCCGCGACGACGCGGCCCGGAGTCCCATGCGCCCGACGCGGCGGTCAGCCAGTTCCCGACGCCGCACACCAGCACCGTCACGTTGAGCACGAGCTGCCGCACGAACGCGCGCGGCACACCCGGCCAGGCGCCCGTGCGGGCGTCGACGGTCCGCAGCCCCAGCAGGAACGCGCCGAGCGTCGCACCGCGCGTTCCCTCGGCGACGACCTGGGCGATCGCGACGACGAGCCCCGGCACACCCACGAGCGCGGCGGCGTCACCACCCGCGACGCGGGCGACGCCGAGACCGAGCCCGGCGGCGGCCGCGGCCACCAGCACGTCGATCGCGTAGGCCAGCACGCGCGTGCCGATCGGCGGGACCGAGCCCGCGGTGGCGGCCATCGCGCGGCGAGAGTCCTCCCCCGATGCTCGCGCCGCGCGCCCGGGGCTGGGGCTGGGGCTGGGGCTGGGCAGCGTCGTCGTCCGCCCCGCGCCGGGTGCGGGAGGCGCGGCAGGCACGGGAAGCGCGGCAGGGACGGCAGGTGCGGGGGGCGCAGGAACCACGGGAGCCGTCGATGCCGTCACCGGCTCCGCACCCGCACGCGGGCCCACCGGGGCACCCCCCGAGGGTGTCGGCGCCGCACCGCCGGGCCCGGGCGACCGGGTGCCGAACGGTGCCGTGGGACCGGTCGCCGGGCCCGTGCGTGGCAGCGAGACGACCTCGGCACCGGGCTGCTGCACGGCAGGACCCGTGGCCGTGCCCCCGTCCTCCGGCCCCCCGTCGCCACCCGCCGAGGGCTGCGCGATCAGGGGGACGCGCGCACCGCAGACCGCGCACGACATCGCCCCCGGAGCCAACGGCATGCCGCAGGACGCGCAACGCGGCGACGAAGCACGAGGGGTCACGGGTGGTCCTCCGAGGTCGGGTCGGAGGTCATCGTGCCACGTCCGACCCACCGTCCGCGCTGCCGGAGGGGGTGACCGCCAGGGCGTCGACGACGACGACCGTCACGTTGTCCTGGGCCCCGGCCGCGAGCGCCTCGCGCACCAGCCGGTCGGCCGCGGCAGCGGGGTGCCGCTCGGCCCGCAGCACCGCCTGCACGCGCCCGTCCGGCAGGACGTCCGTGAGCCCGTCGGAGCACACGACCATGCGGTCGCCCGCGCTCACGGGGAACATCCGCAGGTCCGGCACGACGCGCGACGCCCCGCCGCCCAGCACGCGCGTGACGACGTGGCGGCGGGGGTGGTGGGCGGCGTGCTCGTGCGCGACGAGCCCCTGCTCGACGAGCTCGGCGACCTCGGAGTGGTCGCGCGTGAGCTGCTCGAGCATGCCGCCGACCATCCGGTAGGTCCGCGAGTCGCCGACGTTGAGCACGAGCCAGCACGGCACACCCGCGTGCTCCGTGACCATGACCCCCGTCAGGGTCGTGCCCGGACGCCGGTCCCCCGCGACGGGCAGCGCACGCACCTGCCGGTGCGCGTCCCGCAGCACGCGCGTGACGTCGTCGAGCGTCGGGCTCGTGCCCGCGAGGCGCGCGACCACGTCGACCGCGAGCCGCGACGCCACCTCACCGGCCTCGTGCCCGCCCATGCCGTCGGCGACGACGTACAGGCCGTCCCCGGCCCACGCGGTGTCCTCGTTGGTGTCGCGTGCCGCCTGGTCCGTGGCGACGGCGGACCGCAGCTCCACGCGCCCGACCATCACCGCTCCCGCGTCACGGGGCCGTCACGAGGCCCGGTCGACGAGCGCGTCCGCGAACGCGACCAGCGCGTCCTTCACGGGGCCGGCGGGCAGCGGTGCGAGCTCGGTGACCGCCTGGCGCGCGAGCGCGACCGCGCGACCGCGCGTGAGGTCGACGACCTCGTGCCCGCGCAGGGCCGCGACCGCGGCGGCGAGGTCGGCGTCGTCGGACAGGTCCGCGTCCAGCAGCGCGAGGACCTCGCGGTCGCCCGACCCGGCGGGGGTCCGCTCGGCGCGCGAGCGCAGCAGCAGCGCCGGCATCGTGGGCACGCCCTCACGCAGGTCGGTCCCGGGCGTCTTGCCGGTCACCGCGCCGTCCGACGTGAGGTCGATGACGTCGTCGGCGAGCTGGAAGGCGACGCCGATGGTCTCCCCGAACTGCGTGACGGTGCGCACGACGTCCGGACGGCAGCCAGCGAACATCGCACCGAACCGCGCGGACGTCGCGATGAGCGAGGCCGTCTTGTCGGCGAGGACCTGGAGGTAGTGCGCCACGGGGTCCTCGTCGGCGCGCGGTCCCACCGTCTCGTGCAGCTGGCCCAGGCACAGCCGCTCGAACGTCTGCGCCTGGATCCGCACGGCCTCGGGCCCCAGCCCGGAGACGATGCTGGACGCGCGCGCGAACAGCAGGTCACCCGTGAGGATCGCGACCGAGTTGCCCCACACCTCGTGCGCGGCGGGGGCGCCGCGGCGCAGCGGCGCGGAGTCCATCACGTCGTCGTGGTACAGCGTGGCGAGGTGGGTGAGCTCGACGACCGCGGCGGCGTCGATCACCTCGCGCCGACCCGCGTCGCCGAGCTCGGCGGTCAGCAGCGTCAGCAGCGGACGCAGGCGCTTGCCCCCCGCGTTGACGAGGTGGCTCGAGGCGTCGTGCGCGATCGGGTCCGCGTAGGTGACGGCGTCGCGCAGCAGCTCCTCGACCAGCGCGACGCGTCCGGTGAGGCGCTCGGCGAGATCGGGGTCGTGCAGCGGCAGGGCGAGAGCGGTCGTCACGGCACGAACCTATCCGCACCACGGCCGTGCGGCGGAACCGGGAGCGGGCGATGTCCGGTCCCTCCCGGTCCGCACCACACCTCCGGGGCCCGTCGCGACGGGCTCACGGCAGCAGGACCGCCACCGACGCGATCGCGTCGAGCACCGGCGACGGTGCCACGCCGAGCAGGACCGTGAGCACCGCGCACACCGCGACGGCGACCACGGTCAGCCCCTCACCTGCGGCGACGGTCGTCGACGGACGCGCGAGCTCGGCGGTCACGACCGGTGCGGCCGGGTCCTCGACGGACGTCGCGACGCCCGCCGCCACCGACGTGACCGACGGCCCCGAGCCGTCCCGTGCGACGTCCGCGCCCGCGTCGCCGTCGACCGCGTCGAGCTCGGCGTCGTGCGGCGCGGTGAAGAACATCAGGACGATCACCCGGACGTAGAAGAACGCCGCGGCGGCCGACGCGAGGACGCCGACGAGCGCGAGCGGCCACGCCCCACCCTCGACGGCCGCGGAGAACACCGTGAACTTGCCGACGAACCCGGCGGTCAGCGGGATGCCTGCGAAGGACAGCAGGAACAGCGTGAACGTCACCGCCACGACCGGGTGGGTCCGCCCGAGCCCGGCCCACTGCGGCAGGCGCGTCGCCTCGCCGAGCAGCGTCGGCGCGTCGTCGTCGCCCGTGCCCTGCTCGCGCACGAGCGAGACGAGGCCGAACGCGCCGACCGTCGCGGCGCCGTACGCCAGCAGGTAGAACAGCACGGCCGTGATGCCGGCGTCGTCGAGCGCCACGACGCCCGTGAGCACGAAGCCCGCGTGCGCGACGGACGAGTACGCGAGCAGGCGCTTGACGTCGGTCTGGACGAGCGCGGCCACGGTCCCGACGACCATCGTCGCGATCGCGACGACCCACAGGACCACCTCGAGGTCCCACGCCATGCCGGGCAGCATCGCGTACACCACGCGCACCAGCGCACCGAACGCGGCGACCTTGGTGCAGGCGGCCATGAACCCGGTCACGGGTGTGGGCGCCCCCTGGTACACGTCCGGGGTCCACATGTGGAACGGCACCGCGCCGACCTTGAACAGCAGGCCGGCGATCAGCAGCAGCGCGCCGACGACCAGCAGACCCTCGGTACCGCTCGGCGTCGCGGTCGCCGCGGCGATGTCCGCGAACCGCAGCGAGCCGCTGTACCCGTAGAGCAGGGCGATGCCGAACAGCATGACGGCGGACATGAACGCGCCGAGCAGGAAGTACTTCATCGACGCCTCCTGCGACAGCAGGCGTCGGCGGCGGGCCATGCCGGACAGCAGGTACAGCGGCAGCGACAGGACCTCGAGCGCGACGAACAGCGTGAGCAGGTCCGTCGTCGCGGGGAAGATCATCATGCCGCCGGTGGCGAACAGCAGCAGCGGGAACACCTCGGTCTGCTGCAGCCCCGTGCGACGGGCGAGCTCCTCGTAGTCCGAGCCCGGCACGGCCGCGGCGGAGGGCGCGAACGCGTCCTCACCGCCGTCGAGCCGGTCGGCGACGACGAGCGTGGACAGCAGTGCGAGCAGCGCGACGGTCGCCTGGAGCACCAGCGCGGGCCCGTCGACGACGAGCGACCCGCTGAGCACGTCCGTGCCTCCGGTCCGCTCGACGCCCGACCACAGCGCGGCCACGGCCACCAGCGCACCGGCGAGCGCACCGAGCGTGAGCGCGAGCTGGACGACCCGTCGCCGCGCCGCCGGGACGAACGCCTCGACGAGCACGCCGGCGACCGCCGCGAGCAGCACGACCAGCACGGGGGTCAGGGCCCCCCACGCGATCTCGGGAGCGATGAAGCCGCTCACTGGTCACTCCCTTCCGCACCGGCGGGGACGAAGACACCCACGGCAGGCTCGACGTCGGCGACGCCGACCTGCTCGAGCGTCGTGTGCGCGGGTGGCCGCACGAGGTCGAGGGCGGGTCCGGGCACGAACCCGAGGACGAGCATGAGCGCGACGAGCGGGCCGACGACCCAGCGCTCACGCGTCCCGACGTCGGGCAGGTCCGCGAGCTCGGGCCGCACGGGCCCGGTGAACACCCGCTGGTAGAGCCACAGCACGTACACCGCTGCGAGCACGACGCCGAGGCTCGCGACGACCGCGGCGGCGGGGTGCCGTGCGAACGTCCCGACGATGACGAGGAACTCGCTGACGAACGTCGACAGGCCCGGCAGCGACAGGGCCGACAGGCCGACGACGAGGAACAGGCCGGCCAGCACGGGCACGACCTTCTGCAGGCCGCCGAAGTCCGCGATCTGCTGAGACCCGCGCCGGGCCGCGAGGAACCCGACGAGCAGGAAGAGGCCGCCCGTCGACAGGCCGTGGTTGACCATGTAGAACGACGAGCCGGCCACGGACGTCGACGTGAACGCGAAGATGCCGAGCACGATGAAGCCGAAGTGCGACACCGACGTGTACGCGACCAGCCGCATCATGTCCTTCTGGCCGATGGCCAGCAGCGCGCCGTACAGGATCGACACGACGGCGAGCACGATGACCGCGGGGGCCGCCCAGCGCGAGGCCGCGGGGAACAGCGGCAGGCACAGCGTCAGCATGCCGAACGTGCCGACCTTGTCGAGCACGCCGACGAGCAGCGTCGACGTCCCGGCGGGCGCCTGCTGGGCCGCGTCGGGCAGCCACGTGTGCACGGGGAACATCGGTGCCTTGATGGCGAACGCGAGGAAGAAGGACGCGAAGAGCCACTTCTCGAGCGTCGGGTCGAGGCCGATCCCGACGAGGTTCTCGGTGAGGAAGCCCTGCGGTCCGCGCGGTCCCTGCAGGTACAGCGCGATGACCCCGACGAGCATGACGAGCCCACCGGCCAGCGAGTACAGCAGGAACTTCACAGCGGCGTAGCGGCGCTGCGCCCCGCCGAACGCACCGATCATGAAGTAGACGGGGATGAGCATCGCCTCGAAGACGACGTAGAACAGGAACACGTCGCGCGCCGCGAACACCAGGACGATGAACGCCTCGAGCAGCAGCACCAGCGCCAGGTAGTGCCGCAGCCGGTCGGTGGGACCGTCGACCGAGCCCTGCTCGCGCCACGCCGCGAGGACCACGAGCGGGACGAGCACGACCGACATCGCGATCAGCGCGAGCCCGACGCCGTCGACGCCGAGCGCCCACGACACCCCGAGGGCGGGGATCCAGGGGTACGTCTCGACGAGCTGGTGCGTCGCCGCGTCCGCGACGTCGAAGGCCGCGAACGCGCCGACCGTCGCGAGCACCTGCACCAGGGCGAACCCGAGCGCGATGGTGCGCGCGTGCGCGCGGGCACCGGCGGGCAGCACCCACAGGGTGACCGCGCCGAGCAGCGGCAGCACCACCAGGGCGGTGAGCCAGGGGAAGTCCGACATCAGTTCTCGCTCTCCTCCGACTCGATCAGCCGCGCACGGCCAGGACGACGAACGCGAGCACGACCACCCCGACGACCATGACGGCCGCGTACGAGCGGGCGAACCCGTTCTGCGCGCGCCGCACGAGGTCGCCGACCGCGACGGTCACCCGCCCCAGGCCCGTGACCGCGCCGTCCACCACGGCCTTGTCGCCGTACACCAGGGACCGCGTGAGGTACTGCCCCGGCTCGACCAGCAGCGCGTCGTTGACGGCGTCCTGGTAGAGGTCGACGCGGGCCGCACGCGTGAGCACGGTGCCCAGCGGGGGTGCGACGGGCACGGTCGAGATCGCGTAGCGCCGCCACGCGAGGACCACGCCGAACGCGACCGCCATGAGGGTGAGCCCGATGAGCACGGGGACGCCGAGCACGGGGTCGTGGTGCTCGGCGTGCCCGACCGACGGCTCGAGCCACTCGACGAACCCGACGGCCGACAGCGCCCAGCCGAGCCCGACAGAGCCGACCGCGAGCACGATCATCGGCCACGTCATGAGCGCCGGGGACTCGTGCGGGTGCTGCTCGTGGCCGTCGCGCGTGGTGCTCCATCGCTTCTGGCCCTCGAACGTCATGAAGAACAGGCGGGACATGTAGAACGCGGTGATCCCGGCGCCGAGCAGCGCGACACCGCCGAACACCCAGGCCCGCCACGGCTGCCCGTCGACGGGGACGAACGCGGCCTCGATGATCTTGTCCTTGCTGAAGAACCCGGCGAACGGCGGGATGCCGAGGATCGCGAGCCACCCGGCCATGAACGTGAAGTACGTGATCTTCATGTACCGGCCGAGCCCGCCGAACCGACGCATGTCGACCTGGTCGTCCATGCCGTGCATGACGGACCCGGCGCCGAGGAACATCCCGGCCTTGAAGAACCCGTGCGTCACGAGGTGGAAGATCGCGAACGCGTACCCGATCGGACCGAGCCCGGCGGCGAGCACCATGTAGCCGATCTGGGACATCGTCGAGGCGGCCAGGGCCTTCTTGATGTCGTCCTTGGCACAGCCGACGACGGCCCCGAACAGCAGCGTGACGGCGCCGACGACCGCGACGACGAGCTGGGCCGTCGGTGCGGCGGCGAAGATCACGCCCGAGCGGATGATGAGGTACACGCCCGCCGTGACCATCGTCGCGGCGTGGATGAGCGCCGAGACGGGCGTGGGGCCCGCCATCGCGTCGCCCAGCCAGGACTGCAGCGGGAACTGCGCCGACTTGCCGCACGCCGCGAGCAGCAGCGCGAGCCCGATCCACGTGAGCGTGGCCTCGCTGACCTGCCCCTGGACGGTGCCGGCCTGGACGGTCGCGAAGTCGAGGCTGCCGAACGTCGAGAACAGCAGCCCCATCGCGACGAGCAGGCCGACGTCGCCGACACGGTTGGCGACGAACGCCTTCTTGGCGGCGACCGCGTACGGCGTCTGGTGGTTCCAGAACCCGATGAGCAGGTACGACGCGAGGCCGACGCCCTCCCAGCCGACGAACAGCAGCACGTACGAGTCCGCGAGGACCAGCAGCAGCATCGCCGCGACGAACAGGTTGAGGTACGCGAAGAACCGGCGCCGCGCGGCGTCGTGCTCCATGTACGCCACGGAGTACACGTGGATCAGCGTGCCGACGAACGTCACGAGCAGCACGAACGTCAGGGACAGCGGGTCGACGCGCAGGCCGGCGCCGATGCTCAGGGCGCCGGCGTCCAGCCAGGTGCCGAGGTGCACGTCGTGCACGCGCGCGTCGGCGGGCTGCCCCAGCAGGCGGACCAGCAGGACCGCGGCGACGACGAACGACGTGGTGGACGCGGCGACACCGAGCCAGTGCCCCCAGCGGTCGGCGCGGCGGCCGAGGAGCAGGAGGACCGCGGCCGACACGAGCGGCACGGCGACGAGCCAGACGGCGATACGGGCCGGGGCCCAGGGTTCGACCCAGACGACGGGCTCGACGGACGACGCGGCGGACGCCGCGGCGGTGACCAGGGTGTGCACGTGCCGCCCCTCAGCTCTTCAGCAGGTTGACGTCGTCGACCGAGGCCGAGCGTCTGGTCCGGAAGATGGACACGATGATCGCCAGGCCCACGACGACCTCGGCCGCGGCGACCACCATGACGAAGAACGCGAGCACCTGGCCCGACAGGTCGCCGTGGATCCGCGAGAACGTCACGAGCGTGAGGTTCGTCGAGTTGAGCATGAGCTCGACGCCCATGAACACGATGATCGCGTTGCGGCGCAGCAGGACGGTCGTCGCACCGATCGCGAACAGGATCGCGGCCAGCACGAGGTAGTGGGTGAGGCTCACCGGGCGTCCTCCTCGTCGTTCCCCGTGCCCGACGTCGCGTCGGTGCCCGTGCCGGGCGGCGGCAGCTCGAGCGCGCCGTCGACCTCGCCGTCGAACTCCTCGTCGGACGTGAAGGTCCCGGCGCCGCCGGCCCAGCCGCCCGCGAGCACCCGGTCGATGCGGGCCGCGTACTCGCGCGCGTCCGCCGCCTGGCCGCGCACGCGCAGCACGCGCGGCACCGACGCCTCGATGGGCCGACCCTGCGGGTCGAGCGCCGGCACGTCCATCGCGTTGTGCCGGGCGTACACGCCGGGCGCCGGCAGGGACACCGGGTAGCCGCCCGTGCGCAGGCGACGCTCGGCCTGCTCGCGCTGCCCCACCTTGGGCGTCAGCCGTTGGCGGTGCGTCAGGACCAGCGCGCCGAGCGCGGCGGTGACCAGCAGCGCACCGACGACCTCCATCGCGAGCACGTGCTGACCGAACACGACGTGCGCGACGGCCTCCGGGTTCGACGGCAGGTTGGCCTCCTGGACGCCCACGGGCGCGGCGTAGGTCGCGCGGCCGACGACGCCGACGAGCACGACGGCGAGGCCGAGGCCCGCGAGCACACCGATCCAGCGCTGACCGCGGATCGTCTCGACGAGCGAGTCGGACCGGTCGACGCCCACGAGCATGAGGACGAACAGGAACAGCATCATGACCGCGCCGGTGTAGACGACCACCTGCACGACGCCCAGGAACTCGGCACCCTGCGCGACGTAGAGGAACGCCAGCGAGATCATCACCAGCACGACGCACAGCGCCGCGTGCACGGCCTTGCGCGCGAACAGCAGGCCCAGCGCGGCGAGCACCATGACGGGTCCGAGGATCCAGAACAGCACGGCCTCGGCCGTGCTCGTCGTCCCGGCGTCCGTGAGCGCACCGGCACCGGCGGGCAGCGCCGTCAGCAGACCCGTCACCGGGCACCTCCCTGACGGTGGGCGCTCGCGGTGATCGCGCGCTGCGCGAGCCGCGTCTCGCCGAGGTCCGGGACCGTCGCACCCGCGGCGGCGTTCTCGGGGAGCGTCGCGTCGTCCGGGCGGTGCTCGGCGACCCACGCGACCTGCGCGTCGGTCACGCCGGTGACCTCCCCGCGGTAGTACTCGGTGTCGGTCGTGCCCTCGACCATCGGGTGCGGTGTCGAGAGCTGGCCCGAGCGCAGCGGTGCGAGCAGGTCCTGCTTCTCCCAGATCATGCCCGGCCGGGTCGGACCGGCGAGCTCGTACTCGTTCGTCATGGTCAGCGCGCGCGTGGGGCACGCCTCGATGCACAGGCCGCAGAAGATGCAGCGCAGGTAGTTGATCTGGTAGACGCGCCCGTACCGCTCCCCCGGTGAGAACTGCGCGTCGGGGGCGTTGTCCGCACCCTCCACGTAGATCGCGTCCGCGGGGCATGCCCAGGCGCACAGCTCGCAGCCGATGCACTTCTCCAGGCCGTCGGCGTACCGGTTGAGCTGGTGCCGCCCGTGGTAGCGGGGCTTGGTGGGCACCCGCTCGCGCGGGTACTGCTCCGTGACCGCGGGCTTGAACATGTTCGCGAAGGTGACGCCGAAGCCGGCGACGGGCGCGAGCACCTCGGCGAGCCCCGAGCGCTTCTCGACGAGCGACCGGTAGCCCTCGGCCGGACGGTCGACCTCGCCGCCGGCGGGCGGTGCGGGCTGCACCTGCTTGCCGGTCGGCGCGCTCGTGCCCGGCGCGGGCCTCTTCTTGCGCTGCTCAGCCACCGCGCACCTCCAGCGGGGTCTCGGGTCCGGACGCGTCGCCCGCGTCGGTCGCGGTCGCGGCGAGGCGACGCTGCGCACGGGGCGACGGGGGCAGCACCTGCCCCGGCAGGGGCGGCACGGGGTACCCGTCGGCGAACGGGTCGATCTCCTGCGGGCCCGTCGGCGCGGGCTCGGGCTCGGGCGTCTTCTCGGGGACGAGGAACGAGACGACGAGCCCGACGAGGACGAGACCGGCGAGCACGAACAGCAGCGTGCGCAGGTCGACGTCCCAGAGCTGGCGCGCGCCCTGCACGACGGCCACGCACACGACCCAGCCAAGGGCCGCGGGGATGAGCACCTTCCAGCCGATCTTCATGAACTGGTCGTAGCGGAAGCGCAGGACGGACCCGCGGATCCACACGAACAGGAACATGAACAGCCAGACCTTGGCGACGAACCACAGGACGGGCCACCAGCCGGTGTTGAACATGCCGTCGTTGATCGCCGAGATCGGCCACGGGGCGCGCCAGCCGCCGAAGAACAGCGTCGTGGCGACCGCGGAGACGTTCAGCATGTTGATGTACTCGGCCAGGAAGAACCAGGCGAACTTCATCGACGAGTACTCGGTGGTGTACCCGCCGACCAGCTCGCCCTCGGCCTCCGGCAGGTCGAACGGCAGGCGGTTGGTCTCGCCGACCATCGAGATGACGTAGATGACGAACGCGGGCAGCAGCGGCAGGAACCACCAGACCTGCGTCTGGGAGTCGACGATCTGCGACGTCGACATCGACCCGGCCATGATGAACACGGACACGAGCGACAGGCCCATCGCCAGCTCGTAGGAGATGACCTGGGCGGTCGAGCGGACGCCGCCGAGCAGCGGGTACGTCGAGTTGGACGACCAGCCGCCGAGCACGATGCCGTACACGCCGACCGACGCGCACGCGAGGACGTACAGCACCGCGACGGAGAAGTCCGTGAGCTGCAGCGGCGTGACGACGCCGAAGATGCTCACCTCGGGCCCGAACGGGATGACCGCGAACACGAGCAGCGAGCACAGCACCGCGATCATGGGCGCGAGGATGTAGACGAGCTTGTCGGCCGCCTTGACCGTCACGTCCTCCTTGACCAGCAGCTTCATCGCGTCGGCGAGCGACTGCAGGAGGCCGAACGGACCGTGCACGTTCGGGCCCGGGCGCAGCTGCATCTTGGCGACGACCCGCCGCTCGAACCAGATCGCGATGAGCACGCTGGTCAGCAGGAACACGACGATCGCGACGGCCTTGAGCAGCCACACCCAGAACACGTCCTGGCTGAAGTCCGCCACGACCGGTGCGACCGCGCCGTCGCCGACCGCCGCCGGCAGCACGCTCATGCCCGCTCCTCCTCGTCGCCCTGCACGCCGCCGTCGGCCCGGGTGAGCCGGACGACGGAGCCGCCGACGGCCCCGAGCACGTCGCGCACCGCGGCACCGCGCGGGTTCGTCGCGAGCCACACCACGTGGTCCGCCATGTCCGTCACCAGCACCGGCGCGGTGATCGTGCCCCGGTCGGTGCCGACCGCCGCCTCGTCGCCGTCCGCCAGGCCCGCCGCCGCGGCGGTCGCCGCGGACACGCGTGCGACGGTCCGCTTGGCGGTGCCGGCGAGGTGCTGCTCACCGTCCTGCCCGCGCCCGGCGTCCAGGAGCTGGTGCCACGTCGCGAGCACCGCGTGCCCGGGCGGCACCGCGGGCGGTTCGCCCACGTCCGCCGCGGGCGCCTCGACGCGGGCGCCGTCCCAGCCGCCGAGCTGGTCGAGCTCGGCGTGCAGCGCCGACAACGAACGCAGCCCGAGCTCGACGCCGAGGGCGTCGGCGAGCTGGTCGAGCACCCGGAAGTCCGGCAGGATCGTCGTCGTCAGCGCCTGCGGGAACGGCCGCGGCCGGCCCTCCCACGTGACGTAGGTGCCGGGCCGCTCGACGGGCGGCGCGACGGGGAGCACGACGTCGGCGCGGTCGGTGACCTCGCTGCGGCGCACCTCGAGCGACACGACGAACGGCACGGTGTCGAGCGCCGCGCGCGCGAGCACCGGGTCCGCGTGGTCGGCGGGGTCGACG
>JAFAEH010000089.1 GCA_023424135.1 Actinomycetes bacterium | reverse complement strand
CCGCCAGCCGTGGGGCGTCTCGGCGTACGACGCGCTGCAGCAGCTCGCGCGGCTCACCGCCACGCGGCCCGCCCCCGGCACGACCGTGCGGCTGTCCACCGATGTCGCGCGCCCCCTCGACGAGCCGCGGCGCACGCGCCTTGCGAACGACCTCGTGCGCGCGGGCGAGCTCGGCGCGTTCACGCTGCGCCCGCAGGACACGCCCTGGTACGGCGCGGACCTGCGCACGTCCGCCGACGCGCAGGTCGTCCGCCGGCGCCTCGACCGCCTGCTCGACGTCACGCTGCCGCTGCTCGTCGACCGCGTCGCGCAGGTCGCCACCGAGACCGGGCTGACGCGCGCGACGACGCTCGACCAGTGGGCCGAGCAGCTGCGCATGCTCGACGGCGTGCGCACGTCGCTCGACGTGTTCCAGCCGATGGTCTTCGAGCGCACCGCCGCCGACCTCGTCGCCGCGACCGCGACCAAGGAGTGGCGCGAGGAGCGCGGGATCCCGATGGGGTTCTGGGTGCGCCGCCGTCTGCGCAAGCAGGCCAAGGACATGGTGCGCCCCGGGCGGCCCGTGGCCGACCTGCACACCGCGCTGCTCGAGGTCCAGGAGCGGCGCGAGGTGTGGCAGGCGCACTGCCCCGCGGGTGGCTGGCCGCGTCTGCCGGAGAGCCTCGAGGTCATCGAGGACGAGCACCTCGCGGTCCGTCAGGACGTCGAGGGCCTCGCCGACGTGCTCGCGTCCACACCCGGTGGCGGGCGGCTCGCGTCCACGCCGTTCGACGAGCTGCGCGAGCGGCTGACCCGGCTCCGCGCGGGTGCGGACGCGCTCGAGACGCTCCCGGAGCGCACGCAGCTCCTGCACGGTGTGCGCGCCGCGGGTCTGGGCGACCTGGTCGACGACCTCGCGGCCCGCCGCGTCGACCCGCTCCTGGCCCCGGCCGAGCTGGACCTGGCCTGGTGGAGCACCGTCTTCGAGGATGTCCTGGCCGCCGACCCCGCGCTCGCCGGGTACGACGGCGCGGCGCTCGGCGCCCTGTCCGCGCGGTACGCCGAGCTCGACCGGCGTCACGTCGTCAGCCGGGCCGCGCCCGTCCTCGCGGCGGCCGTCGGTCGGATCGCCTCGGCCGTGCGCGCGCACCGCGACGAGGCCGAGGGGCTGTTCGCCGAGCTCGTCGACGAGCGCATGACGTCGCTGCGCGACACCGTCGCCCGGTACCCGGACCTCGCGCGCCGGCTGCGGCCCGTGCTCGTGGCCGGTCCGATGCTCGTCGCGCAGGTGCTGCCCGCGACCCGCACCGTCGACCTCGTCGTCGTCGACGCCGCCGCGCACCTGCCGGTCGAGGCGGCGCTGCCCGCGATCGCACGCGGCCGGCAGGTCGTCGTCGTCGGGGACGCACGCTGCGCGTCCGGCACCGCGGTCCGCGAGCTGGCCGAGGCGCTGCCGCACGTCGCGCTGCACGCCGACGCGTCCCGGCGCGACCCGTACCTGACCCGGTTCCTCGCCGAGCACGGCTACGAGGGGGTGCTCGTCCCCACGCCGCTGCCGGGGTCCGCGCCGCTGGTCGGCCTGGAGCTCGTCGACGGCACCGGCATGCCTGACCGCGAGACGAGCATGGTCGACTCGACGGGCGCCGAGGTCGAGCGGGTCCTCGAGCTCGTCGTCGAGCACGTGCTGCGCCACCCCGACGAGTCGCTCGCGGTCGTGACGCTCACGCCGCGGCACGCCGACGCCGTGCGCGAGACCGTGCTCGCCGAGGTCCGTGGCAACCCGGCACTCGCCGCGTTCTTCGACGTGGGCCGCACCGAGCCGTTCCTCGTCGTCGACGTCGCGAACGTCGCCGGGCTGCAGCGCGACGCCGTGATCCTGTCCGTCGGCCTGGGGCGCACGCCGCACCGGCGCGTCCTGCACACGTTCGGGCCGGTCAGCCGCCCGGGCGGTGACGCGCTGCTGCTCGACGCGCTCGGCTCGACACGGCACCGGCTGACCGTCGTGTCGTGCTTCGGCGGCGACGACCTCGACCCCGAGCGCCTGCGCGGGCCGGGTCCCGAGCTGCTCGCCGACGTGCTGCGGTTCGCGGCCGCACGCGGTGCGCAGGACGGCGGGGCGGACGCGGCCGCGCGGCCCACCGGCGGCACGGACCCCGACCGGCTCGTCCTCGACCTCGCCGAGCGGCTCTGGCAGCACGGCCTCGTCGTCGACGTCGACCACGGTGTGCCCGGTGGGGCGCGGATCCCGCTCGTCGTCGGGCACCCCGACCTGCCCGACGAGCTCCTGGTCGCCGTGCTCACCGACGACGACGCCTACGTCGGCGAGCCCAGCGTGCGCGTGCGCGACCGGCTCGTCGCCGACCGGCTCGAGCGCCTCGGGTGGTCGGTCGTGCGCGTGTGGTCGGCCGCCGCGTTCCTCGACCCGCAGGCCGAGGTCGACCGTATCCGCCGCGCGGTGCACACCGCGCTCGTCACGCGTCGCCCCGACCTCGCGGCGCCCGCGTCGACGCCCGTCGGCGTGGTGCCCGTACCCGTCGGCGACGACGACGGCCACCGCCCCGTGCGCCCCTACGTCACACGGCGTCCCGAGACCGGTGCCGTGCCCGTCGTCCGTCCCGCGACCGGTGCGGTCCCCGTGGTGCCGTCGACCGGGGGGACCCCCGCGGTGCCGGGCGCCGGTGCCGGCGGCACCCGCGGGGCAGCCGGGGGAGCGGACGGGCGTACGGCGACGCCGGGGACGGGCGCGACCCCGGTCGTGCGCACCCCGACCGGGGTGCTGCCGGTCGTCGCGACGTCGGCCGGCACCCCGGTCGTGCGGATCGACACCGACGTCGTCTCCCGCGGCACCGGTGCGCCCACCCGCGAGACCGGCGCCGTGCCCGTCGTCGCGACCGCGACGGGTGCCACACCCGCCCAGGGGGCCCCGGGCCGTGCCCAGACCGAGGCGTTCGTCGCGACCCCGGCGACCGGTGAGCAGCTCGTCCTGCCGGTGCGCACCGCGCCCCGGCCCGACGTCCGCGCCGGTCTGCCGATCAACGCCTACAGCGACGACCAGCTCGACGACCTCGTGCGCTGGCTGCGGTCCGACGGCGTCGAGCGGTCCCGCGACCAGCTCGCGGACACGCTGCGCGCCGAGCTCGGCATCACCCGCCGCAGTCACCGGGTCGACACCGCGGTCCGCGCCGCCGTCACCCGCGCCTACTCCTGACGTCCGGTGCGATCGCCCCGCGCGGTCTGCGCCGCGCGGTCCGGTGTCGTGTCGTTCGGGGGCGGTGGTGGTCCGGCCCGCAGGTGGCGGGGTGCGAGGATCGTCCGGTGAGCGAGTCCCGTCGCAGTCGTCGCCCCCGCCGGGCCGTGCGCCCGTCCGGGACGGTCGGGTCCGACGAGTCCGTGCTGCGGTCCGCGCTGCCCGCGCCGGCGGGCCCCGCACCGGGCCCTACGACCGGCTCCGGTCCGGTGCGGGGTGCCGAGGCGGACGGCGCTGAGGCGGACGGTGCCGGTGTGCGCGCCGGCGGGCCGCGTCCGGCGGAGGGCACGGGTAGCGGGCCTACGGCGTTGGACGGGGCCCCGCACGGCGGGTCCGCGGACGGTGCCGATCCACGTCGGACGGACCCGCGCAGCGGGCCGCAGCGGGCGATCACCGCGCCGGTCCCGGCGGACGACCTGTGGCGGACGACCCGGTCGGCCGACGACAGCGACGTCGGGTGGGGCGACACCGATGGCTCGAACGACGAGCGCCTGCGCCGCGAGAAGCC
Source organism: Actinomycetes bacterium (assembly GCA_023424135.1). Classification (GTDB taxonomy): domain Bacteria; phylum Actinomycetota; class Actinomycetes; order Actinomycetales; family Cellulomonadaceae; genus Cellulomonas. The sequence goes on along the minus strand of JAFAEH010000089.1, from coordinate 195 downwards.
GCCGCACTGGTAGCGGCCCGACCCGAGCCCGCGTGCGAGCCCGAGCCGCGTGCGACTCCGAGCCCGCGTGCGACTCCGAACCCGAGCCGAGCCTGAGTGCGCCCCGGAGTCGCGCCCCGAGCCTGGACGCCGGCAAGCGGGTGCGCGTCCAGCCCGGCGCCACCGTCCAGGCGGTCAACGCCGTCCTCGCGCGCC
>JAFAEH010000070.1 GCA_023424135.1 Actinomycetes bacterium | reverse complement strand
GCCGCTGACCGGCGACCCCGCGCGGCAGCCGACCGGCGGGCAGGGCCCCGTCGCGGACGTCCGCGATCGCGTCGGCCGCGTCGGGGCGCCAGCGCTCGACCCCGAGCGCGACGAGCGCCTCGGTCGCGGTCAGCAGCGCGTGGCGCAGGTCCCGCTCGGCGTCCTCGAGCGCACCGACCTGCGCCCAGACGGCCGTGCGCCAGTCCGGCACGGGCGTCGCGTGCCACGTCACCAGGTGCCCGGGCTCGAGCGCCGAGCCGAACCGCTCGACGCGCGGCACGACGGCCAGGGTGCGGGACCCGGCGCGCAGCAGCACGCACTCACCGGCCTCGACCGCCGCACCCGAGACGCCCGGTGGCGCCGCGACCGGATCGCCCGGCACGGGCAGCACCACCGCGACCTCGTCGACGGGTGCGCCCAGCCACGCGAGCCACGCACCCAGCCCCGCGGGCTCGTCGTCGGTCAGCACGACGTGCGGCTCGTCGTCGTCCTGCACGGCCGCGACGGCCGCCGCCGGCTCGTCGGACGCCACCAGCCACAGGGCGAGCAGGACGGAGCGGGGCAGGTCGAGCGATGCGGTCACGCGACCCACGGTAGGCGCTGGCGCGGCGTCAGCCGATCGCGTGCACCGGTGCGGCGAGCGTGACCCCCGACCCGTCGCGGCGCTCGTCGAGCGGCGGCAGGTCGACCGGCTGGCCGCCCGCTCCCGTCGCACGGGCCGGCGCCGGGCCGACGTGCGCGAGGACGATCGCGTCCTCGCCCTTGAGGAAGCGGTGCGAGCGGACCCCGCCCGTCGCGCGACCCTTGCCGGGGTACACGGAGAACGGCGTGACCTTCGCGCTGCCGGTCTGCGTGCCGGGCAGCGCCGACGACGAGCCCGCGACGGTCACGACCACCGCGTCGTCGTCCGGTCGCAGGACGCTGAACGCGACGACCCGGGAGCCGGCAGCGAGCTTGATGCCCGCCATGCCGCCCGCGGCGCGCCCCTGCGGACGGACCTGCGCGGCCGGGAAGTGCAGCAGCGAGGAGTCCGACGCGACGAGCACGAGCTCGTCGTCGTCGCGTGCGGGCGCGGCACCGACGACCACGTCGCCGTCCTTGAGGCCGATCGCCTCCCACGTGTCCCGGTTGCTCGGCACGTCGCCGGGCGTGACGCGCTTGACCACGCCCTGCGCGGTCGCCAGCGCCAGCGGGGGAGCGTCCTCGCCGAGCGGGACGAGCGCGACCACCTGCTCGTCCTTCTCGAGCGCGACGGCCTCACCCACCGGCAGGCCACCGGACAGCGACGGCGGACCGTCCGTGGGCGGCATCGTCGGCAGCTCCAGGACCGACAGGCGCACGACCCTCCCGCGGGTCGTCAGCGCACCGACGTCGGCGCGTGCGGACGTCGCGAGCGACGACGCGACGACGTCGTGGCGGCTGCGTGTCGAGCCGTCGCCGCGGGGCGGCACCGTGTCGTCGGACGTGCGCGCGAGCAGCCCCGTCGCCGACAGCAGCGCCCAGCAGGGCGTGTCCGCGATCTCCAGCGACGCGGGGGCGCCCTTCGCCTTCGCGGACGTCGGTGCACCGGCCGCGCCCGCCAGGCTCGTCCCGCCGGCGTGCTCCAGCAGGACCGTGCGACGCGGTGTGCCGTAGGTCGCGGCGACCTCGGCCATCTCGTCGGACGTCACGGTCCGCAGGAGCCCGTCGTCCGCGAGGATCGCCTGCAGGCGGGCGATGTCCTCGACGAGCTCGTCACGCTCGCGCTCGAGCTCGAGGCGCGAGAAGCGCGTCAGGCGGCGCAGCCGCAGCTCGAGGATGTACTCGGCCTGCGGCTCGGACAGGTCGAACACGTCGCGCAGGCGTGTGCGCGCGGTCTCCGCGTCGTCGGACGTGCGGATGACCTGGATGACCTCGTCGATGTCGAGGATCGCGATGAGCAGGCCCTCGACGAGGTGCAGCCGCTCCTGGCGCCGGGTCAGGCGGAACGCCGTGCGTCGGCGCACGACGTCCAGGCGGTGCGCGACCCACACGCGCAGCAGGTCGACGAGCCCGAGGGTGCGGGGCTGCCCGTCGACGAGCGCGACGTTGTTCATGGAGAACGAGTCCTCCAGCGGCGTGTGCCGGTAGAGCTGCTCGAGCACCGCCTCCGGGTGGAAGCCCGTCTTGACCTCGATGACGAGGCGCAGGCCGTGCTGCCGGTCCGTCAGGTCGACCGCGTCGGCGATGCCGGAGAGCTTCTTGGACTGCACGCCCTCCTTGATCTTCTCGATGACCTTCTCGGGACCCACCGTGTAGGGCAGCTCGGTGACGACGATGCCCTTGCGGCGCGGTGTGACGTTCTCGACCCGCGCGGTCGCCCGCGTGCGGAACGCGCCGCGGCCCGTGCGGTACGCGTCCCGCACACCGTCGAGGCCGACGATCTTGCCGCCCGTCGGCAGGTCGGGACCCGGCACGAAGCGCATGAGGTCCTCGAGCGTCGCGTCCGGGTGCGCCACGAGGTGCCGCGCGGCGGCGACGACCTCGACGAGGTTGTGCGGCGCCATGTTGGTCGCCATGCCGACCGCGATCCCCGTCGTGCCGTTGACCAGCAGGTTCGGGATCGCCGCCGGCAGCACCGCGGGCTGCTGCAGCTTGTTGTCGTAGTTCGGGACGAAGTCGACGACGTCCTCGTCGAGGCCCTGCGTCATCGCGACCGCCGCGGGGGCCATCCGCGCCTCGGTGTACCGCGACGCCGCCGGGCCGTCGTCGAGCGAGCCGAAGTTCCCGTGCCCGTCGACCAGGGGCAGGCGCAGCGAGAACGGCTGCGCGAGACGCACCATCGCGTCGTAGATCGCCGAGTCGCCGTGCGGGTGGAGCTTGCCCATGACCTCGCCGACCACGCGCGCCGACTTCACGTACGGACGCTCGGGGCGCAGGCCCATGTCGGCCATCTGGTACACGATCCGCCGCTGCACCGGCTTGAGCCCGTCGCGCGCGTCCGGCAGGGCCCGCGAGTAGATGACCGAGTACGCGTACTCGAGGAACGAGCCCTCCATCTCGGTCGACACGTCGACGTCGACGATCTTCTCGACCAGGTCCTCGGGGGGCAGGTCGGGGCTCGCAGGGCGACGTGCCATCGCTCGGGGTGCTCCTCGTTCGTCCGTCCGGCGGTGCCGGTGTGCTCGTGCGTCCTCGTGCATTGTCCTCGCGTCGGGGCGCTCGTCCGCGCAGCCGCGCCGCTAGCCTGCTGACATGGCCGACGTCGTCCCCGGGCACCCGGGCCCCGCGCACGCGACGGGGACCGGCGCCGCACCCTACCCCGCGGCGTGGGAGGCGGACGTCGTGCTGGCCGACGGCTCGACGACCCGCCTGCGCCCGATCCGCCCCGAGGACGCCGACGCGCTCCAGGCCTTCCACGTCGGGCAGTCGGAGCGCTCGACGTACCTGCGGTTCTTCGCGCCGCTCGAGCGGCTGCCCGAGCGGGACCTGTCCCGGCTCGTCAACGTCGACCACGTCGACCGGGTCGCGCTGGTCGCCGTGACGGGATCGGCCGCCGCCGACGAGCCCGAGCGGATCATCGGGGTCGCCCGCTACGACGTCGTCGACCCCGACACCGCCGAGGTCGCGTTCAACATCGCCGACGCCCACCAGGGCAAGGGGCTGGCGTCCGTGCTGCTCGAGCACCTGGCCGCGACCGCGCGCGAACGCGGCGTGCGCCGGTTCGTGGCCGAGGTGCTGCCGCAGAACGGGCGCATGATCGCGGTCTTCCGCGAGGCCGGCTACGAGGTGCGCCAGCGCACCGAGGACGGCGTCGTGCAGGTCACGTTCGACATCGACCCGACCGACCGGTCGTTGGCCGTGGCGGCGGACCGCGAGCATCGCGCCGAGGCGCGGTCGATGCGCGCGCTGCTCACCGCCCGCTCGGTCGTGGTCGTCGGGCCGGGCCCCGAGCCGGACCGGGCGCTGACCGCCCGGCAGGCCGAACGCGTCCTGGCGGGCCTGGCACCCGCGGCCCGGGCGGGCACCGTCGTGGTGCACGGCGTCGGCGTCGGGCACGCCGAGGGCGTCGACGAGGACGGCGTGCACCGGCACCGGCGCCTCGACGACGTGCCGGGACCCGTCGAGCTCGCGGTCGTCGCGCTGCCGCCCGAGCAGGTGCTCGACACCGCGCGGCGCCTGGGCGCGCTGGGCGTGCGCGGGCTCGTGCTGGTCTCCGGCGGCTTCGCCGAGGCCGGGCCGGAGGGGCTCGCGCGCCAGCGGCTGCTGCTCGGCGTCGCGCACGGCGCCGGGATGCGCGTCGTCGGCCCGTCCTCGTTCGGGCTCGTCGCGACGCACGACGGCGTCACGCTGGACGCGTCGCTCGCCGCACGCGTGCCCCGGCCCGGCCGCGTCGGGCTGTTCTGCCAGAGCGCGCCCCTGGCGGTCACGCTCCTCGCCGCCGTCGAACGGCGTGGCCTCGGGCTGGCCCAGCTCGTCTCGGCCGGGCACCGCGCCGACGTGTCCGGCAACGACCTCATGCAGTTCTGGGGCGAGGACGACGCGACCGACGTCGTCGCGCTCTACCTGGAGTCCATCGGCAACCCGCGCAAGTTCACGCGCGTCGCGCGACGCCTCGCGGCGCACAAGCCCGTCGTCGTCGTGACCGCCGGACGATCGGGGCACGTCGTGCCGCCCGGGCACGCCGTGCGGCCCACGCGCGCACCGCGCCGCACGCTCGAGGAGGTGCTGCGCCGGTCAGGGGTCGTGCGCGTCGACAACGTGCACCAGATGCTCGACGTCGTGCAGGTGCTCGCGCACCAGCCCCTGCCGCGCGGCCGGCGGACCGCGATCCTCGCGAGCTCGGCGGGCGTCGCGGCCCTCGTCGCCGAGGCGGCCGCCGCCGCGGGGCTCGTCGTCAGCGGACGCGTCGAGCTGCTCGCCGAGGACGCACGGGCCGACGAGGTGCGCGACGCGGTCCGGCGCACGTACGACGACCCGGACGTCGACGTCGTGATCGCGCTGCGCATCCCCACGCTCGGCGTCCCCGACCCCGTGCTCCCGCGCGAGGTCGCCGCCGCCGCCGCACGCACGGGCCGCACGACCGTGGCCTGCATGTACGACCTGCACGGTCTGAGCGCCGAGCTCGCCGCCCCCGACCCGCAGGGTCGCGTGCGGACCGTCCCCGCGTACGCGGCACCCGAGCACGCGGCCCTCGCGCTCGGCCACGCCGCCCGGTACGCCGCGTGGCGCGCGGCCGACCGCGGCACACC
>JAFAEH010000322.1 GCA_023424135.1 Actinomycetes bacterium | reverse complement strand
CCCGCGGCCGCGCTGCGGGCGGCGTGCGGCGCGGCGCCGTTCGTCGCGGTCCGGTGCGCGAGCTGTGCCGTGAGCAGCGCGGCGACGCGGTGCTGGCGCGCGGCGAGCACCTGCGCGACCTGCTGGCTGTCCTGCCACACGGCCAGGCCCTGCGGACCGGACACGTCGAGCCCGCACGCGGGGCAGCGGCCGGTGTGCATCGTCGACGCGCACGCCGGGCAGGCGGTGGCATCGGTCAACGCGCGCAGCGTGCGGGCGTACAGCGAGTCCGGAAGGTCGGGCATGCGGGCATCGTGCCAGGTGGTGGGGCGCGGGTGGGTGTCGTCCACAGGTGAGATCGCGGCGCGTCGTCCGCGTGGTGGCCCTGCGGGGCACGTGCCCGCGGTTGTGGGCCTAGGGTGGGCACGCGGGCACGCGGCACGTGACCGCAGGACGGAGGTCACCATGGCTGGTCAGGAGCACGTCAGGCACCGCCACGACGACGAGCCGGCGGACGAGCCGGACACCCCCGCACCCGCGCCGCCGAGCGCGCAGGCCCGTGACGCGGAGGTCGACGCCCTGCTGGAGGAGATCGACGACGTCCTGGAGCAGAACGCCGAGCAGTTCGTGCGCGGGTTCGTGCAGAAGGGCGGTCAGTGAGCGCCGATGACCTCGCACGTCCCAGCGCCCTCCTCGGGCCGGCTCCCGCACGCGTTCACCACCCCCGGCACGTCGTCGTTCGTCGAGTTCCTCGCCGGTCACGCGCCCGAGCTGCTGCCGGGCAACCGGCCGTTGCCGGTCGGTGAGCTGCAGGCCCCGCACGCGACGACGATCGTCGCGCTGACGTTCGACGGCGGGATCGTCATGGCGGGCGACCGCCGGGCGACCATGGGGTCGATGATCGCCTCGCGGCACATCGAGAAGGTGTTCCCCGCGGACGAGTACTCGGCCGTCGGCATCGCGGGCACCGCGGGCCTGGCGATCGAGCTCGTGCGGCTGTTCCAGCTCGAGCTGGAGCACTACGAGAAGATCGAGGGCAGCCTGCTCTCGCTCGACGGCAAGGCCAACCGGCTCGCGACGATGATCCGCGGCAACCTCGGCCTGGCGATGCAGGGTCTGGCGGTCGTGCCGCTGTTCGGCGGCTACGACCTGGCCGCCGGTCGTGGGCGGATCTTCTCCTACGACGTCACGGGCGGCCGGTACGAGGAGCACGACCACCACGCGGTGGGCTCCGGCTCGGTGTTCGCGCGCGGTTCGCTGAAGAAGCGCTGGCGCGAGGGCATGGACGCCTCGACGGCCGTGCGTGTCGCGGTCGAGGCGCTCGTCGACGCGGCGGACGACGACTCCGCGACCGGTGGGCCGGACCGCGCGCGACGGATCTGGCCCGTCGTGGCGACCGTCACCGAGTCCGGGTACCTGCGGGTCGGCGACGACGACCTCGCGGCGGCCGTCGACGTGGTCGAGAACGGTCGGCGCAGCACCCGGCGCGAAGGAGGTGCGCGATGAGCATGCCGTTCTACGTCTCGCCCGAGCAGCTCATGAAGGACCGGGCGGACTACGCGCGCAAGGGCATCGCCCGCGGCCGCTCCGTGGTGGTCCTGCAGTACGACGACGGGATCGCGTTCGCGACCGAGAACCCGTCGCGTGCGCTGCACAAGATCTCGGAGATCTACGACCGGATCGCGTTCGCCGCGGTCGGCAAGTACAACGAGTTCGAGAACCTGCGGGTGGCGGGCGTGCGGTACGCCGACCTGCGCGGCTACTCCTACGACCGGGTCGACGTGACCGCGCGCGGGCTGGCGAACGCGTACGCGCAGACCCTCGGCACCGTGTTCACCACCGAGTCCAAGCCGCTCGAGGTCGAGCTCGTGGTCGTCGAGGTCGGCCGGGACCCCGACGGGGACCAGATCTACCGGCTGTCCTACGACGGCTCGGTGACCGACGAGCACGGCTGGGTCGTCATGGGCGGTCAGGCCGACCGGCTCGCGGGTGTGCTCGAGGGGGAGTGGCGTGCCGGCATGACGCTCGCCGAGGTGCTGAGCCTCGCGGTGCGCGTGCTCGGGCAGGCGGGCGAGGACGGTGAGCCCCGCACGCTCGGTGCCGCGCAGCTCGAGGTCGCGGTCCTGGACCGCACCCGGCCCCGACGCGCGTTCCGGCGGCTGACGGGTGCGCTGCTGGAGGACGTGCTCGGTGCCGCGGGCGCGGGCGCGCCGCGGTCCGGCGGGCAGGACGCCTCGGCTCCCTGAGACGAGGGGCGGGACGAGGGCACGGCGTCGACGAGCGAGACGGGGAGTGACGCATGGACAGACGGATCTTCGGGCTGGAGACCGAGTACGGGGTCACGTGCGCGGCGCAGGACGGCCGCGGGCTGTCCGCCGACGAGGTCGCGCGCTACCTGTTCCGCAAGGTCGTCGCGTGGGGACGCTCGTCGAACGTCTTCCTGCGCAACGGCTCGCGCCTGTACCTGGACGTCGGCTCGCACCCCGAGTACGCGACGGCCGAGTGCGACGACTGGCGTCAGCTCGTCACGCACGACCGGGCCGGTGAGCGCATCCTCGAGGGTCTGGTCGCCGACGCGCAGCAGCGCCTCGAGCACGAGGGCCTGCCGGGCCGGATCCACCTGTTCAAGAACAACACCGACTCCGCGGGCAACTCCTACGGCTGCCACGAGAACTACCTCGTGCGCCGTCAGGGCGACTTCGCGCGCCTGTCCGACGTGCTCGTGCCGTTCCTCATCACGCGGCAGGTCCTCACGGGTGCGGGCAAGGTGCTCGCGACGCCGCGCGGTGCGGTCTACTGCCTCTCGCAGCGGGCCGACCACATCTGGGAGGCCGTCTCGAGCGCGACGACGCGGTCGCGGCCCATCATCAACACGCGGGACGAGCCGCACGCGGACGCCGAGCACTACCGACGTCTGCACGTGATCGTCGGCGACTCGTCGATGTCGGAGACGACGACGATGCTCAAGGTCGGCTCGACCGACATGCTGCTGCGCCTGATCGAGGCGGGCGTGCCGATGCGGGACCTGACGCTGGAGAACCCGATCCGCGCGATCCGGGAGATCAGCCACGACATGACGGGCCGCCAGCCGGTGACGCTCGCGTCGGGTCGCACGGTCACCGCGATCGACCTGCAGGAGGAGTACCTGGCGCGGGTCTCGGAGTTCGTCACCGCGGAGGTCGGCCCGTCCCCGCAGGCCAAGCAGGTGCTCGAGCTGTGGGAGCGGGGTCTGCGCGCGCTGCGCACGGGCGACCTGACGCTGGTCGAGCGCGAGCTCGACTGGGTGATCAAGTACCGCATGATCGAGCGCTACCGCGCCAAGCACGGCCTGGACCTGTCCGACGTGCGCGTGCAGCGGCTGGACCTGGCGTACCACGACATCTCACGGACCGAGGGGTTGTACAACCTGCTCGCGGCGCGCGGGCTCGTCGAGCGCGTGACGAACGACCTCGACGTGTTCGAGGCCACCGCCGTGCCCCCGCAGACGACGCGGGCCAAGCTGCGCGGGGACTTCGTGCGGGCCGCGCAGGACGCGCGCCGCGACTACACCGTCGACTGGGTGCATCTCAAGCTGAACGACCAGGCCCAGCGCACGGTGCTGTGCAAGGACCCGTTCCGCAGCGTCGACGAGCGGGTGGACAGGCTCATCGAGTCGATGTGACGGCGTGCCGGCCCGGGCGTGGTGCGCGTCGGCGTGCCGCGGCGGGCCGGACCCGACGTCCCGCGCCCGGGGACGGCACGTACAGTGAGCCCCTGCCGGGCCCGTCCCGGTGCGGCCGCCGGGCGGGGACGACCCCGTGCGGTGACCACGGCCGGTGACGACGGGGCGGCGGCGGACGACGGTGGCGGACGGGCCGGCAGGCCCAGGTGGACGACGTGGAGGCGTGGACGTGCGGGTGCTCGCGGGAGCGCGTCGGATGGCGGCGCTGTGCGCCGTCGTGGCGGCGCTGGGGGCGTGCGGGGCCGTGACGGCCGTCGAGCCGGTGATCACGGTCACCGGTGACCCGGGACAGGCGCCGACCGTCACGTACCTGACGCCGCTGACGGTCGAGGAGACGTTCCGTCAGACCGTCTGGCCCGGGACGGGCGACGAGCTCGTCGACGGCGCCCCCGTGCTCATCGACTTCTGGCTGGAGAACGCGACCGACGCGAGCCTGGTCAAGGAGAGCTACAGCACGAGCCCGACGCCCCGGACGCTGTCGGTCGAGGACCTCGGTACCGACCTGTACGAGACGCTCGTGGGGCAGCAGGTCGGTGCGCGCCTGCTGCAGGTCGCCCCGGGCGGTGCGGGTGCCGACTACCCGACGGTGACGGTGCTCGACGTGCTGCCGACGCGTGCCGTCGGCGAGCCGGTACCGCCGAGCGAGTCGCTGCCCGCCGTCACCGAGGACGGCAGCGGGGCGCCGTCGATCACCGCCACGGGCACCCCCGCCCCCTCCGGGCTCGTCGTCCAGGCGCTCGTGCGCGGCACGGGCAGGCAGGTCGCGGCCGGTGATGTCATCACCGTGCAGTACAGCGGGTTCGGGTGGGACGACGGTGCGCTCTTCGACTCGACGTGGCAGCGCGGTCTGCCCGTGTCCTTCCTGCTGTCCGACGTGCCTCCGTGGGCCGAGGGGCTGGTCGACCAGCCCGCCGGCAGCCGCGTCATGCTCGTCGTGCCGCCCACGTACCCCCTCGGCGTCACGGACGCCGAGGAGCTCTCCGGGAAGACGGTGGTCTTCGTGATCGACATCCTCGCGACCGACAGCCTCCTGCAGGGCGCGTCGTGAGCCTCGCGCTGCGCGTCATCCCGTGCCTCGACGTCGACGCGGGACGCGTCGTCAAGGGCGTGAACTTCACGAACCTGCGCGACGCGGGAGACCCCGTCGAGCTCGCGCGCCGCTACGACGCCGAGGGTGCCGACGAGGTGACGTTCCTCGACGTGTCGGCGTCGTCCGGGGACCGGGAGACGACCTACGACGTCGTGCGACGCACCGCCGAGGAGGTGTTCGTCCCGCTGACCGTCGGCGGTGGTGTGCGTGCGGTGCAGGACGTGGACCGGCTGCTGCGCGCGGGTGCCGACAAGGTCGGTGTGAACACCGCCGCGATCGCGCGGCCCGAGCTCATCACGGAGATCGCCGACCGGTTCGGGTCGCAGGTGCTCGTGCTGTCCGTCGACGCGCGGCGCACCACGGGTGAGGTGAGCACCCCGTCGGGCTACGAGGTCACGACCCACGGCGGACGGCGCGGCACCGGGATCGACGCGGTCGCGTGGGCGCACCGCGCCGTCGAGCTCGGCGTCGGTGAGGTCCTGCTCAACTCGATGGACGCCGACGGCACGACGTCCGGCTTCGACCTCGCGATGATCGCCGACGTGCGCGAGCGTGTGAGCGTGCCGCTCATCGCGTCCGGCGGTGCCGGGACGCCCGAGCACTTCGTCGAGGCCGCCCGGGCCGGTGCGGACGCCGTGCTCGCCGCGAGCGTGTTCCACTTCGGCACCCTGACGGTCGGGCAGGTGAAGGACGCGTTGCGCGCGGCCGGCGTCGTCGTGCGCTGAGCACGCGTGCGGTTCGCTGCGCTCAGCGCGCGTGCGGTGCGTCCAGCGCGCGTCCCGTGCGTGGGTGCGCGGTCGTCTCAGGGGCCGGTGAGCAGCTCGCGCACGGCAGCGACGTCCGGTCCTGCGCCGACGACCTCGACGTCGGCGGCCTGCAGCCGCCCGGAGACCGCCAGCACGAGCTCGCCGACCGCACCGCGCAGCACGACGGTGCCGTGCCCGGTGCGCGGCGCGTGCACCGCCGAGCGCACGTCGTCGTCGCGCACGAGCACCACCCCGGGGCCGAGCCTGCGCAGCCGCATCGGCGCGCTGCGCAGCAGCTGGCGCCACAGGGTCTCGACGAGCCCGTCCGGCAGCTCGCGCGGTGCCGTGTCCCCGCCGCCGCGGCGCACGTCCTCGGTGTGGATGAAGTACTCGGTGGCGTTCACCGCGTCACCGGCCCACGCCAGCGGGCTCCAGCGCGGCGGGTGCGCCGCGAACCGCTCCACCAGCGCCGCGTAGCCGTGCGCGTCC
>JAFAEH010000319.1 GCA_023424135.1 Actinomycetes bacterium | reverse complement strand
GCCCGGGGTGCCCCTGGGACCGGGCAGGCGACGCAGGAGCATGCGCAGGACCCACAGGCCGAGCGCCGCACCGACGAGCGCGGGCGCAGGAGCCAGCAGGCCCGCGTCGGGGCGTGTCGTCGCCGCCAGGGCCGCGAGGCCCCCGAGGGTCACGACGAGCACGGCGCCGACCGCCCACCGCCGTCGCGCGAGCACCCCGGCGGTGGCGGCGAGCACCGCGAGCACGAGCACCGAGCCGACGGCGAGCACGGCCTTGTCGGCGGTGCCGGACGTCGCCACGGCCCAGTCCTTGAGCCAGGGCGGCGTCGCGTCGACGAACGCCGCACCGACCGCGACGAGCGGGTCGCTGGACGGACCCGCCACGACCGCGACGAGCGCGCCCGCGCCCACGGTGGCGGCACCCGCGGCCAGGCCGGCCAGCGCCGCGTGCGCGTCGGCGCGACGCACCGACCGGTGCGCCGTGGGAGCCGAGGAGCCCGCCATGCGTGCCACGGTCTCACACGCCGTGCGCAGGGCGTGAGAGGGAAACGTTCCGGGGTCGAAACGGCTGCGCGTCACCGGGCGAAACGCCCGGTCCCTAGCGTCGTGGCACGTCCCCGCTCGCCCGCACGGACCCCCTGGAGGCCCCATGGACCCCCGTCATCTCGTCGTCGTCGGCGGTGGCATGGTCGCCCAGCGGCTCGTCGAGGCCCTGCGCGACCGCGACACCGCTGGTGCGTGGCGCGTCACGGTGCTCGCCGAGGAGCCGCGGCGCCCGTACGACCGTGTCGCGCTGACCAGCTACTTCTCGGGGCGGACGCCGGAGGACCTCGCCCTCGGCGACCCGGCGCTGTGGGAGGACCCGCTCGTCACGCTCGTGCGGGGCGACAGGGTCACGGCCGTCGACCGTGACGCCCGCACGGTCGTCGCCGCGTCGGGCCGCACGTACGCCTACGACCACCTGGTGCTCGCGACCGGCTCGTCCGCGTGGGTGCCGCCCATGGAGGGCGCCGACCTCGACGGCGTGTTCGTGTACCGCACGCTCGACGACGTCGCGGCGCTGCGCGGCTACGTCCAGCGACGCGCGGAGCAGGGGCAGGTGCGTGGCGTCGTGCTGGGCGGGGGGCTGCTCGGGCTGGAGGCCGCGGGCGCGCTCGACGCGCTCGGCGCCCGCGCGACCGTCCTGCAGGTCGACACGCACCTGATGTCGGCGCAGGTCGACCTCGGCGGCGGGGAGGCGCTGCGCCGTCTGGTCAACCGGCTCGGCATCGGGGTGCGCACGCAGTCGATGACGACCCGCGTGCTCGAGCACCGCCGCGGCGGGGTCGGTCGCGTCGAGCTCGCCGACGGGACACGCCTGGACGCCGACGTCGTCGTCGTCGCCGCGGGTGTGCGCCCCCGCGACGAGCTCGCACGCCAGGCGGGTCTGCCGGTCGGGCCGCGCGGCGGCGTCGTCGTCGACGACTCGTGCCTCACGGACGACCCGCACGTGTCGGCCGTGGGAGAGGTCGCGTGCATCCAGGGCGCGTGCATCGGCCTGGTCGCACCCGGCTACACGATGGCGGAGGTCGCGGTCGACCGGCTGCTCGGCGGCGGCGCCGTGTACCCGGGTGCGGACACGGCGACCAAGCTCAAGCTCGCGGGCGTCGACGTCGCGAGCTTCGGCGACGCGTTCGCCCGCACCCCCGGCGCGCTCGAGGTGGTGTGGGCCGATCCGGTCGCGGGCGTCTACAAGAAGCTCGTCATGTCCGACGACGCACGCACGCTGCTCGGCGGTGTGCTCGTCGGCGACGCGAGCTCCTACGCGAGCCTGCGGCCCATGGTCGGGCGCGAGCTGCCCGCAGATCCGGCGGCGTTCCTGCTGCCCGAGGGCGGCACCGGTGCGCCCTCCCTCGAGCTGCCCGACGACGCGGGCGTGTGCTCGTGCAACAACGTCACGGCCGGCACGATCCGCCACGCGGTCGCCGAGCAGGGCTGCCACGACCTCGGGTCCGTCAAGGCGTGCACGCGGGCGGGCACGAGCTGCGGCTCCTGCCTGCCGCTCGTCAAGAAGCTCATGGGCACCGAGCTGTCCCGCCTCGGCGTGACCGTCAGCAACGCGCTGTGCGAGCACTTCACGCTCTCGCGCGCCCAGCTCTACGACGCGGTCCGCGTCGCGGGCCTGCGGACGTTCACCGAGGTCGTCCAGCGGTTCGGCACGCACGGGCGCGGGTGCGACATCTGCCGCCCCGCGGTCGCGTCGATCCTGTCGAGCACCGCCCCCGCGCACGTCCTGGACGGTGAGCGCGCCGCCCTGCAGGACACCAACGACCACGTCATGGCGAACCTGCAGAAGGACGGCTCCTACTCGGTCGTGCCCCGCATGCCCGGCGGCGAGGTCACGCCCGAGGGCCTCATCGCGGTCGGGGAGGTCGCCCGCGACTTCGGCCTGTACACCAAGATCACGGGCGGGCAGCGGGTCGACATGTTCGGCGCGCGGATCGACCAGCTCCCCCTGATCTGGCGCCGCCTCGTCGACGCGGGCTTCGAGTCCGGCCACGCGTACGGCAAGTCCCTGCGTACCGTGAAGTCCTGCGTCGGGTCCACGTGGTGCCGGTTCGGCGTGCAGGACTCCGTCGCGCTCGCCGTGATGCTCGAGCTGCGCTACCGGGGCCTGCGCTCGCCGCACAAGATCAAGCTGGGGGTCTCGGGCTGTGCGCGCGAGTGCGCCGAGGCCCGCGCCAAGGACGTCGGCGTCATCGCGACCGACAACGGCTGGAACGTCTACGTCGGCGGAAACGGCGGCTTCACCCCGCGGCACGCGCGCCTGCTGGCGGAGGACCTGGACACCGCGACGCTCGTGCGCACGATCGACCGGTTCCTGCTCTACTACGTGCGCACCGCGGACCGGCTCCAGCGCACCGCCCCCTGGATCGAGGAGGTCGAGGGTGGCCTCGAGGGTGTGCGCGCCGTCGTCCTGGACGACTCGCTGGGCATCTGCGCGGACCTCGACGAGCAGATGGCACGCCACGTCGAGGAGTACGAGGACGAGTGGCGCGCGACCCTCGACGACCCCGACAAGCTCCTGCGGTTCGCGTCCTTCGTCAACGCACCCGACGTGCCCGACCCGTCCCTCACGTACGTGGCCGAGCGCGGCCAGGTACGCCCCGCGACCGCGGACGAGCGCGCCGTGCTCGTCGCCGGCACGACCCTGGAGGTCCGCTCGTGACGACGACCGACACCCCCACCGCGACGTGGCTCACGGTGTGCCGGCTGCGCGACCTCGCGCACGAGCGCGGCGCCGCGGCACTCGTGCCCGACGAGGTCGACGGCGGACCCGCGCTCACGCAGGTCGCGCTGTTCCGCCTCGTCGACGACACCGTGCTGGCCGTCCAGCAGCACGACCCGTTCAGCGACGCCCACGTCATGGCCCGCGGCATCGTCGGCACGCGCCGCGTCGACGGCCAGGACGTGCCCACGGTGGCCTCGCCGATGCACAAGCAGGTGTTCGACCTGCGCACCGGGGCGTGCCTCGACCCGGTCGGCAGGACACCCGCGCGCGGGCTGCCCGCCGACCTGCGGGTCTGGGCCGTGCGGGTCGCGGACGGCGACGTGCAGGTCGCGGCACCCACGTCCGCGGCGGACGCGGGCACGACGCCCGGCGGTGCCGCGTGACCGCGCTGCTCGGCGTCGAGCTGGCCGGCCGTGCCGTGCTCGTCGTCGGCGGGGGACCCGTCGCCGCACGCCGGGCCCAGGCGCTCGCCGACGAGGGCGCCCGCGTGCACGTCGTCGCACCGCACGTCTGCGAGCCGATCGCCGACCTCGTGGTGGCGGGCCGTGCACGCTGGTCCGACCGGGAGGTCGTCGAGAGCGACCTCGACGACGTGTGGCTCGCCCACACCGCCACGGGGGAGCGCGCCACCGACGCCGCGGTCGTCGCGTGGGCCGCAGCGCGACGCGTCTTCTGCGTGGACGCGGGCGGTCCGCGGCGGCCCGCGGCCGGCACCGCCCGCACACCCGCGACGACGACCGTCGGCGACGTGCTCGTCGGGGTCGTCTCGACCAACGGTGCCGACCCGCGCCGCAGCGCCGGCGTCCGCGAC
>JAFAEH010000311.1 GCA_023424135.1 Actinomycetes bacterium | reverse complement strand
ACCCTGCGCCGACACCGCGCGCGGCGGCGGCCCACGCGCACCGCGCACGCGCCGCGGTGCCCGGCGGCGGTGCGACCCGCGCCGTCCTCGCCGTGGTCGTCGTCATCGCCACCCTGGCCGCGGGGATCGCGGTGGCCCTGACGTGGCCGAGAGGGGAACGCCCCTCGTCCGGGCTCGTCGACGTCGACGTCGCGTACGTGACCACGACCGTCGTGGACTCCCGGACGCTGCGCTGCGACGGCACCATCGAGGACGTCCTGCCCGACGGCAGCGTCCCGTCGACCGTCGACTGCCTGCAGGTCACCGTGCGCACGTCGTCCGGCCGCGAGGTCGACGTCCTCGCCACGAGCGGCCTGACGTCCGACGACGTGCCGCCCGGGACGCGCGTCACCGTCGAGCACTACCCCGCCACGGACACCGACGAGGAGGTCTGGGCGTGGCACGACCTGGACCGCACGCTGCCGCTCGGGACGTTCGCGCTCGTGTTCGCGCTCGTCACGACGCTCGTCGCGGGCCTGCGGGGCCTGCGGGCGCTGCTCGGCCTCGGCATCGCGTTCGCCGTCCTCGGGGTGTACGTGCTGCCCGCCCTCGTCACCGGGCACGACGGGCTGACCGTCGCGCTCGCGGGGTCCACCGTGATCGTCGTCGTCGTGCTGTACCTCGCGCACGGGGTGTCGCTGCGCACCACGACCGCACTCGTGGGGACGCTGCTGGGGCTCGCGATGGTCACCGGCCTGGGCATGCTCGGTGCGCACGTCGCACACCTGCAGCCCGTGACCTCGGAGGACACGTTCCAGCTCGAGCGGATGCTCGGCGACGGCGGGCTCGACGTCCTGCGCGGCGTGTTCCTGTGCGGCGTGGTGCTCGCGGGCATCGGCGTGCTCAACGACGTGACGATCACGCAGGCGTCCGCGGTGTGGGAGCTGCGCGCGGCGGACCCGACCGCGTCGTGGCGCACGCTGACCGCCCGGGGTATGCGGATCGGACGCGACCACATCGCCTCGACGGTCTACACGCTCGCGTTCGCGTACGCGGGGGCGTCGCTGCCGCTCCTGCTGCTGCTCGAGCTGTACGACCAGCCGCTGCTGCTCACGCTGTCGAGCGGTGCGTTCGCCGAGGAGATCGTGCGGACGCTCGCCGGTGCGACCGGCCTGGTCCTCGCGATCCCGCTGACGACGGTCGTCGCGGCGATCGCCGCCGTGGGCACCCCGCCCGACCGCAGCGGCACCCACGCCCACACCCACTGACCCGGGACGCCCCCACCCCACCCGGCGCGAGAGCGCACCCAGTCGTACCCCCACACCCCGCACCCCCACCCGGCGCGAGAGCGCGATCCAGTCGCCCCCTCACACCGCAACCACTCCCACCGACCCGCGAGAGCGCAATCGGATTGCACTCTCACGACGGGGGTGGGGCGACCGGGTCGAGCGACGTCGGTCGAGCGACGGGGGTGGGGCGACCGGGTGGGGCGACGGGGGATGTCCGGCGGGCGTCAGGCGGTGACGGCGAGACGGAAGGTGCCGGAGCGCTCCTCGCCCGGTTCGAGGACGAACACACCCGTGCCCGGCACACCGCGCTCGTGCAGCGTGAAGCCGTCGTTGACGTTCGTGGCCGGCTCGAGCGCGAAGTAGCACCGGCGGCGGGGCGCGTACAGCACGAGGTGGCGGTACACCGGGTCCATCGTGAGGTCGACCCGCACACCCTCGTCGGGGTACTCGACGGTCGTGGGCGCCGCGGGGTCCAGGTCCGTCAGCACGTCGTCGACGAACGCCGTGCCGAGGGGCCGCAGGCTGCGGAAGTCCGCCCGCGACGGGAGCGGACCCGACGGCCCGTCCGGCAGCGCCGCGGTGAGGCGGTACCCCGCACCGGCCGGGACCTGCACCAGCGGGCCCGCGGTCGGCGGGTACTCGCGCACGGGCGCACCCACGGGCAGCAGCGCACGGCTGAGGTACGGGTGGTGGCCGAAGCCGGCGGGGAACGGCTCGACGTCGGTGTTGCGGATCGACGTCGTCACCACGAGCGCGCCGTCCTCGAGCGCGTACCGGATGGTCGCCCCGAACTGCCACGGGAAGTTCACGCCGACCTGCGTCGACGTCTCCACCGCGAGCGTCACGGCGGTGCCCGAGTGCTCGACGACGTCCCAGTGGGCGTGCCGCACCGCACCGTGGATCGCCGTGCCGTCGGCCGCGTTGCGCTGCAGCTGCCAGCGCCGGTCCGCGAACGGCAGGACACCGGCGCGGATCCGGTTGGACCACGGGATCATCGGGAAGCTCGCGCACTTCTCCGGGTCCCCCGCGGCCGTGCGGCGCGTCGGGCGCAGCAGGTCGCGCCACACACCGTCCGCCGTCCGGATGCGGCCCGCCCCGAGCGAGGCACCCGTGCCCGGCAGGACGTCGACCTCCCACCGCTCGTCGCGCAGCGTCACGGCGCCCGGCGGCGCCGCCACGGTCGTGGTGACCGGGGCGGGCGCCGGCGCGGCGACGGACGCGACGTCCGGTGCGGTGGTCGGTGCGGTGATCGTCATCTCAGCAGCCCCCTGCTGTCAGCGCCCCGAGGGGCCCGGTCAGAGCGTGACCTCGACACGGACGGTCGACCCGGCGGGCGCGTACGGCACGTGGTTGCCCTCGACGGGCGTGCCGTCCACGACCAGCGAGCCCCGCGCACCGCGCGTGCCGGAGTTGGTCACGGTGATCTCGTACGTCGCACCGCGCGCCACGCGGGTGACGGTGAACGACGGCACGTCGGGCCCGATCTGCGGGTCGACGACCAGCCCGTCGTAGTCGGGCCGGACGCCCAGGAGGTACTGCGAGACGGCCACGAAGTTCCACGCGGCGGTGCCGGTCAGCCAGGAGTTCTTGGCCTCGCCGGCGCGCGGCGCCTGCTTGCCCGCGATCATCTGCGCGTACACGTACGGCTCGAGCTTGTGCGTGTCGCTGATCTCCTCGCGGTACGCGGGCGTGATGCGCTTGTAGTAGTCGAACGCCTTGTCACCGCGGCCGACGACGGTCTCGGCGATGATCACCCACGGGTTGTTGTGGCAGAAGATGCCGCCGTTCTCCTTGTACCCGGGCGGGTAGGTGGAGACCTCGCCGAGCTCGATCTGGTACGTCGTGTACGCCGGGTACTGCAGCACCAGCCCGTGCGGTGTGCCGAGCAGCTCGTCGACCGCGTCGAGCGCCTGGATCGCGGGCGCGTCCGCGTCGTCCGGGCCCTCGCCGATGCCGATGCCGGCCATGACGGCGAAGCCCTGCGGCTCGATCCAGATCTTTCCCTCGGGCGTGGCGTCGGTGCCGACGGGGTTGCCGAAGAAGTCGTACGCGCGCAGGAACCAGCGCCCGTCCCACGCGTGCTCGAGCACGGCCTCACGGACCTCGTCGACGACCTTGCGCGCCTGGGAGGCGACCTCGGAGAGCCCGCGGCGCTCGGCGAGCTCGGCGTACTCCGCGCCGTAGAGCACGAACTGGGCGGCGATGAACACCGACTCGGCGTGCCCCCCGGCCTTGTTCTCGGTGGTCTGGAACGACTCGCCCGGCTCGGTCGAGAAGCAGTTGAGGTTGAGGCAGTCGTTCCAGTCGGCGCGGCCGATGAGCGGCAGGCCGTGCGGGCCGCGGTGGTTGACCGTGAAGTCGAACGAGCGCGTCAGGTGCTCGAACAGCGGGACCTCGGAGCCGGGGGCGTTGTCGAACGGCACCGGCTCGTCGAGGATCGAGACGTCACCCGTCTCCTTGACGTACGCCGCGACGCCCGCGATGAGCCACAGCGGGTCGTCGTTGAACCCGGAGCCGATGTCGTTGTTCCCGCGCTTGGTCAGCGGCTGGTACTGGTGGTAGGCCGACCCGTCCTCGAACTGGGTCGAGGCGATGTCGATGATGCGCTCACGCGCACGGTCCGGGACGAGGTGCACGAAGCCCAGCAGGTCCTGGTTCGAGTCGCGGAAGCCCATGCCGCGACCGATGCCGGTCTCGAAGAACGACGCCGAGCGGGACATGTTGAACGTGACCATGCACTGGTACTGGTTCCAGATGTTGACCATCCGGTCGAGCTTCTCGTCGCCCGAGCGCACCGAGTAGGTCGACAGCAGGTCGGTCCAGTACGCGCGCAGCGCGTCGATCGCGGCGTCGGCCTGCGCGGCGGTCGCGAACCGGCCCAGCAGCGCGTGCGCCTTCTCCTTGTTCACGACCTGGTGGGCGTCGTCCGCCCACTTCTCGTCCTGCGCGTTCTCGAGGTAGCCGAGGACGTAGACGAGGTCGCGCGTCTCTCCCGGGGCCAGCGTGAGGCGCACCGAGTGCGAGCCGATCGGGTACCAGCCCGACGCGATGCTGTCGGCCGACGCACCGGCGCGCGGCACCGCCGCCTCGCCGAGGGAGTTGTACGCCCCGACGAACGTGTCGCGGTCGGTGTCGAAGCCGTCCGCACGCGTGTTCACGCCGAGCACGGCGTAGTGGTCGCGCCGCTCGCGGTACTCGGTCTTGTGGTAGATCGCCGACCCGTGCGGACCGTCCTGCTCGACCTCGACCTCACCGATCGACAGGTTGCGCTGGTAGTTCGTCTGGTCGTCCTGCGCGTTCCACAGGCAGAACTCGACGAACGAGAAGAGGGTCACCGTCTTGGGTGCGTCGGACGTGTTGGTCACCGCGACGCGCTGCACCTCGGCGTCCTCGCCGAGCGGCACGAAGAACGTCGTCGCGACGCGCAGCCCGCCGCGCTCGCCCGTGATGCTCGAGTAGCCGAGGCCGTGCCGCGCCTCGAAGTGGTCGAGGTCGGCCTTGACGGGCAGCCACGACGGCGTCCAGACGTCGCCCTCGTCGTGGACGTAGAGGTAGCGCCCGCCCGCGTCGGCGGGGATGTTGTTGTAGCGGTACCGGGTCAGGCGGCGCATCTTGGCGTCGCGGAAGAACGAGTACCCGCCGGCCTGGTGCGAGAGCAGCGAGAAGAACCGCTCCGACCCGAGGTAGTTGATCCACGGGTAGGGGGTGTGGGGCGTCGTGACGACGTACTCACGTGCCTCGTCGTCGAAGTGGCCGAACCGCATCGCATGCCTCTCGTGCCTCGTCGCACGGGTCACGGCTGGGGTGCCCACGGCGGTGGCGCACCCAGGTGTCAGCGACCCTGCTCAGGTACCTGGTCGTCCTTCCGGTACTGCGTCCGGGCAACCTCGCCCGGGCTCGTCGTCGAAGCGCCTCGCCTCCCTGCGGCGAGAGCGCTCCCACACACGAGCGGGCACAGCATATCCCGAAGGCTGAGCCCGCCGGAACGCTGCGTGACCTTTCACCGTGCGGCACGTTGCCACGCGTTGCCAGCCGTGCGCGCACCGACGGCCGCCACCCGCACGGCCCAGCGCACGCGCCCGCGCGTGTGAGGGACCTGTGAGCACCGCCCGGTTCGTGCCGGATCGGCCCCGACGCCCACTAGGTTGGGGCCGTGCTGCTCTCCGACCGCGACATCCGTGCCGAGCTCGAGACGGGCAGGGTCGGGCTCGAGCCCTACGACCCCGCGATGATCCAGCCGTCGAGCGTCGACGTGCGCCTCGACCGCTGGTTCCGGCTGTTCGACAACCACAAGTACCCGGTCATCGACCCCGCGGCGGAGCAGCCCGACCTCACGCGCCTCGTCGAGGTCGAGGGCGACGAGCCGTTCGTGCTGCACCCGGGCGAGTTCGTGCTCGGCGCCACGTACGAGAAGGTCTCGCTGCCGGACGACGTCGCCGCGCGGCTCGAGGGCAAGTCGTCCCTCGGCCGGCTCGGGCTGCTCACGCACTCGACCGCCGGCTTCATCGACCCCGGGTTCAGCGGGCACGTCACGCTCGAGCTGTCGAACGTCGCGACGCTGCCGATCCTGCTGTGGCCCGGCATGAAGATCGGCCAGCTCTGCTTCTTCCGCCTCTCCTCACCGACCGAGCAGCCCTACGGCTCCGCGGCGTACGGGTCCCGCTACCAGGGCCAGCGCGGCCCGACCGCGTCCCGGTCCTGGCAGGGCTTCCACCGGACGGAGGTCCGGTGAGCGCCTCCACCCACCCGCGCCTGCCGCTCGACGACGTCACGACGGGCGAGCGGCACCTGCTCGCGCTGCCCGAGGGCGTCGAGCCCGACGAGGTCGAGGTCCTCGCCGCGAGCCGGTTCCGCAACGTGCGCTGGGAGGAGGCGGCCGCACCCGAGTCGACGACGCGCACCGGTGTGCTGCCCGCCGTGACCGCCGCGCTCGGCATCCGCGCGGTCGGACGCCAGGCCCCCGCACCGCGCGCGCTGCGGCTCGCCCGGCTGTCCTCCCTCGCCGGGCCGTACCGCCTCGACGCGCACGACGCGATCGCGCTCGGCCTGCCCGCGTCGAGCGTCATGGCGTGGGTCCTGCAGGCACCGCGCGAGCGCGGTGAACGTCCCTGGCCCGGCGGCGACCGCGACGGGTTCAAGCGCGCGTTCCCCGACGGCCTGCCCGTCCGCGAGGAGGAGCGCGTCCTGCAGTGGCTCGTCGCCGCCGCGCGCCGCCTCGGCGGTGCGGTCCGCACGCAGACCGGGGTCGTGCTGACGCCCGACCCGGACGCCGCGACCGACCTGACCGTGCTGACCGACCGCTGGCTCGAGCCGGCGGACGTGCTCGCGGTCGTCCAGCGCGTCCAGCCGCGCGCGTACCTGTCGGTCGCGACGCCCGGCACGTGGCGCGGGCCGACCGTCCTGGCCGGACGCGGCTCGCAGGGGGCGGTCGGCGGCGCCCCCGAGGCCGGGGGGTCCGGTCTGCGCGCGGCCCTCGAGGTCCACGGCGTCACCGACGCCGACGAGCGCCGTCGCCTCATGGCCGAGGCCGACGCGTTCGACGAGCTCACGCTCGCGTCCCCACCGCCCGCCGAGGCGTTCGGCGTCCTCGTCGACCTGGGCGTCGACGGCATGCTCGCGGTCGAGGTGTCGGCGTGCGAGCAGCTCCCGCCGCTCATGGAGGGCCTGGCCTGGACGAAGTCCGGCGTCGTGTCCTACCGCGTGCGCTGGGAGCCGTTCGAGATCGAGCAGATCGAGCAGGAGAAGCCATCGCTGCCGCACCGCGTCGCACGCTCGCGCTCGGCACCGCTCGTCGCGTCGGTCGCCAAGGTGCTCCAGGGCGCCGTCGGTGGCGAGGTCGCCGACGAGGCCGACTTCCTGGTCGACCCGGCGGACCTGTAGCCGGTCCGCGGCCGACGTCCCCGTCGACCCGGCGCACCCGCCGGCCGGGCGGACCCGCCGGCCGGGCGGGTCGACGTCGTGCCGTGGGTCCCCGCCGTCGCGCGGGGACCCACGGTCGTCGTCAGCCCAGGATCTGCGGGTAGGGCACCGCGTCGTCGCCCGCGCGGCCCAGCACGTGCTCGGCGAGGAACGCCTCGACCGCGCCGTACCAGACCTTCGCGTGCTGCGGCGTGAGCACCCAGTGGTTCTCGTCCGGGAAGTACAGGAACCGGTGGGGCGTGCGGCCCTCGTCGTCCGCGGGCAGGCCGGACGCGGACAGCAGCTCGTACCACAGGCGCAGACCCTCGCCGATCGGCACGCGGTAGTCCTTGTCGCCGTGCACGACGAGCATCGGGGTCACGATGTCGCCGACGAACCGGTGCGGCGAGTTCTCGAGCGCCATCTCGGGCGTCATCTCGCGCGCCCAGTAGTACGACGCGTCGGTCGTGGGGCCGAACTGGTCGAGGGCCCACAGGCTCGCGTGCGTGACGATCGCGCGGAACCGGTCGGTGTGCCCGGCGACCCAGTTGGCCATGTAGCCGCCGAACGACCCGCCCATCGCGGCCGTGCGCTGCGGGTCGACGTCGTCGCGCTGCAGCGCCGCGTCCGTCGCTGCCATGAGGTCGGTGTACGGGGCGGCGCCCCACGCACCCCAGCCGCGCTGGACGAAGTCCTGCCCGTAGCCGGTCGACAGCGCGGGGTCCGGGAGCAGGACGGCGTAGCCGCGGGCGACGAGCAGCCACGGGTTCCACCGCCACGACCACGCGTTCCACGAACCGAGCGGGCCGCCGTGGATCCACAGCAGCAGCGGCGCCTTCGCGTCGGGGCCCGCACCGTCGGGCAGCGCGAGCCACGAGCGCACGCGCGTGCCGTCGGCAGCGGTCGCGACGACCTCCTCCAGCCGGCCCGGCAGCGGGACGTCCGCGGCCGGCGACGGGAGCGGGGTCGCCGCGACCGGGCCGCCGGCCAGCGCCGCGGCGAGGTCGATGCGCACCGGGTGCGCGGGTGCCTCGTACGACGTGCGCAGCGCGTAGGCGGTGCGCCCGTCGGGCGCGATCTGCACATCGGAGAACGCCGCGTCGTCGCTGGTCACGCGCGTGACCGTGCCCGTGCTCAGCTCCACGTGGAACACCGGGGCCCGTCCGTCGTCGTCGGCCACGACCAGCAGGCCGTCCGACGCCGGGAGCCAGCGCAGACCCCCGGGCCAGCGGTCCCAGTCGGCGGCGAGCCGGCGCGGCTCACCACCCGCGAGCGGCACGACCCACAGCTCCTCGGTCGGCGCCCGGTGCGGCGTGGACAGGCCCTCGCGCAGGTAGGCGACCCACCGGCCGTCCGGCGAGACGACGGGCGCACCGAGGTCGGCGTCCTCGTCCGTGACCAGGACGCGGCGCTCACCCGTCGCGACGTCGACCGCCACCAGGTCGGCGCGCACGACCGCGCGCGCGACGGGGCGCTGCCACGCCGTGACGAGGGTGCGACCGTCCGGGCTCAGCGCGGGCTGCTGCTCCACGAGCGCACCGCGCGCGTCGGGCGTGACGTCGGACAGGTCGAGACGGGGGTCGCGCTCACCGGCGCGCGGGGCCGCGACCTCGTCGCCGACCGTCGCGACGAACGCGTGCGGCGACGCGGGCCCGAGGTCATGGTCCCAGTAGCGCACCGGGTACGACGAGTGCAGGATCGCGGCGACCTTCTTCTCCTTGCGCTCCTTGCGCAGGCGGTCGTCGGTCTCGGCGTCCGCGGCCGAGGGCAGGACGTCGGACAGCACCAGCACGGTCGGGACGTCGGCTGCGACGCGCACACCGCCCAGGCCCGCGCCCCGGTCGGCGACGACGCGCGCCTCGGCGCCGTCGGCGGGAAGCAGCCACAGCGCCGGCGCCGGGTCGTCGTCGGGGTCCGTCGCGTCGGGGTCGGGACGCGCGCTCGTGAACAGCAGGTCGCCGGCGGGCGTGAACGCCGCCGACGCCTCGCTCTTCGCCGAGCGCGTCAGACGCCGCGCGGGCCGCTCACCGGCGGGATCGACCTCCCACAGCGCCGTGACGTACGCGGTGCGCTTGCGGTCGAGGGTCTGCACGGCCGTGACGAGGCGCGTCCCGTCGGGCGAGAGCACGAGTCCCCCGAGGCGGGGCAGCGCGACGTAGGCGTCGAGGTCGTGGAAGGGCGTGGCGGCAGGGGTGTCGCCGCCGGCAGGTGTCGTCATGGCACCGTCCTATCACCCCGGTCCGACGACGACGCCAGCGGAATCGCGGTCAGCGGACCGCCGACGACCCCGTCGTCGCGCCCTGAGCACCGTCCCCGCCCGCGTCGCACGTGCACCACTGCTCCGCGGGGACGCTCGCGCGCACGTCCTGCGCGTGCTCGCCGCAGCCCGCCCAGGTGGTGCGGCCGCAGCCGGCGCAGGTGGTCGGGTAGCACATGGGGTCCTCCGGGGGGTCGTGACGTCCGGGCGACCCTACCCGTGCGGCGCGCGCCCGATGAGTCCGCCCGGCCGCGACGGTCTGCACACGCGTCAGGACCGACCGGACGAGAGGCACCCCGATGACCACCGACATCAGCCCCTATCTCCACCTCACCGGGCAGGCGCGCGAGGCGATCGAGTTCTACGGCGACGTGTTCGGTGCGACGCCGACGATCACGGGCTACGACGACCTCGACGTGCCGTCCGACCCGGCCGACGCCGGCAAGGTCATGCACGCCGCCGTCGAGCTGCCGACCGGCGGCACGCTCATGGCCGCCGACGTGCCCACGGGGATGCCGCGCCCCTCGGGCGCGTCGGTCGCGGTCGCGCTGTTCGGCGACCACGGTGACCGTGAGCTCCTGCGCGCGGCGTTCGCCCGGCTGTCCGACGGGGGCACGGACGTGCTGCCGATGGCCGTGGCGCCCTGGGGCGACGAGTTCGGGATGTGCACCGACCGGTTCGGCACCTCGTGGCTCGTGGACGTCGCACCCGCCGAGCAGGGGTGACACGACGGCGCTCCGGGCGCAGGACCGCTCGCGGGGCGCATGTCGGCGGTCGGGCGTAGGTTCGCGCCGACGACGGTCGGGCACTCGACGGCCGCGGTCGCGCTCGAGGTGCCGGACGTCGACGCGACGTACGCGCGCGCCGTCGCGGCGGGGGCGCGCGCCGACCGCGAGCCGAGCGACCAGGGCGACGAACGCCGCGGCTGGCTCGTGGACCCGTTCGGGCACCGGTGGGTGATGTCGTCGCCGATCACCTGAAACGCGCCATCGGATATCTCACCTCCGTCGATCGGTAGCGCACCTACGGTCATATGTAGTAGACCTACTACATGGATCGCACCGGGAGCGCCGCCATCACGGTCACCGGCCTGCGCATGGCCTACGGCGGCCGCACCGTCCTCGACGGGATCGACCTGCACGTCGACCGCGGTGAGGTCGTCGCGCTGCTCGGCCCCAACGGCGCCGGCAAGACGACGACGGTCGAGATCGTCGAGGGCTTCCGCCGCCGCCAGGGGGGCGACGTCTGCGTGCTCGGCGTCGACCCCGAGCACGGGGACGACGCGTGGCGCTCCCGCCTCGGTGTCGTGCTGCAGTCCTGGCGCGACCACCGGCGCTGGCGCGTGCGCGAGCTGCTCACGCTGCTCGCCGACACCTACCGGCCCTACGCGACGACGGGCGCGCCCCGCCCGCGCGACGTCGACGACCTGCTCGCGCGCGTCGGGCTCACCGCCGCCGCCGGGCAGCGCATGGCGACCCTGTCCGGCGGGCAGCGACGCCGCTTCGACATCGCCGCCGGGCTGGTCGGACGCCCGGAGCTCCTGATCCTCGACGAGCCGACCGCCGGGCTCGACCCGGCCGCACGGCGCGAGTTCCGCGAGCTCGTGCACGAGGTCGTCGACCGCGACGGCACCGCCGTGCTGCTGACCACGCACGACCTCGCCGAGGCGGAGACGGCCGCCGACCGGCTCCTGCTGCTCGCCGGCGGCCGAGTGGTCGCCGACGGCAGCCCCTCGGCCGTCGCGCACCAGGTCGCCGGCCCCGCCGAGGTGCGCTGGCGCGCCGAGGGGCAGCAGCACGTCCACAGCACGCACGACCCCGTCGGCTTCACGCGCGAGCTGCTCGCCCGCGGTGACGACGTCACCGACCTCGAGGTCGTGCGCGCAAGCCTCGAGGAGGCCTACCTCGAGATCGTCCGCCGCCACGAGGACGACCCGGCACCGGCGGGGACGTCGGCCGGCACCCGCCAGGAGGTCGCATGAGCACGCCGTCGCCCCGCACCTGGGCCGTCCGCATCGGCGTGCGGCGCGGCCTGGCCGAGTTCCGCCACATGCTGCGCGCACCCGACGACATGGCCTGGAACGTGCTCATCGGCATCGGGATCCTGGTGTACCTGTGGACCCAGCGCGACACGCCCGTCCCGGGTGCCGGCGACCTGACCGTCCCCGACCTCGCGCTGCCCGGGATCCTCGCGGCCGTCGTCCTGTTCGGCATGGTCATGGGCCCCGCGTTCGCCCTGGGCGCCGAGGTCGAGGACGGCACGATCCTCCGGCTGCGCACCGCACCGCGCGGCACGACGACGTACACGGTGGGCACGGTCGTCGCGCAGACGCTCGGAGCCCTGCCGATGTTCGTCATCCTGCTGCTGCCGTGGCCGTTCCTGCTCGGCGACCCGATGCACCAGGGCCGCGCCGGGTGGTTCGCGCTCGTCGGGTGGCTGCTCCTCGGCACGCTCGCGACGCTGCCCATCGGCATCGTGGGCGGCGCGCTCGCGGGACGCCCGACACGCGTCATGCTGTTCGTCATGGCACCGGTCGTCGCGCTCGGGTTCCTGTCCGGTGTCTTCGGTCCGCACACGATCCCGGGCTGGGCGTCGGGCGCGGTCCAGGCGTTCCCGCTGTACTGGCTCGCGCACGGGCTGCGCTCGACGATGCTGCCCGCCGGTGCCGAGGCCCTCGAGATCGGCGGCGCCTGGCACCCCGGGCTCGCCGCGGCCGTGCTGCTCGCGTGGGCCGTCGCCGGGCTCGTCGCCGCACCGGCGGTCCTGCGCCGCACCAACGCACGGCAGACCGCCGGCGCGCTGTCCGAGCGGCTCCACGCCCACCTGCAGCGAGGCTGACGTGGGCGAGGAGTCCGCCGCACGCGCCCCCGAGGCGGTGCACAACCGGATCGCGGTGCTGCGCGCCGAGCGCGGGGTCAGCCGTCGCGAGCTCGCCGACGCCCTCGGCGTGCACTACCAGACCGTCGGGTACCTCGAGCGCGGCGAGTACAGCCCCTCGCTGCACCTCGCGCTGCGGATCGCGGCGTTCTTCGACGTCCCCGTCGAGGTGGCGTTCTCGCTCACGCCCTTCCCCCGCATCGGCGCCCCACGCCCGTAGCCGGGTGGCCGTACGCGGTCGCAACTGGTCACATACGCGCGCCTGGCAGCGTGCACTGGTCACATATGTGACCAGTGCACGGGGCTGAGGTGATCAGTGCGCGGACCGGGGTGGGGTGGGGGTGTCGGGGGCGGGGGCGGGGCGGTAGGGTGCTACATACCGGGCGGTCGGTTTGTCGTCCGGGCGACGACGACGTCGGAGGTGCTCGATGCACGACGCGATGCGGACCACACCCGGGCAGGTGGCACCGTGCAGGTGACCGGCGCCGTCCTCGAGCGCTGCGGCGCACCGGCACCGTGGTCACGGTAGCGGCCACTGACCGTCGGCCAGGTCGAGCTCGACGAGCCCGGCACGGGCGAGCTGCTCGTGCGCGTCGAGGCCGCAGGCCTGTGCCACTCCGACCTGTCGGTCGTCGACGGCAACCGCCGCCGTCCCGTCCCCCTGCTGCTGGGGCACGAGGCCGCCGGTCGGGTCGAGCGGATCGGGCCCGGCGTCGACGACGTGTTCCCCGGCGACCGCGTCGTCCTGACGTTCCTGCCGCGCTGCGGTGACTGCCCCGAGTGCGCGACCGACGGCCGGCTGCCCTGCCGGGTCGGCTCGGTCGCGAACGCCGCGGGCACGCTCGTCGGCGGCGGGCGTTGAACAGCGTCGTCTTGCCCGCGCCGTTCGGTCCGATGAGCCCGACGACCTCACCGTCGTGGACGCCGAGGTCCACGTCGCGCAGGGCGTCGAGCCCGCCGAACCTCACGCCGAGCCCACGTACCTGCAGCCGTGCCGCCCGTGTCCCGGGCGAAGTCGCGTCGTCCATCGGCACCCCGTCGTGTCGTGTGATGGCGGTCACGCTACAACAGACACCGACCGGCCGGTATGCCTGGTAGGGACGAACCTGAACCTGTGACCACCTCGTGACCCACCCGGCCCCGCCACGCCCACACGCGCCCGCCTCCCACCCACCCACCCGCCGAACTCGGACTTTGGCGG
>JAFAEH010000208.1 GCA_023424135.1 Actinomycetes bacterium | reverse complement strand
CGAGGAGCTCGGCGGCCTCGTCGAGGAGCGGGACGTCGGCGGGCGTCGCCTCGACGACGCGCAGCGCGTCCTCCACGTCGCGCGCGGACGTGAGCGGCGAGACCGGCAGCCCCGCGGCGAGGGCCGCCCGGCGGGCGGCGTCGGCCACGGAGGCGGGGGTCCGGTAGTTGACCGTGAGCTCCGTGAGCCGCCACGACCCGCGCAGCAGCGGGTCGAGCGCGGCGGCCCAGTCGCGGGTGCCCCCGGCGGCGGAGGTCTGCGCGACGTCCCCGACGATCGTCAGCGAGCGTGTCGGCACGCGACGCAGCAGCGCGCGCCACGCCATGGCCGACAGCTCCTGCGCCTCGTCGACGACGACGTGCCCGTACGTCCAGGTCCGGTCGGCCGCCGCCCGCTCGGCCGTCGTCAGCCGCGGACCGCCGCCCGAGAACCGGTCGGCGAGCATCTCGGCCGAGACGAAGTCGCCGGCGCCGGTGGTGCGCAGCACCTGGCGCGCGTAGTCGAGGTCGGCGGCGCGACGCTCGGCGTCCGCGCGCGCCTGGGCACGTTCCGCCTGGTCGTCCTCGCCGAGCAGCTCGGCCGCCTCGTCGAGCAGCGGGACGTCGGCCGGCGTCCACGGGGCGTCCTTGGCGCGCACGAGCAGCGCGCGCTCGTGCTCCGAGAGCTCGGGTGCGGCCGCGGCGAGGCGGTGCGGCTTGGCCCACAGGTCGCCGATCAGGCCCTGCGGGGTCAGGGGCAGCCACGCCAGGTTGAGCGCCACGCGGATCTCGCGCGTCGAGCGCAGGTCCTCGACGATCTCGGCGCGGTCCTCGGGGGGCACCTCCCAGCCGAGCTGCTGCACGTACTGCTCCGCGAGCCGCCCCAGCATGTCGCGCACGAACGTCACCCGCGCCACGTTGTGCGGCCGGTGCTGACGCCTGGCCCGCGCGATCGCGTCCGCGACGTCGCGGGGGCGGACGACGACCGTCCGACCGTCGACGCGCACACGCACCGGTTCGGCCGGCACGCGCTGGCGCTGACGCACGGCGCGCGCGACGACGCGCGCCATCAGCGCCCGGCCCTTGATCCGCGCGACCTCGTCGTCCTCGGCGCCCCGGGCGTCGACACCCGGGTACAGGTCGGCGAGCGTCGCCGTGACCACACCCGTCTCGCCCAGCGACGGCAGGACCTGGTCGATGTAGCGCAGGAACGTGCGCGACGGTCCGACGAGCAGGACGCCGGAACGTTCCAGCAGCCGGCGGTGGGCGTACAGCAGGTAGGCGGCACGGTGCAGGGCGACCGCGGTCTTGCCCGTCCCGGGACCGCCCTGCACGACGAGCGCGCCCGCGAGCTCACCGCGGATCACCGCGTCCTGCTCGGCCTGGATGGTCGCCACGATGTCGCCCATGCGGCCGGTGCGGGCGGCGCCCAGCGCGGCGAGCAGGGCGCCCTCACCGGACACGCCCGCGAGCGTGGCGGGGTCGACGCCCGCCTCGGCGAGCGCGTCCACGTCGAGCACGTCGTCCTCGAGCCCTGTGACGCGACGCCCGGCCGTGACCAGGTGACGGCGTCGCACGACGCCGTCGGGGTGCGCCGCGGTCGCACGGTAGAACGCCTGCGCGGCGGGTGCGCGCCAGTCGGTCAGCAGCGGGGTCTGCTCGTCGTCGGTCAGCCCGATCCGGCCGATGTAGCGCCGCTCCCCGTCGCGCAGGTCGAGGCGACCGAACGTCAGCCGGTCCTCGACGGCCTCGAGCTGGGCCACGCGGTCCTCGTAGAGGGTCGCGAACGCGTCGCGCTCCGAGCGGTTCTGCGGCGAGCCCGAGGGGCCCGCCCGCCGCACGCCGGCCAGCCGTCGCCGCGACTGCGCACGCAGCTCGTCGAGCCGTGCGTACAGCGTGTCCACGACCCGCTGCTCGTCGTCCCGTTCGCGGTCGGTCCCTGCCACGCCCACCCCCGTCGCGTCCCGGGGCTGCCCCCGGGAGTCCACGCGCCGGGCGTCCCCGGCGCGGTCGCCCCGTGCAGGGCGGCCGTCCATTATCCGGGTCGCCGGTCCGTCCCGCACACCCGACGCACCGGCGCGGTGGTCAGGGTGCGACGTGCGGCCCGACCTGGCTTACAGTTCGTGCACACCGACGAAGGGACGGGCGTGCACGATTCAGCGACGCGCGACGGCGTGCACCCCGGCGCACCCGTCGACGAGGACGCGCCGTTGCGGATCCTGCTCGTCGAGGACGACGAGGGCGACGCGCTGCTCGTGCGTGAGCACCTGCGGGACGCCGGGCTGCCCCACGAGACGGTGTGGGCGCGCTCGGTCGACGAGGCGCTGCTGCACCTCGACGCCGACTGCGTGCTGCTCGACCTCGGCCTGCCCGACGCGATGGGGATGGGCGCGCTGCAGCGCGTGCTCGAGGCCGGTGCGCCCCCGGTCGTCGTCCTGACCGGCCTGACCGGGACCCACGCAGGTGTCGAGGCGGTCGCGGCCGGCGCCCAGGACTACCTCGTCAAGGGCGACGTCGACGGCGACCTGCTGGCCCGCTCCGTGCGGTACGCCGTCCAGCGCCGTCGGCTCGAGGACACCGGACGTGCGCTGTACCGCAGCCTCGTGCGCGCCGCCGAGACCAACCGGCTCGAACGTGCGCTGCTGCCCACCCCGGCCGTCGACGACGAGGGGCTCGAGGTCCGCGTCGCCTACCGCGCGGGACGCGACGGCCTGCTCGGCGGCGACTTCTACGACGTCGTCGAGCGCCCGGACGGCACCGTGCTGGTGCTGGTGGGCGACGTGTGCGGGCACGGGCCCGACGAGGCGGCCCTCGGCGCGACGCTGCGCACCGCCTGGCGCACGCTCGTGCTCGCCGGGATCGCCGCCGACGAGATCCTGGGTCTCCTCGAGCGCGTGCTGGTCGCCGAGAGGGCACGGCCCGAGGTCTTCACGACGGTCTCGATGCTCGCGGTCCTGCCTGACCGTCGCAGCGCCGACCTGTACCTCGCGGGCCACCCGGTGCCGGTGCTGCTGGGTCCGCCCGCCGGGCTCCTGCCGTCCGGGCTGCGGGGACGCGCGCTCGGCATCCCCGTCGGTGGTGGCTGGCCCGCGCAGCGGCTCGACCTCGGCGACTCGTGGCGCGTGCTGCTCTACACGGACGGGCTGCTCGAGGCGACGGTCGGCGGGGGCGGTGAGCGCCTCGGCAAGTCCGGGCTGCTGCAGGTCGCGGACCTCACGCTGCACGACGCACCCGACGGGCGGCCGCAGGACGGGGGCGACGACGGCACGCTGCGCGCCGACGAGGACCGCGTCCTGGGGCGCCTGCTGTCGACCGTGCGGGCCCGCCACGGGGGCGACCTCGTGGACGACGCCGCCGTCGTGCTGGTCGGGTGGCGCGCGTGAGCGACGCCGTCGGCGACGGCGTCGCGCGCTCGACGACGCTGCGCCGACGCCTGACGCTCCTGCTGGCCACCGCCGGTGTCCTGCTGGGCCTCGTGCTGCTCGCGGCGGGGTTCGTGCTGGCACGCACGCTCGCGTCGCAGCACCAGGTCACGGAGGTCTACTTCGAGGCCGTCACGCGTGCCGACTCGGCGTACGTGCGGGTCGTGGACGCCGAGACCGCGGTGCGCGGCTTCGCCCTGACCGGTGACGAGGTCACCCTCGAGCCGTACGAGCGCTCGCGTGAGGCGGCCGTCACGTTCACCGCGCTCGCGGACGAGATCGAGCGCACCGCCAAGGACCCGCGCCTGCTCACGGCCGCCCGCGAGGCGGCCGATGCGGCCGAGCGGTGGCACGACGAGTTCGCGACGCCCACGATCGCGCAGGTCCGCGCCGAGGGGCCGGGGTCGGTCGAGGCCGAGCAGGTCGAGGCCGGGCGTCTGCTGTTCGACGACGCGCGGGTCGCGATCGAGGCGTACGTCGACGAGCTGCGCGGCAACCGTCTGCACGCGGTCGACGAGCTCAACCGCTGGACCTCGCTGTCCGGTGCGATCGTGCTGCTGCTGGTGGTCGCGGCGGTGGCGACGGGCGTCGCGCTGTGGGTCGCGCTGCGCCGCTGGGTGCTCGTGCCGGTCAACGAGCTGCGTCGTGCGACGCGCGCCGTGAGCCAGGGCGACCTCGGGCACGTCGTGCGCGTCGAGGGGCCGGGCGAGATCGAGGACCTCGTGGCCGATGTCGAGCACATGCGTGTCACGCTCGTCGACCAGCTCGCCGAGCTGCGGTCCTCGCGCGAGGAGATCGCCGACGCGCACGAGCGGCTGACCGAGCAGGCCGAGGAGCTGCGCCGGTCGAACCGCGACCTCGAGCAGTTCGCCTACGTCGCCTCGCACGACCTGCAGGAGCCGCTGCGCAAGATCGCCAGCTTCACGCAGCTGCTCCAGAAGCGGTACGGCGGCCAGCTCGACGAGCGCGCCGACCAGTACATCGAGTTCGCGGTCGACGGGGCCAAGCGCATGCAGCGCCTCATCCAGGACCTGCTCGGTTTCTCGCGCGTGGGTCGCGTCGGCGGCGAGGTCGTCGACGTGGACCTCGCGGTCGCGCTCGACCGTGCGTGCGACCAGCTCTCGCAGCGGCTCGACGAGGCCGGGGCCGTCGTCACGCACGACGACCTGCCCGTCCTGCGCGGCGAGGAGCCGCTGCTCGTGCAGCTCTTCCAGAACCTCGTCGGGAACGCCGTGAAGTTCCGCCACCCCGACCGTGAGCCCCGCGTGCACGTCAGCGCGCGACGCGTCGAGGGCGCCTGGGAGCTCGAGTGCCGCGACAACGGCATCGGGATCGACCAGCAGTACGCCGAGCGGGTGTTCGTCATCTTCCAGCGGCTGCACGCCAAGGACCTGTACGAGGGCACCGGCATCGGCCTCGCGCTGTGCAAGAAGATCGTCGAGTTCCACGGCGGTCGCATCTGGATCCCCGAGACCGCGGGGGAGGGCACCAGCATCCGCTGGACGCTGCCTGCGGCCGACGACGACCCCGACCCCGGGGACGCAGGACGGAGCTGACATGTCCGAGCAGAAGCCGATCGACGTGCTCCTGGTGGAGGACGACCCGGGCGACGTCCTCATGACCCGTGAGGCGTTCGAGCACAACAAGGTCCGCAACCGGCTGTCGGTCGTGGCCGACGGTGTCAGCGCCCTGGAGTTCCTGCGCAAGGAGGGCGAGCACGCCGACGCCCCGACGCCCGACCTCATCCTGCTCGACCTCAACCTGCCCCGGATGGACGGGCGCGAGGTCCTCGAGGCGCTCAAGTCCGACGCCGCGCTGCGTGCGATCCCGGTGGTCGTGCTGACGACGTCCGAGGCGGAGGAGGACGTGGTGCGCAGCTACTCGCTGCACGCCAACGCGTACGTGACCAAGCCGGTCGACTTCGACCGCTTCATCGACGTGGTCCGGCAGATCGACGAGTTCTTCGTCGAGGTCGTGCGCCTGCCGACGCGCTGACGCGCCCCGGCGCGGGCCGCGCACGCCGTCCGGGAAGACCCGGGCCGCCCGCGGCGTTGTACCGCTCGACCCTGACGAGAGGCGAGTGGAGAGCATGCTGGACCCCCGGGACATCTACGACGTCGACGTCGACGTGGCCGAGCGCGTCGACGCCACGGCCGCACGCGGCACGGGCCCCGTGCTGGTGCACGCGGTGCAGGGCTTCGTCGACGCCGGTCAGGCGGGTCAGGTCGCCGTGGACCACCTGCTGCGCGCCGGCACCGGCGAGCGGCTCGTCACTTTCGACGCCGACCAGCTGGTCGACTACCGCTCGCGCCGGCCCGCGATGACGTTCGACTCCGGCTGGACGCACTACGCCGTACCCGAGATCGTCGTCGACCTGCTCACCGACGCGCAGGGTGTGCCGTTCCTGCTGCTGCACGGGCTCGAGCCCGACGTGCAGTGGGAGCGCTGGGTCGCCGCCGTGCGTCAGGTCGTCGAGCGCTTCGACGTCCCGCTCGTCGTGGGCCTGCACGGCATCCCGATGGGTGTGCCGCACACCCGGCCCGTCTCGGTCACGGCGCACGCGACCCGTGCCGAGCTCGTGGCCGACCACACGTCGTTCTTCGGCACGGTGCAGGTGCCGGCGAGCGCGTCGGCGCTCCTCGAGCTGCGCCTGGGTGAGGCGGGGCACGACGCGATGGGGTTCGCCGTCCACGTGCCGCACTACCTCGCGCAGTCACCGTTCCCGGCCGCGGGTCTCGCGGGTCTGCGTCACGTCGAGCGGTCGACCGGCCTGGACCTCGGGCTGGCGGAGCTGGAGCCGGCCGCGGCCGACGCGATGCAGGAGGTCGAGCGGCAGGTCGCCGGGTCCACCGAGGTCGCGGCGGTGGTGCAGGCGCTCGAGGAGCAGTACGACGCGTTCACGCGCAGCGTCGGGCGCACGAGCCTGCTCGCGCAGGCGACCGACCTGCCGACCGCCGAGGAGATCGGGGCCGAGCTCGAGCGGTTCCTGGCGGAGCAGACCGAGGGGCCGGCCGGCGCGGGCGACGACGTCCGCGGCGCCGACTGAGGTCGTCGCGCCGGTTCCCGGCCCGCGGACCGCGTCGGGCGGCGCGGCCACCGTGACCGGATCGTTGCCTTCGATCCGGGACGAGCGTCCACTTCGACGTGGCGTACGCCACATCCTGCGTGCGAGGATGCAGCCGTTGCAGTGACGTACGGACGCTCGACCGGACGTGCGGCGGCGCGTCGACAGGCGTGCGGCCGCGGGGTTCCGCCGGGCCCCGCCGTGGCGGGGCCGCACCACCCGGTGCAGGTCGTGAGGCATTGCGGCGCGCCGCGGGCACCGGGCCCCGGCGTTCACCGGTGGGAAGCAGAAGGACGCGGGACATGGCACACGGTGCGGTCAAGTGGTTCAACGCCGAGAAGGGCTACGGGTTCATCGCCCAGGACGACGGCGGCGCCGACGTCTTCGTCCACTACTCGGCCATCGACGTGCAGGGCTACCGCACGCTCGAGGAGGGGCAGCGCGTGGAGTTCGAGATCACGCAGGGCCAGAAGGGTCCGCAGGCGGAGCACGTCCGCCCGCTGTGACCCCCTGCCCGGCCGCGCGCCGGGCGGGCTGACGCGCGGGGCCGCACCCTTGTGGGGTGCGGCCCCGCGTCGTCCCCGGGCGGGACCGCGCGGCGGCCGTCGCGTCCGTCCGACGTCAGTGCGTCGTCGTGGCGGCTGGGTCGGGCCGGTCGTGCCGGGGCAGCGCGACGCCGGCGAAGGCGCGGGTCTCGTCGCGCGTGAGCAGCCGGGCGGGCGCTGGCAGCGCACGCAGCGCGCGGGCCAGGACGGCGTCGTCGAGCAGGTCCGGGTCGTCGGTCCCGACCAGGACGAGGTTGCCGTACCCACGGCCGCGCAGCAGCGC
>JAFAEH010000206.1 GCA_023424135.1 Actinomycetes bacterium | reverse complement strand
CGCTCGGGACGCTCGCGACGCCGACGCTCGGGCCCGCGGACGACGCGTTCGCCGCCGAGCTCGCGCGCGTCGCCGACCTCTACGCCGCCGAGGGCCTGGTGCCGGCGCCCGTCGACGTCACGCGCGTCGCGGTGGACGTCGCGACGCTGCGCGCCGCGGGGTGAGGGGCCCGCAGGTCACAGCCCCGAGCCGCGCATGCTCCCCGTCAGACCGCCGTCGAGGTGCACCACGACGCACTGCAGCACGTCGTCGCCCTGCTCCCAGCTGAGGTCGGTGGGTGTGAACATCGAGTAGTCGAGGGTCGACTCCTCGTACGACGTGCCGACGTACGCGGCGAACTCGCCGTAGCAGAACTCGTCGGCGACGGTGTCGATCGTCGCGAACTCCTCGTCCGTGAGGTGCTTCTCGGCGTAGATCTCGGTGTCGTGGTGCTCACCGCACGGCACGACGGGGAGCGTGAAGAGCTCCTGCTCGTCGTCGGCCTGCGACGCGTAGTCCAGGCAGTCGCCGACCTGGAGCGAGAAGACGTCGGCGTCGGACGCGGCGGTGATCTCCCCGCCGGGCTCGTCGCGCTGGGCGTCGGACGGGGAGTCCCCGAGGAGCGAGTCGACGATCGCTCCGCACCCGGTGAGGGTCGCGGCGAGCGCGACGGCGGTGAACGGGACGAGCAGGGCGCGGCGGCCGGGGCGGATCACGGCGGGAAGTCAACCAAACCGGGCGCGCCGGTCAGGGGTGTTCCGGGTCGTGGGGCGGGTGAATCTCTGTGCGTCGCCTATGCGGTCCGTCACGCCGTCGTGGCGTCGCGGTGCCTCGGTGTCACAGGTGCGGCAGGACGTGCCGCACGTGCCGGTCGGCCATGGTCGCGAGGGTCTGGGCGGCGGGCGCGGCCCACACGTCCTCGTGGAAGATCTCGACCTCGACGTCACCGGTGTACCCGGCGTCGCGCACCCACCGGGTGATCGTCGCGAAGTCGACGTACCCGTCGCCCACGTGCCCGCGCGAGTTCAGCGGTTCGGCCGCCAGCGGCAGCACCCAGTCGCACACCTGGTACCCGGCGATGCGCCCCTCGGCGCCCGCGCGGGCGATCTGCCGCTGCAGGTCCGGGTCCCACCACACGTGGTAGGTGTCCACGACGACGCCCACGACGTCCGGCTCGAACGGTGCGGCGAGGTCGAGCGCCTGGCCGAGCGTCGAGATGACGGCCCGGTCGGCGGCGAACATCGGGTGCAGGGCCTCGAGGACCAGGCGCACGCCGTGCGCGGCCGCGTACGGGGCGAGCTCGCCGATGCGGTCCGCGACGCGCTGGCGCGTGGCGACGACGTCGCGCGCCGGGTCGTCGGGGCCCGTCGCCCGCGGGCTGCTCCCCGGGTACGGGAGCGCGGGACCACCCGGTCCGGACGCGGCGGGCAGCCCGCCGACGACCATGACGAGCTCGTGCGTCCCGAGCGTCGCCGCCTCGCGGATCGCGAGGCGGTTGTCGTCGAGGGCCACGCGTGCGGCGTCGTCGTCCGGCGTCGTCAGGAAGCCGCCGCGGCACAGCGAGGACACCCGCAGGCCGTGGTCCGCGACGACCTTCGCGGCGACGTCCGCGCCGACCTCCTGCACGCGGTCGCGCCACAGGCCGACGGACGACAGGCCCGCGTCCGCCGCGGCCTGCGCGGCCTGGGGGAGCGTGAGGTGCTTGGTCGTGGCGGTGTTGAGCGACAGGCGTGCGAGGTCGTCGCGACGCCCCGGGGCGGCCTGCCCGACGGGGGCGACGGGTGTGCTCACAGCGCGATCTCGGGGACGTCGAGGCGGCGCCCCTCGTCGGACGAGCGCAGGCCGAGCTCGGCGAGCTGGACGCCGCGCGCGGCCGACAGCAGGTCGAAGCGGTGCGGGCGGCCCAGGGCGACGTCGACGAGGAACTCCTCCCACTGCGCCTTGAACCCGTTGTCGAGCTCGGCGTTGGCGGGGATCGGGAGCCACTGGTCGCGGAACTTCTCGGTGGTCGGCAGGTCGGGGTTCCACACGGGCTTGGGGGTGGCCGAGCGGGGCTGCGCGACGCAGTGGAACAACCCGGCGACCGCGGAGCCGTCGGTGCCGTCGACCTGGAACTCGACGAGCTCGTCGCGGTGCACCCGCACGGCCCACGACGAGTTGATCTGGGCGACCACCGGGTCGCCGCCCGGGGTCTCGAGCTGGAAGATGCCGTACGCGGCGTCGTCGGCCGTCGCCTCGTAGGGCTGCCCCTGCTCGTCCCAGCGCGTGCCGATGTGCGTGGCCGTCTGCGAGGACACCGTGCGCACGCGGCCGACGATCCCCTCGAGCACGTAGTTCCAGTGGCAGAACATGTCGACGGTCATGCCGCCGCCGTCGGCCGTGCGGTAGTTCCACGACGGGCGCTGCGCGGGCTGCACGTCGCCCTCCCACACCCAGTACCCGAACTCGCCGCGCAGCGACAGGATCCGGCCGAAGAAGCCCTCGTCGACCAGGCGGCGCAGCTTGACCAGGCCCGGCAGGTAGAGCTTGTCGTGCACGACGCCGGCCGTGACGCCGGTGGTCGCGCGCAGCCGGGCGAGCTCGATCGCGTCGTCGAGGGTCTCGGCCGTCGGCTTCTCGGTGTAGATGTGCTTGCCGGCCTTCATGGCCTCGGTGAGCGTCGCGGCACGCAGGCTCGTCATCGACGCGTCGAACACGATGTCGGTCGCGGGGTCGTGGATCGCGCCCTGCAGGTCCGTCGTCCAGTGCTCGACGCCGTGCCGGTCGGCCACCTCGCGCACCTTGTCGGCGTTGCGTCCGACGAGCACCGGCTCGACCTGCACGCGCGTGCCGTCGGGGAGGGTCACACCGCCCTGCTCGCGGATCGGCAGGATCGAGCGCACGAGGTGCTGTCGGTAGCCCATGCGTCCGGTGATGCCGTTCATGGCGATGCGCAGGGTGCGGGTGGTCATGGGGGCTCTCCGTACGTCACGGCGTCGTCGCCGGGGTGGTCTGGGGGCGCGGTCCCGAGCGGGAGGAATGCGCTTTCCGTCACTGTACCGGACCGCCACGCCCCACCGTCAACCCCACTGCCGACTCAACCCCACCGCCGACTCAACCCCACCCCGCCGCCACCTGGACCTCGGCCCCGCCGCACCTCCGAACCCCAACACCACGCCGAACTCGGACTTTGGCGGCTTCTGAGGCGTCAGAAGCCGCCAAAGCCCGAGTTCGGCGGAGCAGGTGAGGGGGTGAGTGGGGGCAGGGCGGGGGCGGCGGGTGAGTGGGTGGGGGTGGGGCGGGGTCAGGGGGTGAGGTCGCGGAGGGCGGCGGTCACCGCGTCGCGGAACGGCGTCGACGACGCGACCGCCTCGGGGAAGACCTCGCGCAGCGCGAAGACGCCCTCGACCGGGTCCGGGCCGGCGACGGCCTGCGCCAGACGTGCCGCCATCGGGTCGTCGAGCGTCACGGGCCGGTCGGCGACGACGAGCGTCCCTGCCGACGCCGCGCGCACGTACGCGACCCATCCGGCGACCGCGTGCGCCGCTGCCACGGGCACGGCACCGGCCGCGAGCCTGTCGGCGACGGTCCCGAGCAGGCGCACCGGCAGCTTCTGCGAGCCGTCCATCGCGACCTGCACGGTCGTGTGCCCCGTGCGGGGGTTCGCGAAGCGGTGCAGCACCTCGTCGCGGTACGCGTGCAGCTCCATGCCGTCGGGTGCGACGAGCGTGGGCAGGACGTCGTCGTCGACGAGTGCACGGGCGAGCGCCTCGAGCTCCGGGTCCGCGACGGCCTCGGCGATCGTCGCGTACCCACGCAGGGCGCCGTGGTACGCGAGGGTGGAGTGCGTCGCGTTGAGCACGCGGAGCTTGGCGCGCTCGTACGGTGCGACGTCGTGCGTGAACGTCGCACCGGCGCGCTCCCACGCGGGCCGGGGCCCGGCGAACGCGTCCTCGACGACCCACTGGAAGAACGGCTCGCCGACGACGAGCGCCTCGTCGTGCAGCCCGAGCAGCGCGGCCGCCTCCGCGCGGTGCGCGTCCGTGGTCGCGGGGACGATCCGGTCGACCATCGTCGACGGGAAGCGCACGGACGACGCGACCCAGGCCGCGACGTCGTCGGCCCCCGGGACGGCACGCAGGGCCTCGCCGACCAGGCCCGCGAGGACCGCGCCGTTGTCCGTGAGGTTGTCGCAGCACACGACCGTCAGGGGGGCGCCGGACGTGCGGTGGCGGCGCACGAGCCCGCGGACGAGCATGCCGATCGGGGTGCTCGCGGGCGCGTCGGACGCGTCGCGCAGCTCGGCGGTCGCGGACGCGAGGTCCGCGGCGACGTCGTCCGCGCCGACGTCGAGACCGCCGCCGGCGATGCGGCGGTACCCCTTCTCGGTGACCGTCAGGCTCACGACGTGGGTGGTCGGCGCTGCGAGCGTGTCGAGCACGCGCGGTGTGTCCCGGCCGGGGAACGCGACGTCGCGCACCGAGCCGATCACCCGCAGGCTCGACGCGTCGGCGCCCGTCGTCAGCACGCCGTACAGCCCGTCCTGGGGGCCGAGCTGCTCGGCGACGCGCGGGCTGCGCTGCGTCACGCCCAGCAGGCCCCAGCCGGTCTCGCCCGTGGCGGCCGCGGCGTCCTCGGTGCAGACGGCCTGGTGCGCGCGGTGGAACGCGCCGATGCCCAGGTGCACCTGGCCGATCGTCAGCGCGGCGGGGTCCACCGCCGGCCCGGTGACCGTCTCGGGCAGACCGCGCGCGGCGCGCTCGGACCAGCGGGCGGCGGACAGGCGGGGCAGGGTCATGACGGCTCCGTGGGTGACGTGGTCGGGGAGAGGTACAGGGCGGGCGGGAGAAGTCGTGGGCGGGCGGGTCGCAGGGTGGGCCGGGCGGGGCGTGGGAGCGGTCGGGGTCAGGACGCCGCGGCGGGTGACGACGGCACGGGTCCGGTCGTCCCGCGCACGACCAGCTCGACGGGCAGCACGCGGTGCGGCACGTCGTCGTGCGGGCTGAGCAGCAGGTCCACCGCGGTGCGGCCGAGCCGCGCGAGGGGCACCGCGACGGTCGTGAGCGCGGGGGTGACGAGGGTCGCGACGGCCGCGTCGTCGAACCCGACGACCGACAGGTCCTGCGGGACGCGCACGCCGCGTGTGCGCAGCCGGTCGAGCACGCCGAGCGCCATGAGGTCGTTGTGCGTCAGGACGGCGCTCGCGCCGCTGGCGACGGCGAGGTCCGCTGCGGCGACGCCGCCGGCGAAGACGGGGGCGTGCGCGCCCAGGTCGACGACGTCGACGTCGACGTCCAGCGTCGCGAGCCCGTCGCGGCGCCGCGCGTCGGACCACGATCCTGCCGGGCCGCCGGCGTAGGCGATGCGGCGGTGGCCGAGTGCGTGCAGGTGGCGCACGGCCTGGCGGATCCCGTCGCGGTTGTCGACGACGACGGACGGCAGCCCGGCGCCCTCGCGGTTGACGAGCAGGACGGGCCGGTCGTCGGCGGCGACGTCGGCGAGGTCCTCGGCGGACATGCGGGGGGAGCACAGCAGCACGCCGTCGGCCTGGGCACCGAGCTGGGCGACGAGCTCGGCCTCGAGCAGCGGGTCCTCCTCGGCGTCGGCGACGACGACGGCCTGCCCGGCCGCGCGCGCCCGGGCCTGCACGGCCTTGGCGACGGCGGAGAAGAACGGGTTCTCGAGGTCCGGCACGACGAGGCACAGGTGGCCGCTGCGGCCGGTGATGAGCTCGCGCGCCGCGCGGTTCGGGCGGTAGCCGAGCTCGCGTGCGACGCGGCGGACGAGCTCGCGGCGCTCGGGGGCGACGAGGTCGGGCGCGGACAGTGCGCGGGACGCGGTGGCGGGGGAGACGCCGGCGGCGCGCGCGACGTCGCGCAGCGTGACGGCCATCGGTGCTCCTCCGCGTCGGTGCCCGGTGCCATGCCATCGCCGGGCGTGCGATGAAACCGATTTCAGCACGTGTCCAGGTGTCTGTGCAAGCACGGGACCGAGACCTTGCATCAAGGCTGTCGCGATGGCAAGGTCGGACTGCAAACGTATTCACCGTGGTGGGCGGCGACCGCCGCTCGCACTGCGACGGCGCACCGCTGCGCCGTCGCGGCCCGGCGCTGGAGGACCCGCATGCCCGACCCCGCAGCCGCTGCTCCCCGCTGGGCGCTGCACCCCGACCGTGCCCTGCCCGCGGACCCCGTGACGCGACCCGTCGCACGGCAGATCCTGGACGCGACGCGCGACCTGCCGATCGTGTCGATGCACGGGCACGTCGACGCGGGT
This sequence comes from Actinomycetes bacterium, assembly GCA_023424135.1. Taxonomy (GTDB): domain Bacteria; phylum Actinomycetota; class Actinomycetes; order Actinomycetales; family Cellulomonadaceae; genus Cellulomonas. The sequence goes on along the minus strand of JAFAEH010000206.1, from coordinate 7,292 downwards.
CTGCTGGCGCGCGACGAGCCGTTCGGTGACCCGGCCTCGTTGCTCGTCGTCCCCGACCACTACCTGGTGCGGATGCTCGTCTCGCAGGGTGTCCCGCACGACGCCCTCGGCGTGCCCCGACGCGACGGCGGCCCGGTCGAGACGGACCCGCGCGAGATCTGGCGCGCGTTCGCGTCGCACTGGCACCTGTTCCGTGGCACGCCGACGCGCTTCTGGATGGAGCACGTGCTGGTCGAGGTGTTCGGCCTCACCGAGCGGCTGTCGGCCGCGACCGCGGACGCGTCGTACGACGCGATCGCGGCCCGGCTGGCGGAGCCGGACTTCCGCCCGCTCGCGCTGCTCGACCGGTTCGACATCGAGATCATCGCGACGACCGACCCCGCGTCGGCGACGCTCGCGGACCACGCGGACCTGGCGTCGCGCGGCTGGGGCGAGCGCGTGGTGCCGACCTTCCGGCCGGACGCCGTGCTGCACGTCGACCGCCCGGGCTGGGCGGAGGACGTCGCGCTGCTCGGGGAGCGTGCGGGTGTGCCGATCGGCTCGTACCGCGACTTCCTGCGGGCCCTCGAGGTGCGGCGCTGGGCGTTCGTCGACGCGGGTGCGCGTGCGACGGACCACGGGCACGTGCTCGCGGACACGACGCCGCTCGACGAGGTGGACGCGGCCGCGGTCTTCGCGGCGGCGCTGCGCGGCGACGTCGACCCGGCTGCGGCGCAGGCCTTCAGCGGGCACATGCTCTACGAGATGGCGCGCATGTCCACGCAGGACGGTCTGGTGATGCAGCTGCACCCGGGTGCGCTGCGCGACCACGACCCGCGGGTGCTGGCGCAGCGCGGTCACGACGTCGGCTACGACATCCCCGTCGCGACCGAGTACGTGCGGGCCCTGCGACCGGTGCTGTCGGCGTTCGGTCACCACCCGAACCTGCGTCTCGTGCTGTTCACGCTCGACGAGGACACCTTCAGCCGCGAGCTCGCGCCGCTGGCCGGCGTGTACCCGGCGGTGCGTCTGGGGGCGCCGTGGTGGTTCCTGGACACGCCGGACGGCATGCGGCGGTTCCGGGAGGCGGTGACGGACACCGCGGGGTTCGCCAACACGACGGGGTTCGTCGACGACACGCGTGCGTTCCTGTCGATCCCGGCACGGCACGACCTGTCCCGCAGGATCGACGCAGGGTTCCTGGCGCGGCTCGTCGTCGAGCACCGCCTGGACCTGGACGAGGCGCTCGAGACGGCCGTGGACCTGGCGTACGAGCTGCCGCGGAAGGCGTATGCTCGGCGGGAGGCAAGCGCTTTCCGTCGCGAGGACGCGGCGGACGTCCCCGTTCCCCAGGAGGCCCGGCCGTGACCGACGCACCCCCCGCCCCGCAGGTCGAGACCGCCGCGTCCGGCCCGCAGGCCGTGCTCGAGCGCCTCGCCGCGCACCGGCTCGTGCCCGTCGTCGTGATCGACGACGCGCAGGACGCCGACGCGCTGGCGACCGCCCTCGTCGACGGCGGTCTGCCGGTCGCCGAGGTGACCTTCCGCACCGCCGCGGCGGCCGAGGCGATCCGCGTGCTGCGCGCCCGCGGTGACGTGCTCGTCGGCGCCGGCACGGTGCTGACCCCCGCGCAGGTCGACCAGGCCGTCGCCGCCGGCGCCGACTACGTCGTCTCGCCGGGCACGTCGCGCGCCGTCGTCGAGCGGTGCGCCGAGCACGGCGTCCTCGCGCTGCCCGGTGCCGTCACTGCGACCGAGGTGCAGGCCGCGCTCGAGCTCGGTGTCAGCACCGTGAAGTTCTTCCCCGCTGGCACGTCCGGCGGTGCGCCGGCCATCGCGGCGCTCGCCGCGCCGTTCGGCGGCGTGCGGTTCGTGCCCACGGGCGGCGTCGGGCCGAAGAACCTGGGCGACTACCTCGCGCTGCCCTCTGTCGCCGCCGTCGGCGGCTCGTGGATGGTCCCGCGCGACCTCGTGCGGGCCGGTGACGTCGACGGCGTGCGCCGCCTCGTCGCCGACGCCGTCGCCCTCGCCTCGTCCCTCCGTCCCACCCCCTGACCGACTTCGGTCACCCACCCCGCTCCTCCCCAGACGCTCGTCCCCAGGGCTAGCCACCCACCCCCGGGGGCGTGAGAGAGCGATCCGATCGCTCTGTCACCCTCTACAGCCCTGTCAGCCCTGTCAGCCCTGTCAGCCCTGTCAGCCCTGACAGCACGTTCCCTACTGCACGACCCCGGGGCGTGAGAGTGCGATCCGATCGCTCTGTCACCCCCGACAGCACGTCCCCTCACAGCACGTCCCCTACTGCACGTTCCCTACTGCACGTTCCCCCGTGCGCGAGCGAGCGATCCGATCGTGCTCTCGCGACAGGCGCGGGGTCTCCGTTCCCGACGACGCAGGAGTCGACGATGTCAGACCTGAGCATCCGCCCGGTGTCCGAGTGCCGCTACGACGCGGTCTCCCTCGGCGAGGTGATGCTGCGCCTCGACCCCGGCGAGGGGCGCATCCGCACCGCCCGGCAGTTCCGTGCGTGGGAGGGCGGCGGTGAGTACAACGTCTCGCGCGGCCTGCGGCGGGCCTTCGGGCTGCGTGCCGCGATCGTCACGGCGCTCGCGGACAACGAGGTCGGCCGCCTCGTCGAGGACTTCATGCTGCAGGGCGGCATGGACACGTCCTTCGTGCGGTGGCTGCCGTACGACGGCATCGGGCGCGACGTCCGCAACGGCCTGAACTTCACCGAGCGCGGCTTCGGCGTGCGCGGCGCCGTCGGCGTGTCCGACCGCGGTCACACCGCGGCCTCGCAGCTCGCACCCGGGGACGTCGACTGGGAGCACCTGTTCGGTGAGCTCGGCGTGCGCTGGTTCCACACCGGCGGCATCTTCGCGGCGCTGTCCGACTCCGCGGCCGAGACCGTCATCGAGGCCGTCACGGTCGCACGGCGCCACGGCACGGTCGTGTCCTACGACCTGAACTACCGGCCGTCGCTGTGGAAGGCCGTCGGCGGGCAGGCCCGTGCGCAGGAGGTCAACCGGACCATCGCGCCGCACATCGACGTCATGATCGGCAACGAGGAGGACTTCACGGCCTCCCTCGGGTTCGAGGTCGAGGGGGTCGACGAGCACCTGTCCGACCTCGAGGTCGACACCTTCGCGGCGATGATCGAGCGCGTGGCCGCCGAGTACCCGAACTTCCAGGTCATCGCGACCACCATGCGCACCGTGCGCACCGCCACCGTCAACGACTGGGGAGCGATCGCCTGGTCGCGGGCGTCGGGCCTGGTGCAGGCCACGCACCGGCCCGGGCTGGAGATCCTCGACCGCGTCGGCGGCGGCGACTCGTTCGCCTCCGGGCTCGCGTTCGGCCTGCTCGACGGGCAGCCGCTCGCGACGGCCGTCGAGTACGGTGCCGCGCACGGCGCGCTCGCGATGACGACGCCCGGCGACACGACGATGGCCACCAAGGCCGAGGTGCTCAAGCTCGCCGGCGGGGGCAGCGCGCGCGTCGACCGCTGACGAGGCTCGCCGGTCGCGCCTCGACGCCGTTCCCGGCCAGGCTGGCGCGTGCCGGGTCACCGGTGCCCTAGCCTTCGACCATGGCCTCGAGTGTGACCCTGAGCGACGTCGCCCGGGAGGCGGGGGTGTCGCTCGCGACCGCGTCGCGTGCGATCAACGGCAGCGCCAACCGCACGGTGCGTCCTGACCTGCGCGACCGGGTCCTCGAGGCCGCCGAGCGGCTGCGGTACATGCCCGACGCGAACGCCCAGGCGATGGCCCGTGGTCGCACGACGTCGCTCGGCCTCGTCGTGCACGACATCACCGATCCGTACTTCTCGTCGATCGCCGCGGGCGTCACCGGGGCCGCGGACGCGGCGTCGCTGCAGGTGACCCTGACCAGCACGCAGCACGAGCCGCAGCGCGAGGTCGAGCTCGTGCGGCTGCTGCGGCGCCAGCGGGCGCGGGCGATCGTCGTCGCCGGCGGCCGGTACGACGACGAGCCGGCCAACGGGACGATGCGTTCCGCGCTCGCGGACTACGTCGCGTCCGGCGGGTCCGCCGCGCTCGTGGGGCAGCCGGTGCTCGGGGTCGACACCGTGGTCGTCGAGAACGCGGCCGGCGCCGCCGCGCTCGCGCGTGCGCTGCACGCGCGCGGCTACCGGCGACCCGCGGTGCTGGGCGGGCCGGAGCGGCACCTGACCGCCCGTGAGCGCCGCCAGGCTTTCGTCGCGGCGTTCGCCGAGCTCGGGGACCCCGTCGACCCGTCGCACGTCGTGCCCGGCGAGTTCACGCACGAGGGCGGTGAGGCCGCGATGCGCGAGCTGCTGTCGGTGGGCGCCGACGTCGACGTCGTGTTCGCGGTGAACGACGTGATGGCGCTGGGTGCGCTCGCCGCCGCGCGCGACCTCGGCGTGCGGGTGCCGCAGGACGTCGCGCTGGCCGGGTTCGACGACATCCTCACGCTGCGTGACGTCGTGCCCGCGCTGACCACGGTCCGTGTGCCGCTGGTCGAGGTGGGCCGGCTGGCGACCGACCTGGCGCTCGAGGACCACCGCGGCGACCCGCGCGTGCGGGCCGTCCCGACCGAGGTCGTCCTGCGCGCGTCCACCCCGGACCGCACGGCCTGACCGTCCCCGGACCCGTCCCGTCGGGCGCCCGCCGGGCCCCCGTCCGGTCGGCGCCTGCGCGCGGTCCAGGCGCGCGGCGGGTGGGCGCAGGCGTCAGTGGGTGGGCGCAGGTGTCAGTGGGTGGGGGCCGGTTCGGGTGCACCCCGCCGGCGGGGTGCGGGACCGTCGGTGCTGGTCGTGGTGAGCATGTCCTCGACCGCGATCATGTGGATCGCCATCCGCAGCCGCGCACGGTCGGGGTCACGCGCCGTGATCGCCGCGAAGATTGCCTCGTGGTCCTCGAACGTGCGGTCTCCCGCGAGCTCGTGCAGCTCGTCCCACACGCGGCGGCGGGCGTGCGCACCCGACAGCGCGTCGAGCAGCGCCGCCAGGACGGGGTTGCCGGAGCCTTCGGCGACGGCGCGGTGGAACGCGAGGTCGGCGTCGGCGAGCCGTGCCGGGTCGGGCCCGGCCACCAGGGCGCGGGCCGTGTCGTCGAGCGCGGCGCGCGCGCGTGCGGCCTGCGCGTCGGTCATGTGCAGGGCTGCGAGCCCCGCGGCCTCGGTCTCGAGGGTCGCACGCACCGCGTGCAGCGACGTCTGGTCGCCGGGCAGGTCGGCGAAGAACGCGACGGGGGACAGCAGCGTCGCGGGGTCGAGGTCGGTCACGTAGGTGCCGTCGCCGTGCCGGGCCTCGAGGATGCCGAGGACGACGAGTGCACGGACGCCCTCGCGCAGCGAGCCGCGCGAGACACCGAGCTCGGCGGCGAGCTCCTTCTCGGCGGGCAGTCGGTCGCCCGGACGCAGCCCGCCGTCGAGGATCAGGCGCTGGACGTCCTCGACGACGTCCTGGGTGCGTGACACGTGCTCGTCCTCGTCGTCGTCCGGTGGCGCGGTGCCGGCGGGCCGGGGTGCTGCCCTGCCGGGCGGCTCAGTGCTCGGGGACGAGCGGCGGGATGCCGTACGTCTCGACGGCGGTGCGGCCCATCACCCGGGCGACGTCCGCGTCGTCGAGGCCGTCGAGGGTCGCGCGCAGCCCGCCCCAGACCTCCTGCCAGGTGCCGTGCGCGTCGAGCGCGGTGGGCCAGTCGCTGCCGGCCATGAGGCGGTCGGCGCCGAAGGCGGTCAGCGCGTGGTCGACGGCCGGGCGCACGTCGTCGACCGTCCAGCCGGGCCCGGCGGCGCGGCCGAGCCCCGCGAGCTTGGCGACGACGTTGGGCGCCTGCGCGGCCGCGTCGATCGCCGTGGTCCAGCGTTGCCACGTGGTCGTGTCACCGGCGCGCAGCGCGGCGAGCGGCGGGGCGCCGAGGTGGTCGACGACGAACGTGAGCTTGGGGTGGCGGTCCGCGAGCGTCGCGACGTGCGTGAGCAGCTCGGGCGTCGTGGCCGGGACGTCGAGCACGAGCCGGCGCTCGGTGAGCAGCGCGAGGCCGTCGTCGACGCTGGCGCGCAGCAGCCACTGCGGGTCGTCCTCGCGGTCCACGTGGTGGCTGATGCCGACCACCGGCTCGGAGCGCCAGTGGTCGAGCTGCACCACGGCCTCGTCGGGGGTGTCGAGGGGGACCCAGGCGACGACGCCGACGACGTGGGGCGAGCACAGTGCCTGGAACAGCAGGTGCTCGCTGTCGGCGCGGTTGTCCGCGGACTGGACGAGCACCACGCCGTCCACGTGGTGCTCGTCCAGTGCTCCGCCGATGTCGCGGACTCGGTAGGTGCTGTGCAGGAGGGAGGGATCCTGCGACATCCACGGGTAGTGGACCGTCTCCGGGTCCCACACCTGCAGATGCGCATCCACGACGTCGTAGGGCATGTCTGTGACCGTAGCGGTGCTCCGATGTCTGAATCGTCCCAGCGGTCATTTCCTCATAGAACCCTCATGAGAACGCCTGTGACAGGACGAGACATCCGATGAGCGGCATCTGTCCCGGTTGATCGTTCACTCATCTGACGCGGGGTGTTCACCCGTCCGTGGCATCCTCGCAGGTCACAGCAAGGTCACGGGAGCATCACAGGGTGGTCGCGGCGAGTCATCGTCCGACCGCGTAGCCCTGCTGACCGCGCGGGTTCGCCGCGGCCTCCAGCAGACCGTCGGCCCGCACGCCCGCCGCGCTGAGCCGACCGAGGGACCACGGCCCCGCGTCCTGCACCGCGTGACCCCGTGCCGCGAGCGCCGACAGCACTCCCGCGCCCAGCCGCGACTCCGCGACCACGCCGCGCGGCACGTGACCGCGGGGGTGGAACGAGCCGTGCACGTGCGACGAGTGCCACGTCGGCGCGTCGACCGCCGCCTGCAGGTCCAGGCCGCCCAGCAGATGCCGCAGCAGGAACGGGACGGTCCACTGGTCCTGCTGGTCGCCGCCCGGCGTGCCGAACGCGAACCCGTGGCCGTCACCCAGCACGAGCCCCGGGCTCAGGGTCGTGCGCGGACGCTGGCCCGGCGCCAGGCTCGCCGCCAGCCCCTCCTCGAGCCAGAACATCTGCGCGCGCGTCGGCAGCGACAGGCCGAGACCGGGGACCACGGGGCTCGACTGCAACCACCCGCCGGACGGCGTCGCCGACACCCGGTTGCCCCACCGGTCGACGACGTCGACGTGGCACGTGTCGCCCGGGCTCAGCCCGATCGGCGAGACCGTCGGCTCGCCGAGCCCCGGCGCGCGCGTCGGCCCGGCGCCCGCCCGGGGGCCGCCGGGCCCCGCCGACGCGCGGTCGGCCGCGTCC